>NZ_JAGHWV010000017.1:0-99988 GCF_017746095.1 Xanthomonas sp. D-109
CCACGCCGCAGGTCCCGACGCCTGCGCCGGCGCCCGCCGATCCGCAGGGCGATCTCGCCGCCGCCGTCGCCGCCGCGCCGGCGATGGCGATCGCCGCCAATCGTCGCCAGGAGGCGGCCGCGGCGGCGCGACGCGAGGCCACCCGTAGCGAACAGGCGGTACGCACCCGCAACGTCCCGGCTGAGCGCGCCTACGCCGCCGCGGCCCCCGCCAGGCCGCAGGCCAAGGCGTCCGCACAGACCCCGTTGGTGGCGCCGGTCGCCGCGCCGACCCTGGTCGCGCAACGCGCCAACGATCCGTTCGGGCACCCGGCAACGCCGTTGCAGGCCCGGCCGTGGCCGCGCTCGACCCTGCCGGCCGCCGACGGCGGTGAATTCACCGCCAGCTTCCCGCGCAGCGGCGCGGATCCGGCGGCGTTCTATCCGTTCGAACCCCGCCTGCCTGCCGACGCGGCGACCAACCCGCCGCCGCAGCAGCCCTGAACCCCGCGCGCCGGTCTTTCGTCCCGGCGCGTGGTCCCCGTTGCTTCGTCCCCTCGTTCTTCCCCTTCCCGAACCGGAGGCTCGCGTCCGATGACTCACCGTATCCGCCACCATCTGTTGGGCCTGCTGGCGCTGACCGTGCCGCTGGCTGCCTGTGCGCAGCAGCCCAGCCCCAGTGCCGCCAGCGCCCCGCCGCCGGCGGCACAGTCCGCGCCGGCGCCGCAGCTGGTCGGCAACCTTCCCGACTTCACCCGGCTGGTCGAGCAGGTCGGCCCGGGCGTGGTCAACGTCGAGACCACCATCAGCCGCCGCGCCGCGGCGGCGCGTTCGGGCGGCGGCATGCCCGACGACGACCAGATGCCCGAGTTCTTCCGCCGCTTCTTCGGGCCGGACGGCATGCCGGGCATGCCCGGGCAGCCGCGCGGCGGCGCGCCGGACGACGACGGCCCCGCGGGCCGCTCGATGGGCTCGGGCTTCATCATCTCGCCCGATGGCTATGTGCTGACCAATCACCACGTGGTCGACGGCGCCAGCGAGGTCAAGGTCAAGCTCACCGACCGCCGCGAGTTCACCGCCAAGGTGGTCGGCAGCGACCAGCAGTACGACGTGGCGCTGCTGAAGATCGACGGCAAGAACCTGCCGACGGTGCGCATCGGGGACTCCAACCTGCTCAAGCCCGGCCAGTGGGTGGTGGCGATCGGCTCGCCGTTCGGCCTGGACCACTCGGTCACCGCCGGCATCGTCAGCGCCACCGGCCGCAGCAATCCCTACGCCGACCAGCGCTACGTGCCGTTCATCCAGACCGACGTGGCGATCAACCAGGGCAATTCCGGCGGCCCGCTGCTCAATACCCGCGGCGAGGTGGTCGGCATCAACTCGCAGATCTTCTCCGCCTCCGGCGGCTACATGGGCATCAGCTTCGCGATCCCGATCGACCTGGCGATGAGCGCGGTCGAGCAGATCAAGAAGACCGGCAAGGTCACCCGCGCCCAGCTCGGGGTCATGGTCGGCGCCATCGATTCGCTGAAGGCGCAGGGCCTGGGCCTGCCGGATACGCGCGGCGCCCTGGTCAACCAACTGGTGCAGGGCAGCCCGGCGGCCAAGGCCGGGCTGGAAGTGGGCGACGTGATCCGCACGGTCAACGGCACCGAGATCGGCGCCTCCAGCGACCTGCCGCCGATGATCGGCGCGATGCAGCCGGGCGCCAAGGTGCGCCTGGGCATCCTGCGCGACGGCAAGCCGCGCGAGCTGACCGTGCAGCTGACCGCGCTGGCCGACGACGCCCAGCCCAACGCCGGCCCGGTGGTGGGCGACAACGCCGCGCCGGCCACCGGCGCCAATGCGCTGCTCGGCATCGAAGTGGCCGACCTGGACGCCGCCACCCGCCAGCAACTGGGCGTGGAGCCGGGCAAGGGCGTGCGCATCACCGCGGTGACCGGCCGCGCAGCGCGCGACGCGCAGCTGGTGCCGGGCATGGTGATCCTGCAGGTCGGACGCACCCCGGTCGGCAGCGTGGCCGCCCTGAACCAGCAGCTGAGCGCCTACAAGAAGGGCGACGTGGTGATGCTGCTGATCCGCGTGCGCGACACCACCAGCTTCGTCGCGGTGCGCGCCGGCGGCTGATCCCGCGCGCCCGGCGAAGGCCGGGCGCCATCCCGGGCGCCGATCCAGACGGGTCGGCGCCCCGGAGCAGGGGCGAATCCGGCGGCCGTCACCAGCGGCCGCCGGCCATGCGATAATGGCCCGTTATCCTGACGACGGTCCTGGCCGCCGCCCACCTCATGTCCTCTGATTCGATGCGGAACATCCGCAACTTCTCCATCATCGCCCACGTCGACCACGGCAAATCGACCCTGGCCGATCGCATCATCCAACTTTGCGGCGGCCTGCAGGCACGCGAGATGGAAGCGCAGGTGCTCGATTCCAACCCGATCGAGCGCGAACGCGGCATCACCATCAAGGCCCAGTCCGTGTCGCTGCCGTACACCGCGCAGGACGGGCAGGTCTACCACCTGAACTTCATCGACACCCCCGGCCACGTCGACTTCTCCTACGAGGTCAGCCGCTCGCTGGCCGCCTGCGAGGGCGCGCTGCTGGTGGTGGACGCGGCGCAGGGCGTGGAGGCGCAGTCGGTGGCCAACTGCTATACCGCGGTGGAGCAGGGCCTGGAAGTGGTGCCGGTGCTGAACAAGATCGACCTGCCCACCGCCGACATCGAGCGCGCCAAGGCCGAGATCGAGGCGGTGATCGGCATCGACGCCACCGACGCGGTCGCGGTCAGCGCCAAGACCGGACTGAACGTGCGCGACGTGCTGGAGGCGATCGTGCTGCGCATCCCGCCGCCGGTGCCGCGCGACACCGACAAGCTGCAGGCGCTGATCATCGACTCCTGGTTCGACAACTACCTGGGCGTGGTCTCGCTGGTGCGGGTGATGCAGGGCGAGATCAAGGCCGGCGACAAGCTGCTGGTGATGTCCACCGGCCGCACCCACCAGGTCGACAGCGTCGGCGTGTTCACGCCCAAGCGCAAGGTGCTGCCGGCGCTGCGCGCGGGCGAGGTGGGCTGGGTCACCGCCAGCATCAAGGACGTGCACGGCGCGCCAGTCGGCGACACCCTGACCCTGGCCGGCGACCCGGCCAGCAAGCCGCTGCCGGGCTTCCAGGAAATGCAGCCGCGCGTGTTCGCCGGCCTGTTCCCGGTCGATGCCGAGGACTACACCAACCTGCGCGAGGCGCTGGACAAGCTGCGCCTGAACGACGCGGCGCTGCGCTTCGAGCCGGAAAGCTCCGAGGCCATGGGCTTCGGCTTCCGCTGCGGCTTCCTCGGCATGCTGCACATGGAGATCGTGCAGGAGCGCCTGGAGCGCGAGTACAACCTGGACCTGATCAGCACCGCGCCGACCGTGGTCTACGAGGTGCTCAAGACCGACGGCTCGATCATCAGCATGGACAACCCGGCCAAGCTGCCGCAGTTGAACATGGTCGAGGAAATCCGCGAGCCGATCATCCGCGCCAACATCCTCACCCCCGAGGAATACATCGGCAACATCATCAAGCTGTGCGAGGAAAAGCGCGGCAGCCAGATCGGCATCAACTACCTGGGCAGCCAGGTGCAGATCAGCTACGAGCTGCCGATGGCCGAGGTGGTGCTGGACTTCTTCGACAAGCTCAAGTCGGTCAGCCGCGGCTACGCCTCGCTGGACTACCACTTCGTGCGTTTCGACGCCGGCCCGTTCGTGCGCGTGGACGTGCTGATCAACGGCGACAAGGTCGATGCGCTGTCGCTGATCGCGCACCGCAGCCACGCCGACCGCCGCGGCCGCGAACTGTGCGAGAAGATGAAGGACCTGATCCCGCGGCAGATGTTCGACGTGGCGATCCAGGCCGCGATCGGCTCGCAGATCATCGCCCGCACCACGGTCAAGGCGATGCGCAAGAACGTGCTGGCCAAGTGCTATGGTGGCGACGTCTCGCGCAAGAAGAAGCTGTTGGAAAAGCAGAAGGAAGGCAAGAAGCGCATGAAGCAGGTCGGCCGCGTGGAAATCCCGCAGGAAGCCTTCCTGGCCGTGCTGCAGATGGACAAGTAGCCGGGAGTCGTGAATAGGGAATGGGGAATCGAAAGAGCGCATGCTCTTGCCTTCCCGATTCCCCGTTCTCCATTCCCTATTCCCATTCCGAAGGAATAAGAATGAAATGGTTTGAAATCGCGCTGGTGGTCCTGACCTTCGCCACCGGCATCATCACCCTGCTGGACAAGCTGTTCTTCGCCAAGCGCCGCGCCGCGCGGGCCGGGTTGCTCGACAGCGAGCCGGTGATCGTCGACTACTCGCGGGCGTTCTTCCCGG
Source organism: Xanthomonas sp. D-109 (assembly GCF_017746095.1). Taxonomy (NCBI): domain Bacteria; kingdom Pseudomonadati; phylum Pseudomonadota; class Gammaproteobacteria; order Lysobacterales; family Lysobacteraceae; genus Xanthomonas; species Xanthomonas sp. D-109. The sequence goes on from NZ_JAGHWV010000017.1 coordinate 4,328, forward strand.
TGCTGGCGGTGGTGCTGATCCTGCGCAGCTTCATCGCCGAGCCGTACAAGATCCCGTCCAGCTCGATGATGCCGAACCTGCTGGTCGGCGATTTCATCCTGGTCAACAAGTTCTCCTACGGCTTCCGCCTGCCGATCACCAACCAGAAGATCATTCCGGTCGGCGAGCCCAAGCGCGGCGACGTGGTGGTGTTCAAGCCGCCGCACAAGCCGGACGAGAACTGGATCAAGCGCGTGATCGGCCTGCCGGGCGATCGCATCGGCTTCCACGGCGATACCCTGTACATCAACGGCACGCCGATGAAGTACAAGGTCATGGGCGAGTACGTCGGCAAGGGCAAGGGCGCGGAAATGACCGGTGCCACGCTGCTCACCGAGTACCTGCCGGGGCGCACCCACACCGAGCTGGAATGGATCGACCGCAACAATCCGGCCGGCCAGGGCGACTGGGTGGTGCCGCCGGGCAAGTACTTCGTGATGGGCGATAATCGCGACAACAGCGAGGACAGCCGGTTCTGGACCCAGACCCATTTCCTGCCCGAGGAGAACCTGCGCGGCAAGGCGTTCCTGATCTGGCTCAATTGCGAAGGCTGGTTTTGCAGCGGCAGTTTCGATCCGTCGCGGATCGGGACGACCATTCAGTGACTTGCGTGAGGGGAAGCGCGATGAAGCACAAGCAAAGTGGCATGACCTTGACCTCGTTCGTGATCGTGCTGGCGGTGGTCGGATTCTTCGTCTACATCGGCATGAAGCTGTTCCCGATGTACATGGAGTTCTATGCGGTGCGCTCGGCGATGAAGGGCCTGGCGACCGAAGCCGGCAGCGCCGAGATGGATCCGTCGCAGGCCAAGGCCTCGCTGTTCCGGCGCCTGGACATCAACAATTCGGACAACGTCAAGCCCGGCGACGTCACCTTCGAGCGCACCGATACCGGCGTGAAGATGCACGTGGCCTACGAAGTGCGCCGCCCGCTGATCGCCAATCTGGACGTGGTCGGCAAGTTCGACGCCACCCAGGACCTGTCGACGCGTGGTGGCCAGTAAGACCATCCTGCGCGGTGACCGCATCGGTCACCGCTTCGCCGAGCCGCAGTTGCTGGCGCAGGCGCTGACCCATCGCAGTGCCGGCGCGCCGCACAACGAACGTCTGGAATTCCTCGGCGACGGCATCGTCAACCTGCTGATCGCCGAGGCGCTGTACCAGCGCTGGCCCAAGGCCGACGAGGGCGCGCTGACCCGCGCCCGCGCCGAGCTGGTGCGCGAGGCGTCGCTGGCCGCCATCGGCCGGCAACTGGAGCTGGGCGAACGCCTGACCCTGGGCCCGGGCGAGATGAAGTCCGGCGGCCATCGCCGCGACTCGATCCTGGCCGATGCGGTGGAGGCCGTGGTTGCGGCGATCTACCTGGACGCCGGCCTCGAGACCTGCCGCGCCACCATCCTGCCCTGGTTCGAGGCCGCGCTGGCGGCGCTGCCGGTGGGCAAGGTGGAGAAGGACGCCAAGACCCGCCTGCAGGAATGGCTGCAGGCCCGGCAGCGGACCCTGCCGGCCTACGAACTGATCAGCGAGACCGGCGACGACCACGCCAAGCTATTCCGGGTACGCTGCGTACTCGCCGAGCCCGCCCTGCTGACCGAGGGCGAGGGCACCTCGCGGCGCCTGGCCGAGCAGCAGGCCGCCGCCGCCGCCATCGAGCAACTGGATTCGAGCAAGTGAACGAACAAGCGACCACCCCTTACCGCAGCGGCAGCGTGGCCGTGATCGGCCGCCCCAACGTGGGCAAGTCCACCCTGACCAACGCCCTGGTGGGCGCCAAGGTCAGCATCGTCTCCAACCGGCCGCAGACCACCCGGCACCGGCTGCTGGGCATCGCCAGCTTCCCGGCCGGCCAGTTGCTGCTGGTCGATACCCCCGGCCTGCACCGCGAGCAGAAGCGCGCCATGAACCGGGTGATGAACCGCGCCGCGCGCGGTTCGCTGGAGGGCGTGGACGCCGGCCTGCTGGTGATCGAGGCCGGGCGCTGGGACGAGGAGGATACGCTGGCGTTCAACGTGCTCAGCGACGCCGGCATCCCGGTGGTGCTGGTGGTCAACAAGGTCGACCGGCTCAAGGACAAGACCGCGCTGCTGCCGTTCCTGCAGCAGGTCAGCGAGGGCCGCAGCTTCGCCGCGGTACACCCGATTTCCGCGCTCAAGCGCAAGGGCCTGGAGGCGCTGGTGCGCGACCTGTTGGCACTGGTGCCGGAAGCGCCGCCGATGTTCGGCGAGGACGAGATCACCGACCGCAGCCAGCGCTTCCTGGCCGGCGAACTGGTGCGCGAGCAGTTGATGCGCCAGCTCGGCGAGGAACTGCCGTACGCGACCACCGTGGAGATCGAGCGCTTCGCCGAGGACGGCGCGCTGCTGCGCATCGGCGCGGTGATCTGGGTCGAGCGCGAAGGCCAGAAGGCGATCGTGATCGGCAAGGGCGGCACCCGCCTGAAGGACATCGGCGCCAAGGCCCGCCAGCAGATGGAGCGCCTGTTCGGCGCCAAGGTGTTCCTGGAGACCTGGGTGCGCGTGCGCGAGGGCTGGTCCGACGACGAGGCGGCGCTGAAGGCGTTCGGGTACGGGGAGTAAAGCCGGGAATGGTGAATCGGGAATCGGGAATCGGATTTCCGCGCCTCCGGGACAATCATGTTGTGTGTGGGGGCGGCTTCAGCCACGTGCGTTCCCCCGGTAGCGCCCGTTGCGGCTGAAGCCGCTTCTACACGACGCTGGCTCTTTCCGATCGTTGGACGATGACGCGGCCAGGGACGGCATGCTGTTCCATTCCCTATTTCCCACTCCCCATTCCCAGCCTCTGCAGCCTTGATCGAGCACGAACCCGGTTTCGTCCTGCACGCCCGGCCCTGGCGCGAGACCAGCCTGCTGGTGGAAGTGCTGAGCGTGCACCACGGCCGGCTCGGAGTGCTGGCGCGCGGTGTGCAGGGGCCGAAGAAGCAGGCCTTGCGCGCGGCGCTGCAGCCGCTGCAGTCGATCCGCTTCAGCGCGCAGCGGCGCGGCGAACTGGCGCAACTGCGCGCGGCCGAGGCGCTGGATGCGGCGCCGCGGCTGAGCGGCGAGGCGATGCTGGCCGGCTTCTACATCAACGAACTGACCCTGCGCCTGGCCCCGCGCGACGATCCGGCGCCGGACCTGTACCTGGCCTATGCGCGGGTGCGCGCGCGGCTGGCGGCCGAGGCGCCGTTGGCCTGGTCGCTGCGCTGCTTCGAGCGCGACCTGCTGGAGGCGCTGGGCGTGGGCTTCGACCTGCGCCACGACGGCGACGGCGAGCCGATCGACCCGGCCGCGCGCTACGTGCTCGACGCCGAACACGGACCTCGCCGGTTGTTGAGCGACCGCGGCCACGACCAGCGCAGCGGCATGGCCACCGGCCGCGCGCTGCTGGCCCTGGCCGACGACACCGAGCCGGCTGCCGAGGATCTGCCTGGCCTGCGCCGCGGCATGCGCGTGGTGCTGCTGCATCACCTCGGCGGCCGCGGCCTGAAATCCTGGGAAATGGTCGAGGACCTGGCACGGCAGCGCAGCGCCGCCGCGGCGCCGGAGACGGCACTCCGCGCGGCGACGCCCGACGCGGACGCCGATCCGGATTCCACGTCCGACGCGATGGCGGAGTCCATGGCGGAAGAGGCGAAGGTGCCGCCGTCCGCGGCGTCGTGACCGCTCCGGATCGGCGGTGCGAGCGCCGCGGCCAGACGGGCAGCCAGGTCCATGGCGGAAGAGGCGAAGGTGCCGCCGTCCGCGGCGTCGTGACCGCTCCGGATCGGCGGTGCGAGCGCCGCGGCCAGACGGGCAGCCAGGCGACCGCACACGTCACCAGATGCACGTTTTTTTGTAGGAGCGGCTTCAGCCGCGATGCCCGTTCCCGGTAACGCCTGTCGCGGCGGAAGCCGCGCCGACGGGAGATTGGAGATGCACTTCGGTCGCGCCATCACGCACCATCGCCGTCGCATGAATCGATGACAGCAGGTGGGCGAGGGCGGCCGCGGCCTGCACCGCCCTGGCAACGTCCGGGAGCGCGCGGATCCAACCGAAGTCGCGTCTCCCCCAGCCCAATCGGACGCCGATCGGCACCCCCAATCCCCAATCCCCAATCCCCAATCCCGGCATTCAGTGCAACAACGCCGCCACCGCCTCGCTGAACTGGTGGCGGGCCTGCGAGGAGGCCGGGTCGCCATGCAACTGGCGCACGGCGCGCGCCAGGCGCGCGGCGCCGACGAAGCCGCAGCTGGCCTGCAGCCGGTGCAGGTGGTTGCGCACGGCCTGGTCGTCGCTGAGTTGCAGGGCCGAGGCGACCGCGTCGCGGGTGCCGGGCAGCTCGGCCAGGAACAGCTCGCGCAGCGCGATCAGATGCGCGCGCTCGCCGTTGAGCGCGGCCAGCGCGGTGGTCTCGTCCCAGTCCAGGGTCGGCTCGGCGGTGCCGGGCGTGCCGCCGGAGCGGCCGCGCGCCAGCAGCCGGCGCACCGATTGCAGCAGCCGTTCGGTGCTGAGCGGCTTGAGCAGCACGTCGGCGAACCCGGCATCGAGCAGCTGCGCGCGAACGGTGCCGCTGGCGTCTGCCGTATGCGCCAGCCCGAGGGTGCCGGGGCGCTGCCGCTGCAACTGGTGCAGCAGGTCGCTGCCGCTGCCGTCGGGCAGGTTGGCGTCGATCAGCCACAGGTCGTGGGCCTGCGTCTGCGCGCGGTCGAGGGCGCTGGCGACGGAGTCGGCCAGGTCCACCTGGGCCGGCAGCGCCTGCAGGGTCGCGTCGAAGAAGGCGCGGCTGATCGGGTCGTCTTCGACGAGCAGCAGTCGCGTTACCGGATCCTGGGTCGATACCATGCTGATGCCTCCATGCGGCGTGGTCGCATCCCGCGCGGCGGCGCGCGTGCGTCCGCGCCACTTTGCCTCGCCGGCGCGGCAATCGCAAGCCGGTCCCGGCGCGGCCCATCTGCGACAATGGCGGCCCTTTTCCGCCCGCAGCCTGTTGCCACGTGGCCCGATCCAGAAACCGTCTCGACCGCACGCCCTTCCAGACCGACATCGCCGACCTCAGCCACGACGGCCGCGGCGTGGCCCGCCGCGAGGGCGACAAGGTCGCCTTCGTCGCCGGCGCGCTGCCTGGCGAGACCGTCCTGGCCGAACCGACCGCGCGCAACCGCCACTTCGACGAGGCGCGTACCGTGCAGGTGCTGCAGGCCTCGCCGCAGCGGGTGACGCCGCGCTGCCCGCATTTCGGCGTCTGCGCCGGCTGCGTGCTGCAGCACCTGGCCGAGGACCAGCAGATCGTCGCCAAGCAGCGGGTGCTGACCGAGAACCTGGAGCGCATCGGCCACGTGACCCCGCAGGCGGTGCTGCCGGCGCTGACCGGCGCGCCGTGGGGCTACCGGCGAAAGGGCCGCTTCTCGGTGCGGCGGGTGGAGAAGAAGGGCAAGACCCTGGTCGGCTTCCGCGAGCAGGATCCGCGCTTCGTCGCCGACCTGTCGGTCTGCCACACGGTGATCCCGCAGATCGGTTTCAAGGTGACCGCGCTGGCGGAACTGGTGGAGAGCCTGGACGGCAAGCGCGACATCCCGCAGATCGAGTTCATCGCCGGCGACGCCGCGGTGGCGCTGACCTTCCGCCACATGCAGCCGCTGAGCGCGCGCGACCAGGACGCGCTGATCGCCTTCGCGCAGCAGCACGACTTCGCCATCTTCCTGCAGCCCGGCGGCGTGGACAGCGTGCATCCGCTGTATCCGCAGGAGGTGCCGCTGTCGTTCCGGCTGCCGCAGTGGGACGTGGAACTGGCGTTCCGGCCGCTGGACTTCATCCAGGTCAATGCCGCGCTCAACGAGAAGATGATCGCGCACGCGCTGGCGCTGCTCGATGCGCAGCCCGGCGACCGGGTGCTGGACCTGTTCTGCGGCCTGGGCAACTTCACCCTGCCGCTGGCGCGCACCGTGCGCGAGGTGGTCGGCGTGGAGGGCGACGCCGGGCTGGTGGCGCGCGCGCGGGAGAACGCGCTGCGCAACGGCCTGGACAACGCCCAGTTCTTCGCCGCCGACCTGACCCAGGACCAGCGCCAGGCGCCATGGATGCGCCAGGGCTTCGACAAGCTGCTGCTGGACCCGCCGCGCTCCGGCGCGTTGGAGGTGCTGCAGCAACTGCCGTTGAAGCAGTTCCAGCGCATCGTCTACGTCAGCTGTCATCCCGGCTCGCTGGCGCGCGACGCCGGTTACCTGGTCAACGAACAGGGCTTCGTGCTCAAGGCCGCCGGTGCGATGGACATGTTCCCGCATACCGCGCATGTGGAGAGCATTGCGGTGTTTGAAAAGCCGTGATTCGGGATTGGGGATTGGGGATTTGCAACGGCGCCTCCGCGCGCTGGCTTATGCTTTAACCAATCCCGAATCCCCACTCCCCAATCCCATGCCCTTAGAAATCGAACGCAAATTCCTTGTCACCCACGACGGCTGGCGCGCGGCGGCGCATGCGGTGATGCCGATGGCGCAGGGCTATCTCAACGACCAGGCAGCGTTGGCCAGCGGGGCGCAGAAGGCGTCGGTACGGGTGCGGGTGCAGGGCGAGGACGCGTTCCTCAATCTCAAGTCGCGCGAGCTCGGGCACACCCGCCAGGAGTTCGAGTATCCGATTCCGCTGGACGATGCGCGCGCGCTGCTGGCGCTGTGCGTGGGCGGGCTGATCGACAAGCGCCGGCATCTCGTGCAGTACCAGGGCCACCTCTGGGAAGTGGACGAGTTTCTCGGCGACAACGCCGGGCTGGTGGTCGCCGAGATCGAGCTGGACAGTGCCGACGAGGCATTCGCCAGGCCCGACTGGCTCGGCGCCGAAGTCACCGACGACCCGCGGTACTACAACGTGGCGCTGGCGACGTGTCCATTCTGCGAATGGACGGGATTGGCGAGTCGGGATTCGGGATTGGTAAAAGCGTAAAGCCAAACGCCGCACGCGGCCCGCTTTTGCGAATCCCCAATCCCCAATCCCCAATCCCCGCTTCTCGCGGCAATCGGGCTTATGCTTTTACGAATCCCCAATCCCCAATCCCCAATCCCCGCTCATGCGCATCGACATCTGGTCCGACGTGGTCTGCCCCTGGTGCTGGATCGGCAAGCGCCGGTTGCAGCAAGGTCTTGCGTCGCTCGGCGCGGAGGCGCCGGCGCTGGAGATCCACTGGCATCCCTATCAACTGGATCCGGACGCCGGCACCGAGCCGGTGCCGTTGCGTGAGGCCTATGCGGCCAAGTTCGGTGGTGCGGCGCGCACCGAGCAGATCCTGGCGCAGACCCAGGCCACCGCGCGTGCCGAAGGCCTGCCGTTCGACTTCGGCCGCGGCCAGGTGCGGGTGACCACGCTGCCCGCGCACCGGTTGCTGTGGCTGGCCGCGCGCGAGGGCGATGTCGACGCGGTTGCCGAGGCGCTGTTCCATGCGCACTTCGCCGAGGGCCGCAACCTGGCCGAAGTGCAGACGCTGTGCGATGCCGGCACCGCGGGCGGGCTGTCGGCGGCGCGGGTGCAGGCGCTGCTGGACGGCGACGAGGGCCTGGACGAGATCGAGGCGGAATTGCGGCAGGCGCAGGCCATGGGCATCCGTGCCGTGCCCACCTACGTGATCGATGGCCGCCAGGCGCTGCAGGGCGCGCAGCCGCCGGAGGTGTTCGCGGCCACCGTGCGCGGCCTGCTCGCTGAAGCCCAGGCGGGCCACGATTGCGGCCCGGACGGCTGCGCGGTCTAGACGTCGCGCGCCAGCCAGCGTCGCAGGAGGCGAGGGGCGGCCCACGGTGCTGCGCAGGCGTCCTGCTGATGCCCATGCCGGCTCGCCGCGCACGTCTCCCGCATCGCGCGCGTGCCAGCCAGGCCGGCCAGGCAACGGGCCGCGAGGCCGCCTTGCGCGCGCGGACCGGGCGGACTGCAGCGCGGTCCGGTCCTGCTGCGCTGCCCGTCGCCGCGCGCGCCTCAACTCGGACGCGTTCGTTACCGCGACGTGTCAGCTGACAGAGGGGCGACCTGCTGCCGACGCCGGCATCTGCGACAATGCCGGCCCACAGGCGCCTGAACCGCGCCGGCAGGAGGAATCCCCCGCATGCTCGCGATCGGCGTTGCCGGTACCGAACTCACCGCGCAGGAGCGCGACTGGCTGCAGCACGATGCGGTGGCCGGCGTGGTCCTGTTCAAACGCAATTTCGCCTCGCGTGCGCAGGTAAGCGAGTTGAGCGCGGCGATCCGCGCCGCGACGCCGCGGCCGCTGCTGCTCTGCGTGGACCAGGAAGGCGGCCGCGTGCAGCGCTTCCGCGAGGGCTACAGCGCGCTGCCGCCGTTGCAGGGCTTCGGCGCGCTGTACGCGCGCGATCCGGCCGCGGCGCTGCAGATGGCCGAGCAGCATGCCTGGCTGATGGCCAGCGAGATCCGCGCCAGCGGCATCGACCTGAGCTTCGCCCCGGTGCTGGACCTGGCCCGCGGCAACCGCGCCATCGGCGACCGCGCCTTCAGCGACGACCCGCAGGTGGTCGCGGCCTTCGCCGCGGCCTATGTGCGCGGCATGCACAGCGTCGGCATGGGCGCCACGCTCAAGCATTTCCCCGGCCATGGCACCGTGCTCGAGGACACCCACGTCGACGACGCCGAAGACCCGCGGCCGCTGGAGACCCTGCGCCAGGAAGACCTGGTGCCGTTCGCCGCCGGCATCGCCGCCGGCGCCGACGCGGTGATGATGGCGCACGTGGTCTATCCGCAGGTTGCGCCGGAACCGGCCGGCTACTCCCCGCGCTGGATCCAGCAGATCCTGCGCCAGGAACTGGGTTTCCGCGGCGTGGTGTTCTCCGACGACATCGGCATGGCTGCTTCGTTCGCCGTCGGCGGCGTCGCCGCGCGGGTCACCGCGCACCTGGACGCCGGCTGCGATGTCGTGCTGGTCTGCCACCCGGAACTGGTCGAGGAATCGCTGCAGGCCGTGCGCGACCGCCCGCTCAACACCGCCGCGCTACTCGGCCTGATCGGCCGCGGCGGCCTCGGCTGGGACGGCCTGCTGGCGGACGCCCGCTACGGCCACACCCAATCCCATCTCCTCTCCACCTTCGGAAAAACCGCCTGATGTCCACTCTCACCATCGCCCAGGCCCTGGCCCAGGCCGACCTGCTGGTCGATCGCCCGCGCATCGACCAGGCCATCGCCCAGATGGCCGACGCCATCGCCGCCGACTACCGCGGCGAGACCCCGGTCTACCTGACCATCATGCACGGCGCGCTGCCGTTCGCCGGCCAACTGGCGCTGGAACTGGGCAGCCGCGGCCAGGACCTGCAACTGGACTACCTGCACGCCACCCGCTACCGCGGCGAGACCGTCGGCGGCGAGCTGGTGTGGAAGCACCGCCCGGCCACCGCGCTGTACGGTCGCCGCGTGCTGCTGCTCGACGACATCCTCGACGAAGGCCTGACCCTGAAGGCGGTGCGCGAGTGGTGCCTGGAGCAGGGCGCCACCGACGTGCGCATCGCCGCGCTGACGGTCAAGCGCCACGACCGCTGCGTGCCGGGGGTCAGCGCCGACTACATCGGCGTCGAGGTGCCCGACCGCTACGTGTTCGGCTTCGGCATGGACGTCAACGAGGCCCTGCGCAACCTGCCGGCGATCTACGCGATGAAGGAGTAAGCGGACAGGCGAGTCTCGCCTCCGCCGCCGTCGTTTGCCGCTGCCGGCGCGCGTCGCCGGCGCAGGCGTTCCCTTCCGTTCGAGGATCCGCATGGACAACATCGCACTGGCCGTCATCGGCGGCACCGGCGTCTACAAGCTCGCACAGCTCGACGACGTGCAGACCCACGAGGTCGAAACGCGCTACGGCGCGCCCTCCGGCCCGGTGCGGGTCGGCACGCTGCTCGGCCATCGCGTCGCCTTCCTGGCCCGCCACGGCGAAGGCCATTCGCTGCCGCCGCACAAGATCAACTACCGCGCCAACCTTGCTGCGCTGCAGCAGATCGGCGCCACGCGGGTACTGGCGCTGAACACCGTCGGCGGCATCACCGAGCGCTTCGGCCCGCGCGTGCTGGCCTGTCCCGATCAGCTCATCGACTACACCTGGGGACGCATCTCCACCCTGTGCGAGGAGCCGGGCAGCGAGGTGCTGCACGTGGACTTCGGCCATCCGTATTCGCCGCTGCTGCGCAGCAAGATCCTGGCGGCCGCGCGCGTCACCGGCACCGCCCTGGTCGATGGCGGTTGCTACGCCGCCACCCAGGGCCCGCGCCTGGAAACCATCGCCGAGATCGCGCGGCTGCGCCGCGACGGCTGCGACCTGGTCGGCATGACCGGCATGCCCGAAGCCGGGCTGGCGCGCGAGCTTGGCCTGGACTACGCCTGCCTGGCGATCGTGGCGAACTGGGCGGCCGGCTGCGGCGACGCCGAGGAGATCACCCTGGCCGAGGTGCTGGCCAACGTCGAGGCGGCCTCGGTCGGCCTGCCGGAGCTGGTGGGGGAACTGGCGCGCGGGTGATTGTCTTCGCTGCGCAAGCTTTGCATACTCCGCCGGTGCGGCTGCCGCACAACCACCACCCATTCACTGCAAAAGGTCTCGCATCACCATGCCGAACGGTACCGTCAAGTGGTTCAACGACGCCAAGGGATTTGGTTTTATTTCTCCGGAAGACGGTAGCGCCGATGTGTTCGCGCACTTCTCCGCGATCAACTCCAAGGGCTTCCGCAGCCTGCAGGAAGGACAGCGTGTCAGCTACGACGTGACCCAGGGTCCGAAGGGCGCGCAGGCCTCGAATATCACGCCGGTCGAGTAAGCGCTCGCGTTGACTCGGTTGTGCCTTGAACCCCGCTTCGGCGGGGTTTTTTGTGGGAGACGCCGCCACCGTGGCGGCGTTCGCAGACAGTGGACGCAATGAAGCAAGGACTGCAGATCGGGATCATCGGTTACGGCACCGCGGGCCAGGCGCTGGCGCTGCTGCTGGCGCGCGACGGGCATCGCGTGCAGGTGTTCGAGCGCGCCGCCGAGCCGGGGCCGGTCGGTGCCGGCTTCCTGCTGCAGCCGACCGGCCTGCAGGTGCTGTGGCGGATCGGCCTGCTCGAGCAGGCGCTGGCCTACGGCGCGCCGGTGCGCCGTCTCTATGGCGAGACGCCGTGCGGACGCGCGGTGATGGACATGCGTTACCGCGACCTGGACGCGCGCCTGTTCGGGCTGGGCATGCAGCGCGGCGCCTTGTTCGCGCTGCTGGCGCAGGCCTGGGACGGCTACGCCACCTTGCAGCGCGATACGCGCATCGTCGCCATCGACGACACGCTGCGCCGGGTGCAGGACCAGCACGGCCGCTGGCACGGGCCGTTCGACCTGGTGATCGCCTGCGACGGTTCGGCCTCGACGCTGCGTGGGCAGGTGCAGGCGACCCGGCTGGACCGGGTCTATCCGTGGGGCGCCTTGTGGTGCCTGCTGCCGCGCGGCGACTGGGCCTTCGCCGACGAACTGCGCCAGCGCTACGTGGCCGCACGCAAGATGATCGGCCTGCTGCCGGTGGGCACCCGCCCGGGCGATGCCGAGCCGCGGGTGAGTTTCTTCTGGAGCCTGCCGACCGCCGAGTTCGAGGCCTGGCAGGCGCGCGGCATGCAGCCGTGGCTGGAGGAGATCGCGCAGCTGTGGCCGCAGGCGCGCGAACGCCTGGCGCAGATCGACGCACCCGCGCAACTGGCGCGGGCCAGCTACCGCGATGCGGTGCAGCGGCACTGGTACCGCGGTCGCCTGGTCCTGGCCGGCGATGCCGCGCATGCGATGAGCCCGCAGCTGGGGCAGGGCGTCAACATGGCGCTGATGGACGCCTGGGCGCTGAGCGAGAGCCTGCGCACCGCGCCGGACATCGACGCGGCACTGGCGCGCTACCAGACGCAGCGCCAGGCGCACGTGGCGGTGTACCAGTTCTGGAGCCGCTGGCTGACCCCGCTGTTCCAGTCCGAGCGCGATCTGGTGGCGCGGCTGCGCGACGTGGGCATGCTGCCGGCCGGGCGCATGCCGGGGGGCCGCGGACACATGCTGCGCGTGCTCAGCGGCACCCAGCACGGCTGGTTCGGCAAGCTGCCGCTGGCGCCGGAGTTTTTCGAGGTGTTGCAGGAGGCGATGGCGCGGCGCGTGGCGCTGCCGTAGGCGGCGAGATCGCGGACGCGGTTGGACGCGAGCTTCGGTGATTCGTCGCGGCGACGGTGCGTGCAGAGCGCAACGCAGCGAGCGCGGTCCGACGGCGATGGTGCCATGGTGTCGTAGGAGCGGCTTCAGCCGCGACCGGGCTTTATCGGGAAAGCCCGGTCGCGGCTGAAGCCGCTCCTACGGCAGATGGCAGGGCATCCGCACTCGCGCAATGCATTGCGACTGCACTGTGGGAGGGGCTTCAGCCCCGACGCCTTTGAGTCGGACGCGTATGGACCGAAGTCCCTCCCGGAAGGTGATGCGGCCTCGATGTGTCTGTCGACGATCGATCAGCCACCCCGCCCGATCTACGCCGTCGCCACCGGCAGCGCCAATGCCGCGCCCTCCACGCACGCGACCAGGCGCTCGCCCGGCGCCAGGACCGGGGCGACGCCGGCGGTGAAGTGCGAGTACGCCGGCAGCACGGTCATGCCGTCGCGCAGCCAGAACGCCGGCCAGCGCGGGCGCAGGCCCGGCAGTTTGGCGAGCGGGTGCAAATGTCCGCACAGCACATGGCGCTGCGCATCCGTCACCGGATCGTGGCGCAGCACGAACGGACCGTCCTCCACCTGCGCGCCGAGCAGGGCGATGTCGAGCCCGGCGCCGGCCAGGGCGCGGTCGTGGTTGCCGGCGATCGCCGCCACGCGCAGTTGCGGATGCTGCGCGCGCCACGCATGCCATTGTCGTTGCCAGTCGGCATCGGGCGCAGCGCCGTGCAGCACGTCGCCAAGGATCCACAGGTCCGCCGCGTCCTGCGCCTGCAGCAGCGCCGACAGCCGCGCCAGGTCGAGCGCGGTGCCGCCGCGCGGCAAGCCGATGCCGGCACGGCGGAAGACGTCGGCCTTGCCCAGGTGCAGGTCGGCGATCAGCAACCGCCGCCGCGCCGGCCAGTACAGTGCGCGGTCGCCGAGCAGGCGCATCGGTTCCCCGGCCAGCAGCCAGTCCAGTTCAGCGCGCATGGCGCTGCTCCAGTTGCGCCGCCGCGCGCATCACCCGTGCCTTCCAGTCCTCGGTGCTGAGCTGGCCGCGGATGCTCTCGGCCCACAGCGGGAACGCCAGCGGGGTGAGACTGCGCGGGCTGTGCAGCGCCAGCTCGCGCGCGGCGCAATCTTCCAGGGTGGCGGCGAGTCGGGTCAGTTCCATCTGGCCCTGCAACACCTCGCGCTCGGCCTGCGCCAACAGCAGGTGCTCAGGATCGAAACGGCTCAGCACGTCGTACAGCAGGCCGCTGGAGGCCTGCAACTGGCGTAGGCTGCGCGGCAGGCGGCCGGGCAGGCTGGGTGGCAGCAGGCCGGCGACACGGGCGATCTCGCGGAACTGGCGCCGCGCCAGTTCGCCCAGGTTGAGGCTCTCGCGCAGATCCTCGAACAGCTGCGCCGGACTCAGCAGTTCGCGCAGCAGCGCCGCGTCGATCGGCGCGTCCTGTGCCGGCGACAGCACGAAGCCATAGTCGTTGGCGGCGAAGCTGAAGGTATTGCGCTGCCGCCGGCCCCAACGCAGCGCCAGCAACGCGGCCAGGCCTTCGTGCACCTGGCGGCCGGCGAACGGATACACGAACAGGTGCTGGCCGTCGCGGGCGCGCACGCGCTCGGCCAGCAATCGCTGCGGCGCGGGCAGATCCGACAGCGCGCGCTGCAGGCCGAGCAGCGGCGCCAGCGCGCGCAGTTCGGCCTCGCCGCGCGGATCGGCGAACACCGCTTCCACCTCGCGGCCCAGCTCCGAAGACAGCGGCATGCGCCCGCCCATCCACTTCGGCACGCTGCCGTCGCCGCCCTTGGCCAGGCGCACGTAGGCGGTCATGTCCTCCAGCCGCACCAGTTCCAGCATGCGCCCGGCGAACTGGAAGCGGTCGCCGCGGCGCAGGCGGCCGACGAACTGCTCCTCCACCGCGCCGAGCCGGCCGCCGCGCAGGAAGCGCACCGCGACGCTGCCGTCGCTGGTGATGGTGCCGATCGACAGGCGATGGCGCAGGGCGATGCGGCGGTCGTGCACGCGGTACAGGCCGTCTGCGTCCAGCACCACCTTGCGGTAGTCCGGATACTGCGCCAGTGCGCGCCCGCCCTGCACGACGAACTCCAGCACGGCCTGCCAGGTCGGTGCGTCCAGCGCGGCGAAGGCGGCGGTGCCGCGCACTTCGGCGTACAGCGCCTCGGCAGTGAAGCCGCCGCCCAGCGCGCAGGTGATGCAGTGCTGGGCCAGCACGTCCAGCGACAGCCGCGGCGACGGCCGCGATTCGATGCGGCCATGGGCGATGGCGCGGCGCGCGGCGGCGTATTCGACCAGTTCCAGCGCGTGCGAAGGCACGCACAGCACGTGGCCGGCCTCGCCGGGGCGATGCTTGGCGCGGCCGGCGCGCTGCAGCAGCCGCGCCACGCCCTTGGGGCTGCCGACCTGCAGCACCTGGTCGACCGCGGGGAAGTCCACGCCCAGGTCCAGGCTCGAGGTCGCCACCACGCAGCGCAGGCTACCGTCGCGCAGGCCTTGCTCGGCAGCGCTGCGCAACGCCGGATCCAGCGAGCCGTGGTGCAGCGCCAGCGTGTGCGCCTCTTCCGGCCACACCGAGGTCAGCGCCTGGTGCCACAGCTCGGCCTGCGCGCGGGTGTTGGTGAACAGCAGGCTGGTGCGCACCGCGAAAAGCTTCTCGAGCACCCGCGGCAACTGCGCCAGGCCCAGGTGCCCGGCCCAGGGGAAGCGCTCGCCGACCGTCGGCGCCAGCGTTTCCAGGGTCAACGTGCGCGGCTTGACCCCGGCCACGATCGGCGCCTGCGGCAGGTGCGGCAGCAGCACGTCGCGCGCTTCGTCCAGGTTGCCGAGCGTAGCCGACAGGCCCCAGGTGCGCAGCGCCGGCGCCCAGCCGCGCAGCCGCGCCAGGCACAGCTGCAGCAGCACGCCGCGCTTGTTGCCGAGCAGTTCGTGCCACTCGTCGACGATCACGCAGCGCAGCGTCGCCAGTTGCGGCGCGGTATCGGGATAGGACAGCAGCAGCGCCAGCGATTCGGGCGTGGTCACCAGTACGTCGAGCTTGCCGCTGCGCGCCAGGCGCTTGTCGCGCGCGCTGGCATCGCCGGTGCGCAGGCCGATCTGCCAGTCCAGGCCCAACGCCTGCGCCGGTTCGCGCAGCGCGCGCACGGTGTCGGCGGCGAGCGCGCGCAACGGCGTGATCCACAGCACCTTGAGGTCGCGCTGCGCCTGCCGGCGCGTGCGCGGCGGCGAGACGGTCTTGGCGGTCGCGCTGGCGCCGTTGCCACGGGCGGGCTTCTGTTTGGCGGCGGCCGCCTGCGCCGCGGCCTGCGCACGCAGGCCCTCCAGCAACGGGCCGCCGAATGCGGCCAGGGTCTTGCCGCTGCCGGTGGGCGTGTGCAGCAGCCCGGAACCGCCCTCCAGGTAATGCCCCCACAGCGCGCGCTGGAACGGCAGCGGCTGCCAGCCCTGCTGCGCGAACCAGGCGTACAGCGGCGCATCGGCCGGGCGCCGCCGCGCCGCCGATCCGCTCATCGCGCCAGCGCCTGCAGCGCGCTCAAGCGGTCGGCCTCGGCGAACGGCTTGTCGTGGCGCCAGCGCAGGATGCGCGGGAAGCGCACGGCGATGCCGGACTTGTGCCGGCTGCTGCGATTCACCGCCTCGAAGCCGAGCTCGAACACGTGATACGGCGTCACCGCGCGCACCGGGCCGAAGCGCTCGGTGGTATGCGCTCGGATCCAGCGGTCCAGCGCCAGGATCTCGCTGTCGTCCAGGCCCGAGTAGGCCTTGGCCACCGGCACCAGTTGCTCGCCGTCCCACAGGCCGAAGGTGTAGTCGGTGTACAGCGTGCTGCGCCGCCCATGTCCGGCTTGCGCGTACAGCAGCACCGCGTCGATGGTCAGCGGCGCCACCTTCCATTTCCACCAGTCGCCACGGCGGCGGCCGGATTGGTAAGGCGACGTCGCACGCTTGAGCATCAGCCCTTCCACGCCGCGCACGCGCGCATCCTCGCGCAGCGCCGCCGCCTGCTCCCACGTTGCCGCCTGCACCTGCGGCGACAGCGTCAGGCGCGGATCGGCGTGCGCTTCCAGCAAGGCCTGCAGTTGCGCGCGGCGCTGCTGCAGCGGCTGCTCGCGCAGGTCCTGGCCGTCCAGTTCCAGCAGGTCGTAGGCGAGCACGCGCGCCGGCGTGTCGGCCAGTGTCTTGGCGCCGGGCTTGCGGCGCTGGATGCGGGTCTGCAGGGCGGTGAACGGCAGCGGCGCATCCTCGCCCTCGCGCCACGCCAGCAGTTCGCCGTCGATCACCGCATCGCGCGGCAGGGAGGCCGCCGCCGCTTCGATCTCCGGGAAGCGCCCGTCCAGGCGTTCCTCGCCACGCGACCACAGCGCCACCTCGCCGTCGCGGCGGATCAGTTGCAGGCGGATGCCGTCCCATTTCCATTCCAGCAGCCAGTCGTCGATGGCGCCGAGCGTGTCGGCCTCGGCTTCCAGCGGCGAAGCGAGGAAGAACGGGTAGGGTTGTTGGCGGTCGCTGGGCAGGACCTCGTCGGACAGCAACTGCTCCAGCGCCTGCGGCGTCGGCGACCAGGCGCCGAGCATGCGCTGGGCGATGCGCGCGATGTCGATTCCGGACATCGCCGCCAGCGCCTGCTGCACCAGCCGCTGCGACACACCCACGCGCAGCGCGCCGGTCAGCAGCTTGTTGAACAGCAGGCGCTCGTCGAAGGCCAGGCTGCGCCAGCCGGCGACCACCGCGGTGCGGCGTGCGGCGTCGTCCTGTGCGGCCACCGGCAGCAGGCGCTCCTCGATCCAGTCGCGCAGCGGTGCGGAATCGGGCGTTTCCGCCGGATCGTCGAGCAGCAGGGTGAGGGTTTCGGCGAGATCGCCGACGTGGTCGTAGCTGTCGTCCACCAGCCAGCCGGGCAGGCCGCTTTCCTGTGCAATCCACTCACGCAGTTCGCGAGTGTTGGCGATGCGCCGCAGCTTGCCGCCGCTGAGCAACCAGATCGCCCAGGCCGCGTCGGCCGGCGGCGCCTGCTCGAAATACGCCACCAGCGCGGCGCGCTTGTCCAGCGTCGCGGTGCTCTGGTCCAATTGCCGGTACAGCGCGGCGAAGCGTTTCATTCCTCGCCACCGTAGTCGGTGCGGAACGCCTCGGCGGCGACGCCGCGTTCGTTGAGCGCGCGGATGATCGCGTCGGTGTTGCCGTGGGTCGCAATCACGCGCCGCGCGCCGGTCTCGTCGATGGTGCGCAGCAGGTCGGGCCAGTCGGCATGGTCGGAGACCACGAAGCCGCGGTCGTAGTTGCGCCGGCGGCGGTTGCCGCGCAGCCGCATCCAGCCCGAGGCGAAGCCGAGTTGCGCGTGGCGGAAGCGGCGCAGCCACGGACTGCCGGCGGCCGAGGGTGGCGCCAGCACCAGCTGCCCGGCGTAGTCGGCGCGCTTGTCCAGTTCGGACACGGTGCGCGTGTCCAGCATCGCCACGCCGGCCTCGCGGTACACCGCCACGCCGGCCGCCACCGCGCCGTGCAGCAGCGCCGGCTGGTCGTCCCAGGGCTGCAGTTCAGCGAGCACGCGCTGCGCCTTGCCCAGCGCATAGCAGAACAGCACCGCGGCTTCGCCGCGCGCGCCGCACTCGCGGCGCCAGGCGACGATGTCGCGCGCCACCGCGCTGGTGTCCGGCCAGCGGTACACCGGCAGGGCGAAGGTGGCCTCGGTGATGAAGGTGTCGCAGCGCACCACCTCGAACGGCGCGCAGGTCGGATCGGGTTGGCGCTTGTAGTCGCCCGAGGCGACCCAGACCTCGCCATCCACTTCGATGCGCACCTGCGCCGAGCCGAGCACGTGGCCGGCCGGATGCAGCGAGACCTGGGCCCGTCCGAGCGTGAAGCGAGTGCCGTAGTCGTAGGCGCGATAGGCCTGCTCGCCGAGCCGCCAGCGCAGGATCGGCAGGCCGGCGGCGGCGCAGTGGTATTCGCCCATGCCCGAGCGCGCGTGGTCGCCGTGGCCGTGGGTGATGACCGCACGCGGCACCGGCCGCCAGGGATCGATATGGAAGTCGCCGGCGGGGCAGTACAGCCCTTCCGGGCGCAGCACCACCAGGTCCTGGGAAGCGGCATTCGGCATGGGCGCCACTGTGTCCAAGCCAGTGTGCAGGAGATGAGAATCCGCCACGCGCGTTCGCGGCCGCGCGACGGATCGGCCACAATGCGTGCAGCGCTTCTGGGAGGGAGATGCATGCACACGGACCTGCCGGTCTTCGCCACGCACACGGTCGACAACCAGCCGCCACCGTTCGAACCGCGCGATCTGTGGGCCGACGACGCGGTGCTGCGTGAGGCCTGCGCACGCGAGGGCGCGGACAGCTTCGCTGCGGCGCTGGCGCAGTACGGTGCGCTGGCCGGCGATGCGCTGTATCGGCTCGGCTTCGACGCCAACCGCGACCGACCGCGGCTGCGCACGCACGATCGCTACGGCCACCGCATCGACACGGTCGAGTTCCACCCGGCCTATCACCAGTTGCTGGACGCGGCCAAGCGCCATGGCGTGGCCGGGCTGTCCTGGCACACCCCGCAGCCGGGGGCGCATGTGGCGCGCGCCGCGCTGAGCTACCTCCACCACCAGGCCGAGGCCGGCACCAGTTGCCCGCTGACCATGACCCACGCCGCGGTGGCGGTGCTGCGCCAGGAGCCGGCCTTGCGCGCGTGGGCCGACAAGGCCGCCGCGCCGCACTACGACCCGCGCGATGTGCCGATCGCCGACAAGACCGGCATCACCCTGGGCATGGGCATGACCGAGAAGCAGGGCGGCTCTGACGTGCGCCGCAACGCCACCGTCGCCACGCCGCTGGACGGCGCCGGCGCGTACAGCCTGGTCGGGCACAAGTGGTTCTTCTCCGCGCCGATGTCCGACGGCTTCCTGGTGCTGGCGCAGGCGCCGGGCGGCCTGACCTGCTTCCTGCTGCCGCGGCGCCTTCCCGATGGCCAACTCAATGCGCTGCGGCTGATGCGGCTGAAGGACAAGCTGGGCGACTGGTCCAACGCGTCCAGCGAAGTGGAGTTCGCCGGGGCCTGGGCGCAGCGGGTCGGCGAGGAAGGGCGCGGCGTGGCGCGGATCATCGGCATGGTGATGCTGACCCGGCTCGACTGCATGCTCGCCGCCGCCGCGCAGATGCGCATGGCCCTGGCGCAGGCGCTGCACCACGCGCGGCATCGCGTCGCGTTCGGCAAGCGCCTGGTCGAGCAGCCGCTGATGCGCAACGTGCTGGCCGATCTGGCCCTGGAATCGGAAGCCGCCACCGCGTTCGCGCTGCGGGTGGCGCGCGCAGTGGACGCGGCCGACGCCGATGCGTCGGAAGCGGCGTTCGCGCGCATCGCCACCGCGCTGGGCAAGTACTGGCTGTGCAGGCGCGCGCCGGCCTTCGTCAACGAGGCGCAGGAATGCCTGGGCGGCGCCGGCTACGTCGAGGAGTCGATCCTGCCGCGGCTGTACCGGCAGGCGCCGCTGAATTCGATCTGGGAGGGCAGCGGCAACATCCAGTGCCTGGACGTGCTGCGTGCGCTGGCGCGCGAGCCGGCCAGCGCGGCCGCGGTCCTGGCGGAGCTGCAGACCGCGGCCGGCAGCAACCCGGCGTACGACGCGGCGCTGGACGCACTGCGCGCGCCGCTGGCCGGCCACGCCGAAGTGGACGAGTACGGCGCACGGCGCCTGGCCGAACGCATCGCACTGGCCTTGCAGGCCGCACTCCTGCTGCGCAGCGCCAGCCCGGCTGCTGGCGCGTTCGTGCGCAGCCGCCTGGCCGACGCGCATGGCCTGGCGTTCGGCACGCTGGAGCCGGGTGTGCCGGTCGAGGAACTGCTGGTGCGCGCGTTGCCGTAGGTATGCGCCATGGCGACCCACCGCGCCGTCGCCAAGTGGGAAATGAGTGGGCCGGCACTTCCTTCTCCCTTCTCCCATCGGGAGAAGGTGCCCCGAAGGGGCGGATGAGGGTATGGCCGCCAGCGTAGCCAGGCAGCAAATGCAGCGATCACCGGCGTCGCGCGCTCGTACCCTCACCCCAACCTCTCTCCCGGTGGGAGAGCGGCTGCACTTCTGGCGCCGGTGTGCCGCATTGCGGCCCGTGGCGTCTTCGTTCGCTGGGACAGGAAGCCGGCGGGCACTTCCTTCTCCCTCCGGGAGAAGGTGCACCGAAGGGGCGGATGAGGGCGCGACAGCCAGCCTAGCCAGGCAGCAAGTGCAGCGATCATCGTCGTCGCGCGCTCGTACCCTCACCCCAACCCCTCTCCCGGTGGGAGAGGGGCTGCACTTCTAGGCGCTGGTGTACGGCATCGCAGCCCATGGCGTCTTCATTCGCTGGGAAAGGAAGCGGGCCGGCACTTCCTTCTCCCTCCGGGAGAAGGTGCCCGAAGGGGCGGATGAGGGTACGGCCGCCAGCGTAGCCAGGCAGCAAGTGCAGCGATCACGGTCGTCGTGCGGTCGTACCCTCACCCCAACCCCTCTCCCGGTGGGAGAGGGGCTGCACTTCTGGCGCCGGTGTGCCGCATTGCAGCCCGTTGCGTCTTCATACGCTGAAAAAGGAAGCGGGCCGGCGCTTCCTTCTCCCATCGGGAGAAGGTGCCCCGAAGGGGCGGATGAGGGTACGGCCGCCAGCCTAACCAGGCAGTAAATGCAGCGATCACCGGCGTCGCGCGACCGTACCCTCACTCCAACCCCTCTCCCAAGGGGAGAGGGGCAGGCTCTTACGAATCCCCAATCCCCAATCCACGCGCCACAGGCGCTAATGCCTCCCGCGCTTCCCCCCACGTACCGGCGTGGCCTCCACCGACAGCGTGAAGCTGCGCTCTTCGCCGTCGAGCATGGCGCCGACGCCGACCAGTTGGCGCTTGATCTCCTCGCCGCGGCCGTTGCGGATGCTCACCAGCACGGTGTATTCCCAGGCGCTGCCGTCGTCCGGGTGGCGGATGCTGCCCTCCACCCGCAGCGGCACCAGCGCCGACGGCGCCGACTGCTGCAGCACCGCCGAATCGAAGCGCAGATGGTGCTTGCACGCCGGGCAGACGCTGGCGCTTTCGAGGATGGTGGCCTTGCAGTGCGGGCAGGTCCGGGTCGCCCCCGGACTGCCGGGACGCGGGCTGCTCATGCGCCGGCGTCGGACTCCGCGGGCTTGCCGCCCTTGCGGGCATGCTTGTCGTCGTCCCAACCGAAGTCGGCCTGGCCGCGCATGCGCGAGCCGGCAGCCACGGTCAGCGAGCCGGCCTTGACGTCGCCGATCAGCGCGCCGGAGGCGAGCAGTTCCACCCGCGAGGCGGATTCGATGTTGCCCTCCAGCTCGCCGGCGATGACCACCTTGTCGGCGCGCACGCCGCCGCTGAGCTTGGCGCCGGTCTCGATGGTGAGGTCGCCCTGCACGTTGACGTCGCCCTTGAACTTGCCGGCGATGCGGATGTGCCCGGTACCCTCGATCTTGCCCTCGATGCTGATGTCGGCGGCGATCAGCGATTCCTTCGCGACGGGTGCCGGCGCAGGGGTGCGGGCGGCAGGGGCGGCGGCCGCGACCGCGGCGAGCGGTTCGCCCGGAGCGGCATCGCCCGGCGGGCGCGGCTCCGGCGGCAAAGCGCCATTACCGGGAACGGGCGGCAGGCCATCCTTGCGCGCGGGACCCTGGTCTTTCCAGATGGACATGGGCTGTCGTCTCCAGTCGGGGGAAGCGCGACTATCGCCGCTCTATCGCGTCGGTTTTGTGACGCTTTCTTCAAAACGGCGCCCCGACCGCGACCGCCGCCGGTTCAGCCCATGCCGTCCAGCGCCGGGTCGTAGGCCTGCACCTGGTTGCGGCCGCAGCGCTTGGCCCGGTACAGCGCCGCATCGGCCTTGCGCAGCAGGGTGGTCGCGACCACGCCGTCGCGCGCATAGCTGGCCACGCCGATCGACATGGTCACCGCCGGCAGCGCCTTGCCGTCCACGGTCGCGCTCAATTGCTGGGCGGCGCCGCGGATCTGTTCGGCGATGGCCTGCGCCTGTTCCGGCCCGGTCTCCGGCAGGATCACCGTGAACTCCTCGCCGCCGTAGCGGCAGGCGATGTCCTCGCCGCGCAGACGCGTCGACAGCATCTGCCCGACCGCGGCCAGCAGGGCGTCGCCGCCGCCGTGACCGTGCAGGTCGTTGAACTGCTTGAAGTGGTCCACGTCCAGCATCAGCAGCGACAGCGGCATCTGCCGGCGTCCGCAGCGGGCCAGTTCGTGGTTGAGCGATTCTTCCAGGTAGCGCCGGTTGAACAGGCCGGTGAGCGGGTCGCGGATCGACTGCAGGCGCAGCGACTCGCGCAGGCGCAGGTTGCTCAGCGCCAGCGACAACTGCTCGGCGGCGGCCTCGGCGATGGCGATGCGCGGCAGCGGACCGGTGCCGCGCCCGGCCAGGAACACGAAGCCTAATTGCGCGCCCTGCGCGGACAGCGGGATGCAGGCGGTGCTGGCACCGGCGGCGTAAGGATCCTCGCGCAGATGCGCGCAGGCCGAGTCGTGGCCCTGCGCATGCACGAAATGGCTCTTGTCGCGACGCAAGGCCCAGCAGTCCTGCGGCGCCACGGCCGGCTCGCTGCCGACCGGCGGCTGGCCCCAACTGACGATCTCCTCGGCGCGGTCGCGCGAGGCGCGCAGCAGGTAGACGCTGCCGCCGGTGTCGGGCATCAGCGCGGCGAGTAGGCGTGCGGTCACCGTCAGTGCCTCGGCCGGCTCCACGCAGCTCTGCAGCAGGCCGGTATAGCGGCTGAGCGCGTTGAGGTCGGCACTGGTGCGCTCCAGCTCGGTGATGCTGGCTTCCATCTTCTCGTTGGCGACCGACGCGGCCTGTTCGGCGTTGCTGCGGTTGCGCAATTCGCGCAGCAGCAGCGCGTACACCACGCCGACGCTGCCCAGGCCGAACGGGATGCCGGCCAGGGCGAGCACCAGCAGCATGTCGGCGCTGCGCTGGTTGGAGGTGTCGCGGCTCCGCAGCAGTTGCAGTTCCACGTCGGTCATCTGCTGCACCTGGTCGCGGATCGCGCTGGAGCTCTGGTACACGCTGGGCGCCATCGCCTGCCGCAGCGCCTGCAGCCCGTCGCGCTGGTACACCGCGAGCATCTCCCGCATCTGCCGCAGACGCGTGTCCATCAACTGCTGCAGCACCTGGATGTTGGCGATCTGCACGGGATTGTCGGACACCAACTGGCGCAGCTGCGCCAACTGCCGCGGCACGCGCTCGGCGCTGTCGTAGTAGAGGGTCAGATAGGCCTGGTTGTCGGTCAACTCGTAGCCACGTAACGAGGATTCGGTCATCAGCAAGGTGGATTGCACCTCGTCGATGTTGCGCAGCACTTCGTGGGTGTGGGCGACGCGTGCGGCGTCGGAAATCGCGCGCTGCGCGCCGTAGAAGACGCCGACGCCGATCACCACGAAGACCGCGGCGGAAAACAGCAGGGCTAGACGGGTCCTGGCCCGTACGCGTTGGAGGATCGGCATCGGAAAATTCTACTGGGATGCCGCCGACGCCCTGGACCGGCGTCACAAAATGAAGTCAGGTACTGACGGCGCGCGGCACGCGCCGTTGGCAGCTGCCACCCCCGCGGGCGCGGGGGTGGCTGTGGTCGCTCAATGACGTTCGCGGTCGCCGTTGTGCGGATCTTCGTTGGCGTTCTCGCGAGCCTTGTCGGCCACCTTCTGCGCGGCCTGGGCGGTGGCCTCGCTGGCATCGGCCGCCATTTCCTTGGCCGCGGCCGAGGCATCCTGCACCGCATCGGAGTTGGCGGCACGGTGCGCGGCGTCGCGTGCGTCGGCGGCCACTTCGCGCCCGGCCTGCGCGACCTGGCCCGCGGCCTCCTTGGCGGCCTCGCCGGTCTGCTCGGCGGCGACCTTGGCGTCGCGTTGCGCCTGCTGCGATTCGGGACCCTGGCAGCCGGCCAGTGCGAGGGCGCCCAGCAGGGCGACGATCGGGGTCTTGTTCATGCGGCTTCTCCGTCCACGGGTGGGTGACGCGGCGCAGCCTAGGCGGGCGCGCATGCAGCCTGCGTCAAGGCGGGGCCGTGGCGCTGGGCAGTGTTCAGGAAGGCGCTGCCGCTGATCGGGGAGAAGCCGCGAGTATGGAGCCAGACACGGCGATGCGCGCCGTCGCGGTCGTAGGCGGACGATGCGGGCAATGCAGATGCATGGCGTCGGCGCGTACGTGCCCGCACTTGCGCGGCGCGTGGCAGCGGTGCGCATCGACCGCGTCGCTTACCGCTGGCGTCCAGCAGGTCGCGCGGCCGCTGCCGGCGGTGCGGCGCGTCGTGCGGGTATGCGTACAGCGCGCAGGCGCACAACGCGATGACGACGCAATGGCACGGACAAATCCTGCGGGGATGCGCGTTTGCGAAGCGACGTCAGCGGGGAAGACGTTGCGGCATTCGCGAGAGGCGAACATGCGTGCGCCGTTGCACTCGCCGCCCTTCGTGACGCGCTGTGCCGGCACGCTGGTGGCGCCGTCGCCGCGCTCCTCGGCAAACGCCAAGCAAAGAAAAAGCCGCTGGCGGACCAGCGGCTCTTTCAGGACTGCAAAAAGCAAGAAGTGATTACTTCTTGGCTTCCTGAGCAGCGTCCTTCGCCTTGTCGGCGGTGTCTTCCGCAGCCTTGGCGGTGTCGGCAGCCTTGTCGGCAGCGGCATCGGTCGGGGCAGCAGCAGCAGCGGCCGAAGCGTCGGCAGCGGTGTTGGCGGCGGTCGCGGCGGTGTCGGCAGCGGCCTGAGCGGCGTCGGCGGTCGGGGCGCCGGCGGCAGCCGACTGGTCGGCAGCAGCCTGGGCGTCGGTGGCGGCTTCGTTAGCGGAAGCGGCGGCGTCCTGGGCCTGCTCCTGCTTCGAGCACGCGGCCAGGGCCAGGCCCAGGGCCATTGCGATCAGCAGCTTGTTGATGCTCATTG
The DNA here is from genome assembly GCF_017746095.1 of Xanthomonas sp. D-109. Lineage (NCBI taxonomy): Bacteria > Pseudomonadati > Pseudomonadota > Gammaproteobacteria > Lysobacterales > Lysobacteraceae > Xanthomonas > Xanthomonas sp. D-109. The sequence continues at coordinate 29,393 of NZ_JAGHWV010000017.1, forward strand.
TGTCTATCCTCGTCGTTTAGTTAGGCAACGCGCGAATGCGCGCCCTCAACATGATGACAAGCCAAAGTCGGCTGTCAAGCGCACGCGCATTCATTTTTGTGTTTCAGGGGTTAATTCCAATCAAATCAATTCGATGGCGATGGCCGTCGCTTCACCGCCACCGATGCACAGCGTCGCGATTCCGCGGCGGCCGCCACGGCTGCGCAACGCATTTAGCAATGTCACCAGCAGGCGCGCGCCGGAGGCGCCGATCGGATGGCCGAGCGCGCAGGCGCCGCCGTGCACGTTGACCTTGGCGTGGTCCAGGCCCAGTTCCTTGATCGGCACCATCGCCACCACGGCGAAGGCTTCGTTGATTTCGAACAGGTCGACCTGGTCCAGGCTCCAGCCGACCTGGTCGAGCAGCTTGCGGATCGCGCCCACCGGTGCGGTGGTGAACCACTCCGGCGCCTGCGAAAAGGTCGCGTGGCCGACGATCCGCGCCAGCGGCGCGACGCCACGGCGTGCGGCCTCGTCGGCGCCCAGCAGCACCAGTGCGGCGGCACCGTCGGAGATGCTCGAGGAACTGGCCGCGGTGACCGTGCCGTCCTTCTTGAACGCCGGCTTCAGCGCCGGGATCTTGGTCACGTCGGACTTGCCCGGCTGCTCGTCGCTGTCGACCTGCACCTCGCCCTTGCGGGTGGCCACGGCGACCGCAACGATCTCGTCGGCGAAGGCGCCATCGCGCTGTGCGGCCTGCGCGCGCGTCACCGATTCGATCGCGAACGCGTCCTGGTCCTGGCGGCTGAAGCCGAACTTCTCCGCGGTGGCCTCGCCGAACACGCCCATCGCCTGGCCGTCGTCGGGATTGGTCAGGCCGTCCCAGGCCATGTGGTCGACCGCCTGGAAGTTGCCGTAGCGGTTGCCGGTGCGCGAGTTGGGCAGCAGGTGCGGCGCGTTGCTCATCGATTCCATGCCGCCGGCGACGACGATGCTGGCCGAGCCGGCCTTGATCAGGTCGTGGCCCAGCATCACCGCCTTCATGCCCGAGCCGCAGACCTTGTTGATGGTGGTGGCGCCGGTGGCGTCGGGCACGCCGGCCGCGCGCGCGGCCTGGCGCGCCGGAGCCTGGCCGAGGTTGGCCGGCAGCACGCAGCCTATGATGACTTCGGAAACGTCGGCGGCGGGGATGCCGGACTGCTCCAGCGCGGCGCGGATGGCCGCGGCGCCCAGCGTCGGCGTGGGCACGCCGTTGAACTGGCCCAGGAACGCGCCGATGGCGGTGCGCTTGGCCGCGGCGATGACGATCTCGGTCATGGCAAACCCTTACGAAAGTGGTGTTCCGATTATCTGCCGCGGCGCGGGTTCTGCCAAATCGCAGGGACCCGGGGCGGCCGTCCCGTGGGCGATGTTTCGGTGTAGATTGGCGTGGGTGATCGCCGTCGCCGACGGCCGATGAATGGGAATGGCACCGGACGGTGCGGCAGATCAAGGGAGAGGGGAACGACATGCGGGCATTGATGACACGGTCGCTGCTGGCAGCCGCGGTGGCGGTTGCGCTGACCTCGTGCGGTGGCGGCGGTGGCGGTGGCGGCAATCTGGTCCACGGCAGCCCGCCGCCCACATCGCCGCCACCGACCTCGCCGCCGCCGCCCCCACCGCCGCCGCCGACGTCGCCTCCCCCGACTTCGCCGCCGCCGCCCCAGCCGGCGTTCGACGCGCACCTGACCCTGACCAATACGCTGGCCGCGCACAACGCAGGCTACGACGGCAGCGGTTACCGCATCGGCGTGGTCGATACCGGCGTCAACCGCAACCATCCGGCGCTGGCCGGACGGGTGGTGTCGAACCTGATCTACGTCGATCCGAGCCAGAACAACACCAAGGTCGACGACGTCGACGGCCACGGCACCACCGTGGCGCAGCTGGCGGCGGGCAAGTCGGTCGGACAGTGGCCGGGCGGCATCGCGCCGGGCGCGCAGATCGTGTCCGCGCGCATCATCTCCGACACGCCGCCCAAGGACGACGGCAGCGGCAGCGGCAACCAGGTCAGTGGCGGCCTGGGCCTGACCCAGGTGCACCAGGACCTGATCAATGCCGGGGTCAAGGTGATGAACAACTCCTGGGGCGGCATCTACTGGACCGACCTGAATTCGACCAACGCCATCGCCGACGAGTACCGCCCGTTCGTGCTCGGCAACGGCGGCCTGGTGGTGTTCGCCGCCGGCAACGAATCCAAGGCCACGCCCTCGGACATCGCCTCGCTGCCCAGCAAGGCCGGCCCCAATGGCACGCTGCCTGCGGCGGACCTGGAGCGCGGCTGGCTGGTGGTGGCGGCCACCGATTCCACCACCGGCACACAGCTGGCCTCGTATTCCAACGCCTGCGGCGCGGCGATGCGCTACTGCCTGGTCGCGCCCGGCACCGAGGTGTTCGTCGATCCCAAGGCGACCACGTCCACCAGCAACCCCGACTACTACTACGGCAGCGGCACCTCGTACGCGGCGCCGCTGGTGTCCGGTGCGGCGGCGCTGGTCTGGCAGGCCTTCCCGTACTTCACCAACGACCTGGTCCGGCAGACCCTGCTCGGCACCGCCACCGACCTGGGCACGCCGGGCGTGGATGCGACCTTCGGCTACGGCCTGCTCAACGTCGGCAAGGCGGTGCAGGGACCGGGCCGTTTCGACTGGGGCGACGTGACGGTGGGGTTCACCGGCAGCTCGACCTGGGCCAACGACATCGCCGGCAGCGGCGGCCTGATCAAGCAGGGCAGCGGCACGCTGACCCTGAGCGGCACGCAGAACACCTACAGCGGCGACACCCAGGTGCAGGGCGGCACGCTCAGCGCGGCCAGCCTCGGCAGTTCCAACGTGGCGATCAGCAACGGCGCGACCTTCATCGGCACCGGCGCGCTCGGCGGCAGCGTCGCCAATGCCGGCACCTTCCAGGTCGGCGCGGCCACCCTGAGCCTGAGCGGCAACTACGTGCAGAGCAGCAACGGCCGCCTGGCCCTGCTGGTCGGCGACAAGCTCTCGGTCGGCGGCAGCGCCGTCCTGCAGGGCGGTTCGCTGTACGTGCTGGGCAAGCGCGACTACGTGGTCAACAACACCGCGTACACGGTGCTGCAGGCCAATGGCGGGCTCACCGGCACCTTCGCCTCGGTGACCACGCCGTCGAACGTGTTCCTGACCTCGTCGCTGTCCTACGACGCCACCAGCGCCTCGATCACCGTGCAGTCGCTGAGCGTCACCGCTGCCGCGGCCAGCTTCGGCAACATCAGCGCCGCCACGCTGGCCTCGGCGATGCGCGTGGATGCGGCGTTCGCGCAGCTCAACACGCAACTGAGCCAGGCTCCGGCCACGGTCGACGGCGCCCTGCTCAAGGCGGCCGGCGCGGTGCAGCAGTCGCCGAGCGTGGCGGCGGCGTCGGCGACGCTGCGCAGCCTGTCCGGCGAGGCGCATGCCGCGGCCACTGCGATGACCTTCGACACCATGGACCTGCAGCGGCGCGCGCTGTCCAGCCGCTTCGACACGCTGGTCGACCAGCCGCGCGCGGTCGGCGCCTGGAGCCAGCGCCTGGGCGAGACCGGGCAGGGCAGCTTCGCCGGCAGCGCGTTCCAGCTCGATGGCTGGCTGATGGGCCAGGACCTGCGGCTGGGCGACCACGCGGTGGCCGGCTTCGCCTTCGGCGAAAGCCGCGCCAGCGACGCCGGCGGCCTGGACCGCAGCCGCAACCGCCAGGTGCAGGGCCAGGCCTACCTTGGCGCGGTGGCCGGCGACGCCTACGCGCTGGCGCAACTGGGCACCGGCCAGTACCAGCGCCAGCTCGACCGCAGCCTGCTGCTCGGCGACACCGTCGCCGACGCGTCCAGCCGCTATGCCGGCCGCTTCCTGGCTTCCAGCGTCGAGGTCGGCTATCGGCTCGGACGCGGTCCGACGTGGCTGACGCCGTATGCCGGCGCCGACTACAGCCGCATCGACAGCGATGGCTTCCGCGAACAGGGCGGCGATGGCTTCGGACTGATGGCCGGTGCCGCCAGTTCCTCGCGCAGCCAGGCGCTGGCCGGCCTGCGTGGCGGCTTCGGCGGGCGCGGCTGGTCGCTGCAGGGGTATGCGGAATGGCAGCAGACGCTGGCCGCGCAGGGCCTGGACCGGCAGGCCAGCTTCGTCGGCGTGAACGCCTGGGCGCCGCTGGTGGACCTGCAGCCGGCGCGTTCGGGCGGCCTGTTCGGCGCCAGCCTGCAGACCCGCTGGAACGGCGGGCTGCTGGGGCTGGGCTACGACCAGCGCTTCGGCCCGCGTGGCGACGATCGCGCGGTGTCGCTGCGCTATCGCCTGGGCTTCTGAGTCCGGGGACCCGGTCCGGCGCGTGCGGCGCCGGTGTGGGGTCGATCCGTCAAGCAGGGCCGGGACGTCCCGGTCCTGCGATCTGCGGCATTCCGCCTGTGGTGCAGACGGTGCGCGGCGTCACTCGCCGCGCAGATGGCCCATCGAGCGCGGCGCGGTGCGGCCCAGCGGCAGCTTGAGCTTGCCGATCGCCTGCATGCGCGCCTCGGCGATGCGGTCGGCGGCCTGTTGCGGCGGAATGTTCTCGCGCTCGGACAGGTCGAAGATCTTGCCGAGGTTGTGGTACATGCTGCGGATCAGCCGCATCGCGCGTTCGCGGTTGTAGCCGTCGATCTCCAGCGACACGTTCATCACGCCGCCGGCGTTGACCGCGTAGTCCGGCGCGTAGAGGATGCCGCGGCGGTGCAGTTCCTCGCCGACGGCGGGATTGGCCAACTGATTGTTGGCGGTGCCGCAGACGATCTTGACCTTGAGCCGCGGCAGCTTGGCCTCGTCGAGCGCGCTTTCCAGCGCGCACGGGGCCAGCACGTCGGCGGCGACGTCGTAGATGTCGTCCGGGTCCACCGCCTCGGCGCCGTACTCGGCCACCGCGCGTGCGACCAGCGCCGGGTCCAGGTCGGTCACGTACAGCTTGGCGCCGCGTTCCTTGAGCAGCTTCACCAGCTCCATGCCGATGTGGCCCAGGCCCTGCACGGCGATGCTGGTCTTGCCGATCTCCTCGTGGCCGAACTTGCGTTGCAGCGAGGCCATCAGCGCCTGCAGCGCGCCGTAGGCGGTGAACGGCGCCGGGTCGCCGGAGCCGCCATGCACCTGGTGCACGCCGGTGACGTACTCGGTCTCCAGGTAGATCTGCTCCATGTCGTTGACGTCGGTGCCGACGTCCTCGGCGGTGATGTAGCGGCCGCCCAGCGAATCGACGTAGCGGCCGAAGGCGCGGAACAGCGCTTCGGACTTGTCGCTCTTCGGGTCGCCGATGATCACCGCCTTGCCGCCGCCGATGTTGAGCCCGGCCAGCGCGTTCTTGTAGGTCATGGTGCGGCTGAGCCGCAGCGCGTCCTGCAGGGCGGACTCGGTGTTGGCGTAGGGGCGCATGCGCACGCCGCCCAGCGCGGGGCCGAGCACGGTGTTGTGGATGGCGATGATCGCCTGCAGTCCCACGTCGCGGTTATGGCAGAAGACGACCTGTTCGTGGCCGGTGTTGGCTAGCGTTTCGAAAAGCATGGGGGCTCCGCTGGCGTTGCAGGTGTCGGGCACCATGGTCCAGGACCGTGCCTGGGGGTGGCGCAAAACAAAAACGCGACGGTTCCGGAACAGGCCCTGAGCGTCGCGATGGCGGCATTTTAAAGCAATTGCCGCTCGCCGGTGCGATGGCGTGGCGGCCGGGCTGGGCGGGCATCTCGTTGCGCTGTGCGACGCCGCAGGCGGTATGCCCGTGTTCGCCGGGGGGCGTGTGCGTGGCGGGAGAGGGCGGTTTTGGCGCCGGGCGCACAGGGGCGGGCGGCGCGATATGGCCTGGGCCGATCCTGCGGTCGCGGTGACCGGCGCTGGTGCCGTAGGAGGGGCGCACGTTGGCGCCATGGGCGGCAGCGATTGTTGACGCCTTGCCGCGGCCCTGCACGCCGCGGCGGCGTTGCCCGCGATCGCCGCCGTCACGGCGATCGCGGGCCTCGTTTGGGGGAACTGGGACTAGTGACGTGCCCAATAGCCGGCGTGGAAGCGATAGGCGGGGCCGTAGTGCTCCCAGCGCGGGCCGACGTAGACGTAGCCGGGCCGTTCCACCACGTAGCGGCCGGCGACCCAGACGTGGCGGTGGCCGTTCCACCGCCAGTAGCCGGGCATCCACACGTAGCCGGGCCGCACCACCACCCGTTCCACGATCGGCGGCGGTGGCGCGGTGCGGACCGACAGTTCCACCACTTCGCGCGCCTGCGCGGGCGCGGCGGCCATGCCGCCGGCGAGCGCGCCGCCGAGCAGGGTGGCCAGCAACAAGGGACGAGCGAACATGCGATGTCTCCGAAGGCATCGGCGGGGTGCCGACGCGGGAGGAAACGCCGCCACCGGCACGGGTGTTGACGCGCGGCCGAGGGCGTATTCATGCAGCGGATAGCCAGGCGCGACGTCGCGTACGCGGTTTGCCGCCCGCGTGCGCATGCTGCAGCGCAACCTGCCCGTGTCGCGCTGCGCGCCTAGAATCGCGGCATTCTCTTTTCGATGTCCGCACGATGAGCCTTCCCGCGTCCCGCGTTCCGTTGCCGCAGACCGACGCCAGTCCCCTGCGTTTCGTCACCGCCGCCAGCCTGTTCGACGGCCACGATGCGGCGATCAACATCATGCGCCGCCTGATCCAGGCGCAGGGCGCCGAGGTGATCCATCTCGGCCACAACCGCAGCGTCGAGGACGTGGTGCGCGCGGCGCTGCAGGAGGATGCCGACGCGATCGCGCTGTCGTCCTACCAGGGCGGCCACGTGGAGTACTTCAAGTACATGGTGGACATGCTGCGCGAGCGCGGCGCCGCGCATGTGCGGGTGTTCGGCGGCGGTGGCGGCACCATCACCCCCGAGGAGATTGCCGAACTGCAGGCCTACGGCGTGGAGCGCATCTACCACCCCAACGACGGCATGAAGATGGGCCTGGTGGAGATGATCGAGGACGTGGTGGCGCGTGCCGGGCAAGGGCGCGAGACCGCGGCGGAGGCGCGTGGCGCGTCGCCGGCCGGCTCCCCGCTGCCGGACATCGACGACGAGATCGGGATCGGCCGGATGCTGTCGGCGATCGAGGACGGCGCGTTCTCGGAGGCGGAACTGGCGCTGCTGCGCAAACAGTGGCAGTCCGGCGCAGCGTCCGCGGCCGAGCCGCGCAGCCGGCGCGCCGCCCCGGTGCTGGGCCTGACCGGCACCGGCGGTGCCGGCAAGTCCTCGGTCACCGACGAATTGCTCAACCGCTTCCTGGCCAGCTTCCCGCAGATGCGCATCGCGGTGGTGTCGGTGGACCCCAGCCGGCGCCGCACCGGCGGTGCGCTGCTCGGCGACCGCATCCGCATGAACGCGCTGCGCAGCCCGCGCGTGTACATGCGCTCGATGGCCACGCGGCGCCAGCACGCCGCCACCAATCGCGTGCTGAAGGACTGCATCGCGCTGCTCAAGGGCATCGGCTACGACCTGGTGATCGTGGAAACCGCCGGTATCGGCCAGAGCGATTCGGAGATCGTCGATCTGGTGGATTTCCCGGTGTACGTGATGACCAGCGACTACGGCGCGCCGAGCCAGCTGGAGAAGATCGACATGCTCGACTTCGCCGAACTGGTGGTGTTGAACAAGTACGACCGGCGCGGCGCCGAGGACGCGCTGCGCGACGTGCGCAAGCAGTGGCGGCGCAACCGTGCGGCGTTCCAGCTGGAGGACGAGGCGGTGCCGGTGTATCCGACCATCGCCAGCCAGTTCAACGACCCCGGCGTGAGCTGGATGTTCGTCAACCTGTGCCGCCTGCTGCGCGACAAGCTGACGGCGCAGGCCGATGCCGCCGCCGGCCCGCCGGCGCACTGCGATTTTCGCCCGCAGCTCGACACCACGCTGAAGGAGCCGCGCGCCACCGTGCTGATCCCCGGCGCGCGCGTGCGCTACCTGGCCGAGATCGCCGAGCAGGGTCGGGCGCTCAATGCCGGGGTGCTGCGCCAGGCCGAGGCCGCCGACCGCGCGCAGGCGTTCTGGCAGGCGCTGCACGAACTGCAGGATCCGCAACTGCCGGCGCAACTGGAACTGTATGCGGCGCAGGATCTGCTGCCGGCGTCGCGCGCATCCGCCGAGGCGTCCGACGCTGTCGTGGACGCGACCCTGCTGTTGCTGCGCCAGCGCTACAACGATGCCTTGCAGTCGCTGTCCAGTGAATCGCTGAAACTGCTGCGCGAGTGGCCGCAACGGCTGAAGTCGATCACCGATCCGGTCACCGAGTACGCGGTGCGCGGCAAGTCGATCCGGGTGGAGAACTACCGGGAGTCGCTGAGCCACCAGTCCATTCCGAAGATCGCCGCGCCGCGCTACAAGAGCTGGGGCGAACTACTGACCTTCCTCGGCAAGGAGAACCTGCCCGGCAGCTATCCGTACACCGGCGGCGTGTATCCGTACCGGCGCACCGGCGAGGACCCGATCCGCATGTTCGCCGGCGAGGGCACGCCCGAGCGCACCAACCGGCGCTTTCATTACCTGAGCGTCGGCCAGCCGGCCGCGCGCCTGTCCACCGCTTTCGACAGCGTCACCCTGTACGGCGAGGACCCGGCGCCGCGCCCGGACATCTACGGCAAGATCGGCAACTCCGGGGTCAACATCCCGACCCTGGACGACATGAAGAAGCTGTACTCCGGCTTCGACCTGTGCGCGCCGACCACCAGCGTGTCGATGACCATCAACGGCCCGGCGCCGATGATCCTGGCGATGTTCATGAACACCGCCATCGATCAGCAGGTGGAGAAACATCTCAAGGCCGACGCGCAGCGCTGGGCGCAGGCCGAGCAGACCCTGGCGCGGCTGTTCGAGGGCCGCGAACGCCCGCGGTATCACGGCGAGTTGCCGCCGGGCAACGATGGTCTCGGCCTGGCCCTGCTCGGGGTCAGCGGCGACCAGTTGCTGGATGCGCAGACCTATGCGCAGATCAAGGCGCAGACCCTGTCCAGCGTGCGCGGCACGGTGCAGGCCGACATCCTCAAGGAGGACCAGGCGCAGAACACCTGCATCTTCAGCACCGAGTTCGCGCTGCGCATGATGGGCGACATCCAGCAGTATTTCGTCGAGCAGAAGGTGCGCAACTTCTACTCGGTGTCGATCTCCGGCTATCACATCGCCGAGGCCGGCGCGAACCCGATCAGCCAGCTCGCCTTCACCCTCAGCAACGGCTTCACCATCGTCGAGTACTACCTGGCGCGCGGCATGCACATCGACGATTTCGCGCCGAACCTGAGCTTCTTCTTCAGCAACGGCATGGACCCGGAGTACACCGTGATCGGCAGGGTGGCGCGGCGCATCTGGGCGCGGGCGATGCGCGAGCGCTACGGCGGCAACGAGCGCAGCCAGATGATGAAGTACCACATCCAGACCTCGGGCCGTTCGCTGCACGCGCAGGAGATCCAGTTCAACGACATCCGCACCACGCTGCAGGCGCTGTACGCGCTGTTCGACAACTGCAACAGCCTGCACACCAACGCCTACGATGAGGCGATCACCACGCCGACCGAGGAAAGCGTGCGCCGCGCGGTGGCGATCCAGATGATCATCAACAAGGAGCTGGGGCTGAACTTCTGCGAGAACCCCTGGCAGGGCAGCTTCATCGTCGAGCAGCTCACCGACCTGGTCGAGGAAGCGGTGTACAAGGAGTTCGAGGCGATCAGCGAGCGCGGCGGCGTGCTCGGCGCGATGGACACCATGTACCAGCGCGGCAAGATCCAGGAAGAGAGCCTCTACTACGAGCACAAGAAGCACGACGGCAGCCTGCCGCTGGTCGGGGTCAACACCTTCCTGCCCAAGCAGCATGCCGGCGAGACCGCGACCGAGATCGAACTGATCCGCTCCACCGAGCAGGAAAAGGACCAGCAGATCGGCAACGTGCGCGACTGGCAGCAGCGCCGCAACGCGCTGGCGCTGGCCGCCGACGGCGCCGGCCTGGGCGCGCTGCAGCGCACCGCGCGCGAGCGCCGCAACGTGTTCGCGGCGCTGATGGAGGCGGTCAAGACCCATAGCCTGGGCCAGATCAGCCACGCGCTGTACGAGGTGGGCGGCGAGTATCGGCGCAACATGTAGCGCCCACGGGTGCGGGCGCCGCCGATGCCGTCGGCGGCGAGCATGCCTGGCGCGCGCCTCGCTGCGGCAGGCGTGCATCGCGCTGGCGGTCGCGCGCGCATGCGGCCGTGTTGCGGCCGCTGTCGCGACAGGCCCATAGTGGCGCATCGACACACGGGGAGCTTGCCGATGAAAGCCTGGGGAGCGCTGTGGCTGATCGCATGCGCGGCGGTGGCCGGCGCGGCGAAACCGGCCGATGACGGCGCGGCGGGACCGTTGTTCGACACCGTCGCGGCGCTGGATCAGCGCCTGTTCGATGCCTACAACCGTTGCGACCTGGCCGTGTTCGAGTCCATGTTCGTGCCGGACGTGGAGTTCTACCACGACACCGGCGGCGTCACCCGGGATCGCGCGAGCGTCGTCGACAACACGCGCAAATGGATCTGCGGCAAGGTCCGCCGCGAACTGCTGCCCGGCACGTTGCGGGTCTACCCGGTCAAGGACTTCGGGGCGATCGAGGAAGGCGAACACCGCTTCTGCGAACTGGCCAGCGGCCGCTGCGAGGGCATTGCCAAGTTCGTGATGGTGTGGCGCCAGGACCCGGATGGCTGGAAGTTGACCCGGGTGCTCAGCTACGGCCATCGCACGGTGTCCGCGCCCGCGCCGCCCTGAGCGCGCGCGGTCCTGTCGCCGCCGAGAGGCGAGTCGTCGTGCGTCCCCGGGCCTGGGCCCGGATCGGCCGCGCACGCTGTGCGGTGCGCTGTGGAGATTGGCGCAGCAACTGGACGGCGCGCTGGCGGACGCTGCGGCACGCCGCTTGCTTGCCACCGGCTGGTGCGATCGCGCGCTGTCCATGGCCGCCTGGCGGAGGCCGGCCGCCGCGTGACGCCGACGTTGCGCAGAACCCCGCGCGGCGTGCTTGAATGACATGGCGCGCCGCATGGGCGCGCACCGGTGGCCGGGCGCGGGGACCTGGCGATGTTTTGCGGATGACGACGATCGTGCCGATCATGTGGATTGCCATCAGTGCGGGTGTGCTGGTGCTGGGAGCCGGACTCTGGTGGTGGCTGCGCCGTGGCGAAGGCGATGCGGCCGAGGCGCGGCAGGCGCGCGTCGGCGCCGACGATGCCGACCTGCCCGAGACGCCGGCCGCGTCTGCACGCACTGCGCCAGCCGCGTCTGTCGACGCGGTGGAGCAGGGCGTCGACCCGTTCGCCGACCCGGCCCTGCTCGACCTGGAGCCGGTGCCGGATGCCGCGATCCTGGCGCGGCTGTGCGAACTGGCGTTCGCCGGTCGGCCGGTCAATGCATCGGCCGCGGTCGCGCCGGCGGTCATGGCCGATGCCGCCGCAGTGCTCGCCCGCATCGACGCGCATCCGCGCTATACGCCGCGGCGCCCGCATCTGCTGCCGCAGCTCACCCGCGCGATCAACGATCCGGCCGCCGGCGCCCATGCCATCGCCACGATCCTCGGCCAGGATCCGGCGCTGGCCGGCAATCTGCTGCGCATCGCCAACAGCGTCATCTACCGCCGCCATCCCGAGCCGATCGAGAACCTGGAGCGGGCGGTGGCCCTGCTCGGTACCGAGGGCCTGCGCCAGATCGTGCTGGCGGCGCTGCTGCAGCCAGTGATCGTCGACGACGGCAGCGTCTTCGGCCGTTGTGCGGCGGTGCTGTGGGAACACACCCTGCTGTCGGCGCATGCCGCCTCCCAGGTCCCAGACCGCGAGGATGCGAACGCCGCGCAATTGCTGGCGCTGTTGTGCGGGCTGGGCGCGGTCTCGGTGGTGCAGGTGCTGCGCGATGTCCATGCACGCCACGCCGAGGCAGCCCCAACGCCGGCGGCGATGACCGAGATGCTGGAGGCGTGGTCGGCGCACTGCGCCAAGGCCATTTCCGCGGACTGGGGGCTGTCGCCACGGGTGCAGCGCGCCCTGGAGGAGCAGTCGGGCGACGCCGATGTCGCCACCATGAGCCCGCTCGGGCTGGCCCTGCGCCGGCATCGCGCCGCCGCGGCCGCCCAACTGGCGGTGCGCTATCGTCGCTAGTCGCGACAGGCGCACGCTCGGACGGCACAGGCGAAACGTGCAGGGGCTCGGTAGACGACGCAAGACGCGGTACGGCGCAGGGGGCGATCGCAACGGGCCGCTGGGCGGTGCGGTGCTGGGCGCGCAGCACGAGGGCAGCTGCGCATGAGTGCCGGCGCACAACCCTCCATGCCCTGGGCGGCGCCGCCTTGGCTCGATCTGCTGTTCCGTGGCGTCCGCGGCGTCCTGATGAGCGTGGGGGCGCTGGCGATGCTGGCCGGCTGCTTCGCCCTGGCGCACCTGGTCACGTCCTCGCTGGAGCCGTTCCTGGCGATGCTGCTGTTCCCGCTGGCGGCATTGGCCACGGTCGCCATCCACGAAGGCGGGCACGCATTGGCGGCGCGCGCGATCGGCATGACCGTGTACCGGGTGCATGTGGGCCCGCTGCAGTTGCTCGCGCGCCGTCGCGGCTGGCGGATCCGCTGGAAACGCATGCGTCCGGGCGACAACGCGGGCAGCGTGATCGCGGTGCCCAATCCCTACGCGGCGGTGCGTCGGCAGTATCTGCTGCTGATCGCCGGCGGTCCGCTGGCCAATCTGCTGGCGGCGGCGGGGTGCGGTGTCCTGGCATGGCATTGGGGTCCGGGCAGCTCCAGCGGCGCCTTCTGCACCGGCGCAGCGGTGTTCAATCTGGCGGCAGGCCTGGTCAATCTGGTGCCCTCGCAGAGTCCGAGCGGGGCCAGTGATGGTCTGCAGTTGTTGCGACAGGCCCGCCCGCGCGATCCTGACGCCCTCGTCGACGTACTCGCCGAACTCAACGGCCTCTCATCGCGCGGCGTCACCGCGGACAAGTTGCCGGCACACCGCCTGGCCCTGCTCGCGGACGGCGATGGCTGGTTTTTCCATGTCTGGTTCACGCTGAAAGCCATGCAGAACCGTGGCGAGTGGGCGCACGCCGCGGCCCTGCAGCCGGACTTCGAGGCGCAGGTCGCGACGCTGCCTGCGCCGGTCGCCGAATCCTGGCACACCATGATCGCGCTGCTGCGCTGCGAACTCGCGTTCTCGCGGGCCATGGCCGGTGAGGACGCTGCCGACCCCCTGGATGCGGCGCTGACGGCCGACCTCGACTGGGCGGTGCCGGCGTTGCGCCCGCGCTGCCAGGCGCTGATGGCGACGCGGCGTGGCGACCAGCATGCCGCACTGGCTGCATTGGCGCGTGCCGAAGCCTTGGCCGAGAACGACGTGGACGCGGCGACGCGACAGTGCGAACGCGGGCTGCGTGAGGCCATCCGCCAGCACCTGCCGGTCGCGTCGGTTCGCTGAACGTATCTGCCAGCCGGCGAGCGGCCGGCTGGCGTGCATCGCGTCGCGTGCCGCTCAGCGCAGCGGCACGTCGGCGACCTTGTCCTGGTAGTCGCGCTTGGGATCGATGCCGAACAGCACCTTGATGCCGGCCATCAGGCTCGAACCGTTGAGCCAGATCTGCGCGTGGTCCGGATCCAGGCGCAGCAGCGCCAGCTTGGGATCGTCCTTGCCCTGTTCGTACCAGGCGTCGATGAAGCCGTTCCACAGGCGCTCGATCACCGCCTGGTCGTTATCGACGCTGAGGGTGCCGCTGATGCTGGCGAACAGATCGTGGTTCTTGGCGCTGAACGCGGCGATCACCCGCTGGCTCTGCGTCAGCTTCTGCACCAGCGCGTTGTCCTTGGAGGTGAAGAACCAGATCGGGCCGCCGCGCTCGCCCTCGAACTGCGCGGTCATCGGGCGGGCGTGGCCGTCCTCGACGCCGTCCAGGCCCAGCATCACGGTGCGGTCGGACTTCAATGCCTTCCAGAATTTCTCTTCCAGTTCCTGCGGGCTGGCCATGCGGATCTCCGAGCGGGCGACAGTGCCCGGCTGCACTGTGCCGGGCGGCGCGCGCGCGGTCCGTGACGGGAGGGTGGACGCGATGTGCAGGAGCGGTGCGTGCACGCGCAGGTTCCGCGCCTGTTGCCGCAGCACCGCATCGCCAACATGCAGGGCGTGCTGCTGCATGCGCGGTGGCGATGCGTGCACGGCGCGTGCATCCGCGTTTCACCGCGTGCGCATCCCGCGCTGGCTAGTCTCCCGCATCAGCGCCGGCCGTTTGCCGGCGCCAGTGCACGCCACGGTGGCGTGCGCCTGTCCTCGTTTCGGGAAGACCGCATCATGATCAAGTGGGCCATCATCATCGCCATCATCGGACTCATCGCCGGCGCGCTCGGCTTCAGCGGCGTGGCGGGCGCAGCGATGGGCGTTGCCAAGTTCCTGTTCTGGGCCGGCATCGCCATCGCCCTGGTGCTGTTCGTGCTGGGCACGATGCTGGCCAAGAAGGTCGGCTGAGCGCGAGGCCGGTCATGTCGCGTCGATGCAGGTGCGTCGCGCGACAGGTCAATGATGGAAGCGTCACGCTGTGCGGCAGGCGCCTGCCGTGCCGCGGCGGCCTAGGCGTCGCTGGCGGTGTCGGCGTCGTTCGGTGCGGCGTCGCCGTCCGCGGCAGGCTTGGCGGCTGCGGCACGCGCTTCGCGCTTGCGCGCTTCCTTTTCTTCCTGCTGTTTCTTCTTGGCCAGCTCGCGCTGACGTTTTTCGAAGGAGTAGTTGGGCTTGGCCAATGCGCATCTGCCGGTAGGGGAATGCGTCGAGTGTAGCCGGTGTGTCCACCGCGTGCGAAACGGACAGGCCGCCCGTGTGAGACGGCCTGTCCTAGGCGCAGGTGCGGGAGTACGGCCCTCCCGGACCTTGGCTTACGGGCTCAGGTACTGCTGGATCGACGAATACACGTCGGCGAAGCGCGAGTAGTAGTCCGGATCGCTCGGCGCGCTGCAGTACGAAGATCCGCCATACAGGCCGCCGCGCAACTGATAGGCGCCGCTGCTGTTGACGGTGAACAGGCCGGAGCCGGACGAACCGCCTTCGGTGACGCCGGTGCTCCACTGCACGCGGTACAGCGGCGATTTGCCGTCGATGGAGCTGGACAGCGCGGTGACCTTGCCCAGCGAGTACTTCTTGACGTCGCCGGCCGGGTGGTGGATGCCCTCGATCGCGGTGCCGGTGGAGCCGATCGCCGAACTGCTCCAGCCCGCGTAGAACGCGCCGCTCGGCGGAGCGCTCTTGAGCTCGAGCAGCGTGGTGTCGCGGGTGGTGTTGGTATAGCGCAGGTAGGCGCCGCCGCCGAGCGTGGTGTAGTTGGAATTGACCGTGGAGCCGCCGCAGGTGGTGGCGTCGTAGAACCAGTAGGTCTGCAGCGTATTGGCCACGGTCTGGGTGCTGATGCAGTGCGCCGCGCTCCAGAACATCGCTTTCTTCGGCGAATTGCTGTTGTTGAGCAGGGTGCCGGTGCACAGGTAGGTGCTGCCGCCGCTGGTGAAGGTCATGCGCGCCACCGACTTGGCCGCCGAGGTGAAGCCGGAGGTCGGATTGGCACGGCAGACGATGTCGCGCTCGCACGAATCGCTCTCGCCGATCATCGGCCGCATCATCGTGTCGCTGGCCACCGGGCTGATGTCCAGATGCGAGAGCTGCGGGATCTTCAGCGCGAAGCCTTGCGGATACTGGCCGGCCGGCAGTTCGATCTCCACCACCATGCGTGCGCCGGCGATCACCGCCGACCAGCCGGGCTGGCTGCCGGCGAAATCGGCGCCGCTCTGCTGGAACACGCGGCCATCCTCGCCGGCGAAGCGCAGCGTCGCCTTGCGCGGATCGCCGGGCTGGGCGCCGCTGCCGCTGAGTTGCAGCGCTGCGCGCAGCGCCTGCGCATTGGTCGAGACGATCTCGAAGCTGGTGACCTGCGCGCCATTGGGCAGGGTCTGCCAGGACAGGCGGCGCAGGTTGATGTCGGGCTTGGCGACATCGCGGGAGAAGCCGATCTGCAGCGGCTGGCCGTTCTTGACCTGTTGCCCGCGTGCCTGCTTCATCGCCGCCGCCTTGGTGCTGTCGGGCGCGGCCAGTTCGATCAGGCGCGGCGCGTGTGCGCTGCCCGGGGTGAGGCTGCGCAGCTCGGCGCCACCGAGCGCGGCGGCATCCGGGCGGGCTTCGACCGGGGCGGAATCCATTTCGGCTGCTGGGGGAGTGGCAGCCATGGCGACGGGGGACAGACTGGCGATGCCAGCCAGCAACGCCAGGTACAACGCATGCTTGCGATTCATCGATCTTCCTTTTGCGAAGAGGGACGAGACCATCCGGCAGGGGACCGGATGCCATTGCACCCGAGTTCAGGGTGCCTGCCGAGGCTACGGGCGACGCCCCCACGATTGCGTGCCAGGCGTCACGCTCGGAAGGCCGGTTTCGTAGACAGCTGCTCACATTGCGTGTGATGGCGCGAAAGAAGCGCCTCGCGCTGCCGGCATGTCGGTGCGTTCCATCGTGCCGCGCAGTGGACGCGAGACGGCGCGATTTGCGTAGTGACGCGGCGACGGCGGTGGCGGCGCGACACGGCCGTCTTGTCGATGCGACAGGCGTTCGCCAGGCGATGGTGTGCCTTCGGCGTCGCGTGGCGTGTCTCCCCCTTGTGCGTGCCCATCACCGCAGTAAGAGACCCTTCGGGCGCGTCCAGGCCGCAGTCTCGGAACGGTTGCAACCTTTCTGTAAGCTTTCCGACAAATTTCAGTAGATTCAATTACTTAAATCGAGTCGCGTTGTGCTGCAACGCAGCTTGCATCGATTCAAATTCGGCCTATAACGCTGGCGTCACATATATGAACTTTTTGTTCGTGTATGCACCGCTTCGCGGACGGCCCGCGCGAGGCCGGGGGGCTAGGGCGGGCTCGGCACATCTCGAACATCGATCGCTCCTGTGGGGGGAGACCAGTGAACAGAATCGCTTTCCGGCGTGGACTCATCGCCAGTTCCGTTGCGCTCGCGCTGTGGGCGCCCTCTGTCATGGCGCAATCCGCGCCCGATGACGCGGCCCCGCCCCGTGGCGCCGGCAAGGCCGACAAGCCGGTCGAACTCAAGGCGGTGACGGTCACCGGATCGCTGATCCCGCGGGTGGAGGTCGAAGGCCCTGCGCCGGTGGTCACCATCACCGGCGAAGAGATCAAGAAGCAGGGCTACACCACGCTGTGGGAATTCCTCGACTCGCTGCCGCAGGTGGGCCAGCAGGTATCCGACCCGGCCTCGTGGGGCTCCAGTTCGGTCAATGCGCGCTCGGTGAACCTGCGCGGACTCGGCCCCGGGTTCAGCCTGCTGATGATCGACGGCCATCGCGTGGTCGACTATCCGCAGCCGCTCAACAAGCAGAGCAACTTCCAGAACTTCAACAACATCCCCACCGGGATGATCGATCACATCGAAGTGCTGGCCTCCGGCGCGTCGTCGATCTATGGCTCGGATGCGGTCGCCGGCGTGGTGAACGTGATCCTGAAGAAGGACTACCAGGGCAACCAGTTGCAGGTCACCCTGGGCGGTGCGACGCGCGGTGGCCGCGACTACGGCGACATCAACTTCGTCGGTGGCCGCGCGGGCGACAACTGGCACGTGACCTACAACCTGGAGCACTCCAACCGCAGCGCGCTGTGGGGCATGGACAGGCCCTACCAGGATTCCGTGGCCGACGCGGGCTACGGCGCCTGGGGGCCGGCCTCGCGCATGTTCGGCTACCAGTACGACGCCGCCGGCGCGATCGCCCTGTCGGCCACCGACGCCAACGGCCGCTACATCACGCCGCCCGCCGGCACCTGCGACAAGTTCACCAACTCGCGCCTGACCCAGTCGCACTCGGTGACCACCAACGGCACCCAGGTCACCGGCGTCACCGACAACGGCTTCTACTGCGCGCAGCCGGCGCTGTTCCAGAACTGGGTGCTGACCCCGGGCAGCATCAGCAACAGCGGCTATCTGGCGGGCGAGTACGACTTCCAGAACGGCCTGCAGTTCTACGGCTCGGCCGCGCTGTACCAGACCGTGGGCATCTCCAACACGCAGCTCAACGTGTTCAGCGCCGGCCCGTTCTACGACCAGACCACCGGGCAGACGGTCAACCAGGTGATCCGCCAGCTGACCCAGAAAGAGATCGGCGTCAGCGCCAACACCTACGACCGCGAGCGCAACTGGAACCTGCAGGCCGGCCTGCGCGGCACCGTGCTCGACGGCCGCTTCAACTGGGACCTCAACCTCAACACTCAGAAGTACATCGTCCGCGAGGAGTTCACCGGCTACAACGCGCAGGCCACCAACAACTTCTTCCTCGGCCAGCAGCAGGGCACCACCGCCGACGGCCTGCCGATCTACGCGTTCAACTGGCAGCAGTTCTGGAACCCGATCACCCCGCAGCAGTACGACCAGTTCGCGGTGACCGGCGTCAACACCGCTTCGTCCTGGCTCGACCAGGCGCAACTGCGCGTCAACGGCGACCTGTTCAAGCTGCCCTGGGCCGATCGGTCGGTGGGCTGGGCCGCGGTGTTCGAAGCGGCGCACAACGGCTTCAAGCTGTCGCCCGACCCGCGCGCGGCCGATCCGTCCACCTTCCAGAACCCGTTCGGCGCCTATCTCACCGGCGCCGGCACCCGGCAGCGCTTCTCGCTGGGCACGGAGTTCCGCTTGCCGGTGCTGGACACGGTGACCTGGACGCTGTCCGGTCGCCTGGACAAGTACAACGACGCCAGCCGTGCCGACATCGCCCGTACCTGGGGCTCGGGCCTGGAGTGGCGTCCGTACGACGGTTTGCTGCTGCGCGGCAGCTACGGCACCAACTTCAAGGCGCCGGACATGCAGGCCATCTACCTGACCGGTTCGACCTCGCCGGTGGGCTTCTATGCCGACCCGCTGCAGTGCGTGAACGCGATCAAGGCCGGGCAGAACAACAACACCTGGTGCAACAGCGTGCAGCGCCCGACCTCGCAGTACTACACGCTCTACACCAACGGCAGCCGCCTGCTGCTGCCGCAGACCGGGCACTCCTGGACCTACGGCTTCGTCTGGCAGGTGCCGGGCGTGCAGGGGCTGTCGGTGTCGGCCGACTACTGGAACATGGGCGTGGACAACGCCATCCAGTACCTGGGCCAGGACACCGTGCTGGCCGACGAGGCAGGCTGCCTGACCGGCCTGAAGCCGAACGGCACCTCGGGCCTGTCGCCGTACACGGCGCACGTGGCCGGATCGGAGTACTGCCGGATGGTCACCCAGATGGTGACGCGCGACGCAAACGGCCAGATCGTGTCGGTGCAGTCGGGCCCGATCAACGAAGCCTCGCTGTACGTGGCTGGCGTCGACGCGACGCTGGACTACAAGTTCCACACCGACGGCTACGGCGATTTCCGCGCCGGCATCAACTACACCAACAACCTGTCGTACAAGCAGCGCGTGCTGGCGTCCGATCCGTTGCAGAACACCCGCTACCAGAACGTGGCCAGCCGCATGACCTGGATCGCCGACTGGACCAAGGGCCGTTGGAACGTGTCGATCTCCGGCGTGCGCAACGGGCGGATGCGCGCACCGAACTACGCCGGCTGCGACGTGCTGCCCAACGGCATCCAGCCCAGCATGGTCACCGTGTCCAATGGCGGCGAGACGATCTCCACCGGCGTGTGCCAGGTCACCCAGGACGGCAACCAGGTCACCGTGCAGGACACCACCTACCGGGGCCATGCGCCGGCGTGGATCACCTGGAACGGCTCGGTCGGCCTGCAGATCACGCCGGATCTGCACGCAAAGCTCGCCGTGTCGAACATCTTCGACAAGGTCGGCGCGATTCCGTACTACGCCGGCGGCTTCGAGTTCGTCACCACCGGGCAGACCGCGAGCGAGTACAACGGCCGGGAAATGTTCCTGACGCTGGACTACACGTTCAACTGAGCAACACGCCGACAGCCGGCGGGCTTCGTGGAAGCGAAGCCCGCCGGCTTTTTTTGCGCACGCGAGGCGATGCGCTCCAGATGCAACATCGCCCCTCCCGCTTGCGCAGGAGAGGCGATGCACGCGTTACGGCGAGCGCGGGCTGCGCTCAGCGCCGGTTCGACGGCACGAACTTGTACAGCTTGTTGACCCCGGTGCCGAAGTTGAAGCGGCTGTAGCCGGCGCCCCAGTACACCGCACCATCGACGATTGCCGGTGCGCTGGAGACCGAACCGCCGGCGTCGAAGCTCCACAGCGTGGCGCCGGTCTTGGCATCGAGCACGGTCATCGCGCCGGACATCGAGCCCGCGTAGACCAGGCCCGGCGACGACGCCAGCGGGCCGCGGCCGCCGGCGCCGAACGCGGTCTGCACCGGATCGGTGCCCGGCACCTTGACCTGCCAGAGGATCTTGCCGCTGGCCGCATCCAGCGCGGCCCAGGAGCCGGCGTTCCAGGTTTCGGTGTTGCCCGGCGCCAGCGTGTACGACGTGTGCTCGTTGTTGTTGATCGCCACGTACACGCGACCGGAGAACGGATCCACCGACGAGCCCCATTCGATGCCGCCGGCGGTGCCGCCCGGGCCGACCTGGGTCGACCACACGGTCTGCCCGGTATCGGCGTCGAAGGCCCAATAGACGCCGCTCTTCTGGCCGGCGCCGACCAGCGCCTGCGGCTTGCCGTTGCGGATCGCCGTGAACAGGTTGGCGCCGCCGCCGCTGAAGTCGTAGTCCGGTCCCTGCGGGTCCTGGCACAGGCCATTGGTCGGCGCGACCAGGCACGACAGCGACCAGGCGTCGGCGCCCTGCAGGCGGCGCGTCCACGCCGGCTTGCCGCTGCGCATGTCCAGCGCCAGCACCGAATCGACGTAGTTGTCCGGCGCCATGCAGGCCAGTTGCGCGGTCTTGTCGCCGTTGGCGTTCTTGACGCAGCTGGCGACCTCGGTCGGCACCGAGTAGTTGTTGCCGGTGGTCGCGTAGACGCGCTGGCGCAGCGGGTCGATCGCCAGCGTGCCCCACACCGACGCACCGGTGTAGCCCTCCGGCGCGGTGCGGAAGCTCCACAGCAGCTTGCCGGTCTTCAGGTCCAGCGCGGCGACACTGCCGCGAAAGGTGTACTTGTAGCCGGCGCTCAGCCCGCCCCAGTCGCCCGAGGACACGCCGACGTACACGCGGTCGCCGTAGATCACCGGCGAGGCGGTGATGCGCGCCTGCGGGTTGGACTCGACCAGGGTCTTCCACAGCAGCTTGCCGGTGGTCTTGTCGATCGCCAGCACGGTGCCGCTGGCCTGGTCGCCGACCAGCACGCTGTCGCGCGCGATCGCCGGGCTGTTGCGCGACAGCGAGCCGGCGATGCCGGTGTAGTCGGCCAGCTTCACCTGCCACACCGCCTTGCCCAGGTCGGTGTCGATGCGATACAGCTGGCCGCCCCAGTCCGGCACGTACAGCGCCGTGCCCTGCACGGTCGGGGTGGCCGAGACGTCGCCTTGCGTGGTGAAGGTCCACGCGGTCTTCAGGCGCGCCGCGTTGAACGGGGTGATCTGCCATTCGCCGGGCGCGAAGCGGGTGTTGAGGAAGCCGCCGCCGGCACTGTCCCAGAGGCTGTGCGTGGCGAACGGCGTGCCGCCGGAGAAGGCGCTGCGCCATTGCGCGCTTGCGGCGCTGGTGTCGGTCGCCGTCGCTGCGGTGCCTGCGGACTGCGCCATCGCCATTGCGCTGAACATCAAGCCGGGAATCAACGCCAGCCGCAGGCGGGTGAGGTTCTGGTGTGCATCACGCGTTTTCATGGATGTCCTTCGGGCTTGGGAGTGAGGATCCCCCCGTCACGTCCGCGGCCATCCTAGAAGCAGAAATCCTTGTGTGTCATGTACTTACGAAAAAGTTAGGGCGGTTGCAAAAGGTTGCGGCGATAGCGAAAAACGATGGCGACGGCATCGCGCTGTCATCGGCGCGGCATGCGCGTGACGCACGTCGGTGCATGGTGCGATGGCGGTCGCAGCCGCGTGCTGCCAGGCCTCGACAGTGCGCCACGACGCACCTGGCGATGGGCTGCGGCGATATGCGCCATCGATGCTGCCGGCGATCGCCGTAGCGTGAGCACGGGCTGAATCGCATGCGATACGACGCAGTCGCGGCGGCGCTGCGGCAGCGCCGCATGGGCAATCCGGAGGGTTGGTTACACTGTGCGATCACCGTTGTCCGCACAAGGAATGCCCCGATGAAATGCCCCTCGCTGTTGTCCCTCGCCATCGCGCTGTGCGCCACTGCCGCCGGCGCCGTGCAGGCGGCAACGCCCACGTCCACCGCGGCGCTGGAGGGCAAGGTCGATGCGCTGTACACGCGTGCGCCGGACACGCTCAAGCCCGACGAAGTGAAGGCGATGCAGCAGCGGCTGCTGGACTGGGCGCAACTGCAGCGCTATCGCGCCGACAATGCCGCGCTGCCGGCGCCGGCAGCGGACGCGCCGCGCGTGGTGTTCTACGGCGATTCCATCACCGACGCCTGGGGCCACCGCGAAGGCACCACGTTCTTCCCGGGCAAGTCCGCCTACGTCAACCGCGGCATTTCCGGGCAGACCACTGCGCAGATGCTGGTGCGCTTCCGCCAGGACGTGATCGACCTGAAGCCGGCGGTGGTGGTGATCCTGGCCGGCACCAACGACCTGGCCGGCAACACCGGGCTGTCCACGCTGGAGATGATCGAGGACAACCTCAGCGCCATGACCGAGCTTGCGCAGGCCCACCACATCAAGGTGGTGCTGGCCTCGGTGCTGCCGGTGACCGACTATCCGTGGCGCCCGGGCCTGCAACCGGCACAGAAGGTGCGTGCGCTCAATGCCTGGATGCAGCAGTACGCGCAGCAGCAGGGCGCGGTGTATCTGGATTACTACAGCAAGCTGAGCAACCGCGACGGCGGCATGGACAAGACCGTGGCCATCGACGGCGTGCACCCCAACAACGCCGGCTATGCGGTGATGGCGCCGCTGGCCGAGCAGGCGATCCAGCGCGCCCTGGCAAAGCCCTGAGCCACGCGCGCTCCTAGCCCCTCTCCCCCCGGGAGAGGGGTTGGGGTGAGGGTAGGGTCGCCGGCAACAACGATCGGCGAGGCCGCACCCGCACTCCCTCAGAACCGCTCGCCCTCCGGCAAATAGCGCCACTCGCCCGGCGCCAGCTTGCCCAGCGGAATCCGGCCGATGCGCAGGCGACGCAGCCCGCTCACCTGTAGTCCGACCTGCGCGCACATGTCGTGCAACTGGCCCGGCTGCACGTGCTTGATCGCAAAGCGCAGGCGCTGTTCGCTCTGCCAGCTGACCTTGCACGGCGGCAGCGTGCGCTGGCCATGGCGCAGGCCGTGCGCGAGCCGGTGCAGGCCATAGGGCTGCAAGGTGCCGCTGACCTCCACCACGAATTCCTGCTCCAGCGTGGCCGCGTCCTCGCTCAGCCGCCGCAGCACGCGACGGTCCTGGCTCAGCACCAGCAGTCCGCTGGCCTCGGTCTCCAATGGCAGCGGCAGACTCAGGCGCAGGAAATGGCGCTTGAGCACACGCATGTCGCTGGCATCCAGCGCGCTGCGGTTGCCGGGCGTCGCCAGCGCGAGCGCGTCTTCGGCGCGCATCCCGGCCGGCTTGTGCAGCAGCAGCGTGACCGCCTGCGCCGGGCCGAGTTGCGCGTCGGGTGCCAGCGTCACCCGCTGGATGGTGATCGGCGTCTGCGGTTCCTCGACCACGACACCGTCCACGCTGACCCAGCCGCCCTCGATGTACTGCTGCGCCTCGCCGCGCGAACACGGCAGCAGGGCGGCGAGATGCTTGTCGAGACGGACGGGGCTGGACATCGGCAGTACGCGATCGGTCGGGGGCGCAGTGTACGGGCGTCGCGGGGGCGCTGCCACGCAGCGGCGTCTCAGTACTCGCCCAGTTCCAACTGGGTCAGGTACAGGCGCAGGTCGAACTCCAGCTGGTGGTAGTCCGGCGTCATGTGCGCGCACAGCTGGTAGAAGGCCTTGTTGTGCGCGCTTTCCTTCAGGTGCGCCAGCTCGTGGGCGAC
Source organism: Xanthomonas sp. D-109 (assembly GCF_017746095.1). Classification (NCBI taxonomy): domain Bacteria; kingdom Pseudomonadati; phylum Pseudomonadota; class Gammaproteobacteria; order Lysobacterales; family Lysobacteraceae; genus Xanthomonas; species Xanthomonas sp. D-109. The sequence continues at coordinate 53,400 of NZ_JAGHWV010000017.1, forward strand.
GATCATCGGCAGGAACGCCGACGGCGCATCGCGGAACACGCCGGCGATGCGGATCTCGCGGCTGGCCTTGAGCTTGCCGCCCTGCACCCGCGATACCGTGGTGTGGGTGCCCAGCGCATGCTTCACCGCCTGCAGGCGGTTGTCGTAGATCACCTTGTGCAGCGGTTCGGCGCTGCGCATGCAGCGGTCCTTGAGCGCCTGCGTGTAGTCGTACAACTGGCGATCGGTGCGCACCGTGTTGGTCTCGGGGTAGCGGCGGCGCAGCCAGTCGCCCAGGCGCTGGCGCGCGATCAGCTCGCGCACCTGGTCCAGGACATGGGGCGGGTAGCCGACGAGATAGCGCAGGGTGTCCATGCCGCCACCTTAGCGTGCCGCGTGCGCCAGGGCATCCGGCACCAGTGCCTTCGCGGGCGGCTGCCGGCGCTGCGGGTATCATGCGCCTCCCGATTCCGAGTCCGTGGACGCTTCCGATGCGCAATCCCCTGCAGGAGCAACTGCTCAAGGCCGGCCTGGTGAAGAAGAGCCAGGTGGCGCAGGTCGCGCGCGAGCAGGCCAAGGCGCGGCAGGGCAAGACCCCGCCGCCGCCCAGCGCCGAGCAACTGGAGAGCGAGCGGCTGCGACAGGAGCGCGTGGAACGCGACCGCGCGCTGTCCGCCGAGCGCAACGCGCAGGCCCGCGCCCACGAGCAGCGCGTACAGGCGCGGCAACTGGTCGAAAGCCACGCGCTCAAGGCCGACGGTGAGATCGACTACCACTTCACCGATGCCGGCAAGATCCAGCGGCTGCGCGTGGATGCGGCGCTGCGCGCGCAACTGATCGCCGGCAGCGTGGCGATCGCGCGGCTGGATGCCGGCTACGTGCCGGTGCCGCGCGCGGTGGTGGAGAAGATCGTCGCCCGCGATCCGGCGACCATCGTGTTCGATGCGCTGGCGGCGACGCCGGCCAGTGGCGAAGACGATCCCTACTACAGTCAGTTCAAGGTACCGGACGACCTGATCTGGTGAATGCGGCGCCGCGCCGCATGAACGTCTCGGCTAGGTGAAGCCGGCGTGCATTGCATTCGCCGGTGCCGGCCGCATCATCCACGCAAGGCAACAGTGCGGAGACGACCATGGCCACAGGGTGGGCAGGCGACGGCGCGGTGCAGGACCAGATCGATGCGACCGTCGAGGATGCGATCAAGCGGGCGCGCAGCCAACTGCCGCAGGGGCCGGGGCTGAGCCACTGCGAGGACTGCGATGCGCCGATTCCCGAGGCGCGGCGCAAGGCGGTGCCGGGCGTACGCCTGTGCGTGGCCTGCCAGGACGCGCAGGACCGCGCACAGCACGAGCACAGCGGCTACAACCGCCGCGGCAGCAAGGACAGCCAGCTGCGTTGATGCTCAGCCGGCGCGGTCGGTCAAGGCGTGGGCTGCGCGTGCAGCGCGATGTTGAGCTGATCGACCACGATCGCCCAATCGGCGTCTTCCAGGCGCTCCTCGCGCAGCAGTTGCGCCTGCGCGGGCGTCCAGAACGGGGCCTCTTCCAGGCGCATGCCATCGGGCAGCGGCGCATGCTGGGCGATGAACTGGCGGATCTCGCCTTCGCTGTTGGGCAGGCCGAGTTGGGCGAAGAGGTCGGCGAACGGATGAATGACGGGTTCCATGCAGTACCTGGTCGGGAAAGGGGAGATCGCCGCGCCAGGCGGCTGGCATCGACCATACCGGCTGCGTCATGTGGATGGCGTCAGCGTCGGCGTGGGTGGCGTGGGGCGCTCAACCCAGTCCCGGCGGCACCGGGTTGCCGCGCCAGCGGCGCGTGCTGCGCTGGAAGAACAGGCTGTTGGGGATCTGCAGCACGCTCTCGCCGTCGTCGTGCTGCTCGCGCAGCGTGGTGTAGATCAGGTTGATGTCGATCACCTGGCCCTTCAGGCCCGCCTTCTCGCCGTTCTCCAGCAACTCGATGTGGTCGTGCAGGCGGAACGGGCGCGTGGTGAAGATCAGCAGCGTGCAGAAGATGTTGGACAGCACGCTCCACGCCGCGAAGAACGCCACCGCTGCGACCGCGGCGAAGCCGGTGAAGGCGGTCCACAGCACGGTGCCGGACACGCCGAAGCGGTCGAGGATCAGCAACAGCGCCGCCGCGTAGATCACGAAGCCACTGCCGCGGCGCGCCATCAGCACCAGTTCCGGCGGCAGTGCGTGGTGCTCGCCCAGGCGCCGGATCAGCCGCCGCAGCACGGTCCGCAGCAACCAGGCCGCAAGCACGATCAGCACGATCTGCGCGCCGGGCACGATCACGTCGAGCCAGCGGTGTGTCCACGGCGGCAGCAGGGTATGCAGCGAAGGCATCGCACATCGGAAAACGCAGGGGGAATGCGATGGTCGCAAGCGTGGCCGCCGCGGGCAAGTCGTGCTGGCGTGCGCTGTGCGGCAGCGCGTCGCTCAGTCGGCGCGCTCCAGCGCGTCCCACTGCGCCTCGGTGACCTCGGGCAGCGCCTCCAGCGCCGGTTTTGCGAACAGATAGCCCTGGTAGAGGTCGATGCCCAGCGCACGCAGTGCGCGGTACTCGGCGGGCGTTTCCACACCCTCGGCGAGGATGCGGCAGCCCAGCGGCGCGGCCATCGCGACGATGCCGCCGACGATGTGGCGGCGTGCCGCGCTGGCGTCGATGCCGCGGATCAGCGCCATGTCCAGCTTGATCAGGTGCGGCTGGAAATCGGCGAGCAGGTTCAGGCCGGAGTGGCCGGCGCCGAAGTCGTCGATCGCGGTGAGGAAGCCGCGCTGCGCATAGTCGCGCAGGATGCGCACGACCTTGGGCAGGTCGGCGACGCGTTCGGATTCGCTCATCTCGAAGATCAGGTCGCCGGTCGGCACGCCGAAGTGCTCGGCCGCCTTCAGGGTCAGGCGGATGCAGGTCGCCGGCTCGTACACCGCGTTGGGAATGAAGTTGATCGACAGGCGCGTGCGCAGGCCCAGCTTCGCGGCGGTGGCGATGGCCTGCACCCGGCAAGTCTGGTCGAAGCGGTACATCTGCTCTGGGCGGACCCGCGCCAGCACTGCCGCCGCACCGCTGCCGTCCTCGCCGCGCACCAGCGCCTCATAGGCGTAGATCGAGCGAGTGGCGGCATCGACGATCGGCTGGAACGCCATGCGCACGGCGAAATCCAGCGGCTCGCCATCGCGGCAGTTGCCGCAGGCGGGCTGGCCGAGTTCGGCGGACAGAGAGCGCAGGAGCATGCCGAGGCGAGACGGTGGAAGAGATCGCAGTATGCGCTTTCGGCGTGAAGGCGGCGCCGTGTTTCCGGCCGGCGCTGGCTCCCTAAGACGCCGCATCGGGGCTGGCTGGTGCGGGCGTCGACCGCAGACCAGATGCGCCGTCGTGGCGTGCCGGGCGTCGCGCCTTGGTTCGGCGCGGACCGGCGTCCAGGTTCTCGCGGCGTCCTGCGCAGGCACGCGCCACGGCGGCGCGCGGCGCGCGGGCGGGCGCTAGCCCGCGTCGGCGACGTCGACCTTCTTCAGTACGCGGGTGGTGCCGAGCACCTCGACGCGGCCACCGGCCTGGTGGAAGGCGGCCAGGTCGGCCTCGATGCGCTCGCGGCTCAGGCCCTTCTGCGCCTTGTCGGCGGTGCTGGCGCCGCGTGCGTTCCGTGCGCTGGGCGAAGCGGTGGTGCTGGTCGGTCGTGCCATGCTGGAACTCCTGCAGTCAGTACATCGTCAGGGGAATGCCACGGGTCAGTTGCTCGTGGTGGGTGCGGCGGATCTCGCGGCAGTACGGGCCGGCCATCGCGAACTTGCGGCAGATCGCCGGGCGCTGCGCGTAGATCGAGCAGCACATGCGCGCGCCGTCCACCGCCACGCACCAGCCGTCCTCGTCGCGCGCCATCACGTGCAGACCCTCGCGGGTGTACTCGGTGAGATGGTCCGGGACCTGGTCGTCCGGCATCACCAGCACGGTCAGGCGGCAGCAGATCGCGTCGCAGCGGTCGCAGGTGATGGCCGGGTCGGCCGTGTCCCGCATCGGCTCGCTCATGCGCAGCCGCCGCGATCCGGGCGTGTCGGTCGGCGAGGTGGCTGGAGCGGCGGCGCCAGGCGCTGGGCCTGGAGCGTTGCAGGGGCGGGAGACATGGCGCTCCGAAGGATCCGGCCGGTCACGGGACGGAGGGTGGCGCGAGAAGGAAGCGAGTCGGGCGACAGGAACGGCCGGACGAGACGCGCGTAGCGACGTGACGCTGAAGCGTGCAGCCATGCTACGCCAGTCGCGCCGCCTCAGTATGAACAACGTCGGCCGCAGGCCGTGCGTGGCCGGCCGGGGGCGCGCCGCCAGGCCCGTGCTGCGCTAGTCCTGCGCGGCGGCCAGCGCCAGGCCCTGCACCACGCCGAACGAAGGATCGCCGTGGACCAGTCGCGCCTGCGGGAAGGCCGCGGCGACCAGGCGCTTCAGGTAGCCGGCGCGCGACATGCCGCCGGTCAGGAACACCGCGGCCGGATCGCCGCCGATGTCCTGGCGGACCTGCGCCAGCAGCTCCTGCAGCGCCTCCAGGTAGCTGCGTGCGGCCTGCACCAGTTCCTCGGCGCGCACCTGCACCTGCAGCCCGGCTTCGATGTAGTCCAGTGTTTCCTCGTGCCGCTCGGCGTCGCTGAGGCGGATCTTGCTGCGCTCCACCGCACGGTACAGGCGCGCGGTGTTGCCGGGCTCTTGCAGCGCCTGCAGGCGCGTGTCGTAGGGGGCGGGCACGACGTCGTAGCGGTGCTGGCGGAAATCGCGCTGGCGGGTGGTGTCCTGCACCATCGCCGCCTCGACGTAGTGGTGCGAGGGCACGCGGGTGAGGCCGCGGCCGAACTGCGGCATGAACCCGGCCAGGCTCAGCGCCAGGTCGACGTCGGTGCCGCCGCGCGGGATGCCCCAGGCGCGGTGCACCTGCGGCGCGGCGTCGCCGCCGACGCTGGCGTAGGCGATGTCGGTGGTGCCGCCGCCGATGTCGACCACGACCGCGGCGTGGCGCTCGCGGCTGACCGCGTGGTAGTGCATCGCCGCGGCGGCCGGTTCCTCCAGGAACGCGACGTCGTCGAAGCCGGCGGTGATCGCGGCGCTGTGCAGGATCTCCAGCGCCTGTGCGTTGCCGGCCTCGCCGATCGAGCTGCGGAACTGCACCGGGCGCCCGAGCAGGGCGCGGCGCACCTGCACGCCCAGTTGCTGCGAGGCGGTCAGGCGGATGTGTTCGAGAATGTGCGCGGCGATGCCGGTGATGGTCTGGCGTGCGCGCGGGTGCAGGTTGTAGCCCAGCATCGACTTGGGGCTCTGCACCAGGTTGCCTTCGCCCTCGACGAAATACGCGTCCAGTGCGTCGTCGCCGTACACCGCGTTCTGCAGCAGTGCCGCCGAACTGCGTGGCTCGCGCATCTGCGTTTCCATCCATTGCCGGCGCACCACCCGGATGGCGTCGCGGCGCAACGCGTCGGGGCTGCGCTCGCGCCCGGCCGCGAGCGCATCGCGGCGGCCTGACTCGACCAGCTCGTCCACCTGCCGTTCCAGCGCCGGGGTCAGGTCGAACTCGGCCGGGTCGCGCATCACCTCGGGGAAGTACACCGTGGTGCGGAACTGCTGCTGCGCGCCGAAGTCGATCGGCACCACGCGGCCGTCGATCACCGCGGCGGCGGCGGAATTGCTGGTGCCGAAGTCGATACCGAGGCGCATGACGGTGCCGGGGGCGGGAGGGCCGCGCACTGTGGGGCAAGCCGCGGCGCGACGCAAGCGCGGCCAGGAACGCACGAGGCCCGCATCGGCGGGCCTCGTGGGGAACAGGAAAGCGGGTCGCTTACAGCGCGGCGCCGGCGTGGCCCTGGTTCTTTTCCTGCTCGGTGGCCTCGCGCACGCCGGCCACTTCCACGGCGAAGTGCAGCACCTGCCCGGCCAGCGGGTGGTTGCCGTCGATGGTCACCAGTTGCTCGCCGACCTCGGTGACCGTGACCAGCAGCGGGCCCTGGTCGGTCTGCGCCTGGAACTGCATGCCCGGTGCCAGCGATGCGGCATCCGGGAACGAACCACGCGGTACCTGCTGCACCAGTTGCTCGTGGCGCGGGCCGTAGCCTTCGGCCGGGATCACGTCGGCCTTGACCGACTCGCCGGTGCGCTTGCCGGTCAGCGCCTTCTCCAGGCCCGGCACGATGTTGCCGGCGCCATGCAGGTAGCTCAGCGGATTGTCCGGCGAGGACTGGTCGATCACTTCACCGGCATCGTCGGTGAGGGTGTAGTGGATGGTGGCGACAAGCCCGTTGGCGATCTCCATGGGAAACCTCGTTCAGTGAGTAAGGGGGGATACGCCGGCACGGTCACAGCGCGATGAGAGGGGTGCTACCCGGCTACCCTAACGAAAAGCGGCGCAGGGCCGCAAGTCGCGTCGGCGCGCCGCCATTCAGGGCACCGGCGGGCGGCGCAGCGCGGTGCGCCGGGCCAGCCAGGTCTCCGGGGTCTGCGGCTTGACGAACAGCGCCTGCAGCTCCGGGTGCTCGGCGCGCGCGGCGGCCTCGATGCGCTCGATGCACGCCTCGATCTGCGCGGTGCTGCGCTGGTCCTCGAACTCGGCGCTGAGCGCGGCCACCACCTGGTCCGGTCCCATCTGCACGCTGAGTACGCCGTTGACCGCGCGCACGTCCGGATCAGTCGCGGCGATGCGCCGCAGCGCGTCGCCGAGCGGCCGCGCCGCCGGCTCGCCGATCAGCAGGCCCTTGGTCTCGCGCGCCAGCACGAACGCCGAGCAGGCCAGCACCGCGGCGATGCCGACGGAGGCGACGCCGTCCAGTTCCGGCATGTCCAGCCACTGCGCGGCGAGCAGCCCGGCCAGCGCGATCAGCAGGCCGATCAGCGCTGCGCTGTCCTCCACCAGCACCGTGAACAGGCTCGGGTCCTTGCTCTCGCGGAACGCCTGCACGTAGCTCAGGCGGCCCTTGCGCGCGCGGAACTCGCGCAGCGACACCCACCACGAGCCGCCCTCGAACAACAGCGACAGCCCCAGCACGATGTAGTTGAGGGTGTGGTCGCTGGCCGGCTGCGGATCGCGGATGTGGGCGATGCCCTCGTACAGCGACACCCCGGCGCCGAGCGCGAACACCAGCAGGGCGACGATGAAGCTCCAGAAGTACAGCTCGCGCCCGTGCCCGAACGGATGGGTGTCATCGGCCGGGCGCGCGGCGCGGCGCAGGCCGTACAGCAGCAACAACTCGTTGACCGTGTCCACCAGCGAATGCACGCCTTCGCTGAGCATCGCCGAGCTGCCCGAGAGCCCGGCGGCGACGAACTTGGCGATGGCGATGGCGAGATTGCCGGCGAGCGCGGCGTAGATCGCGAGACGGGACCCGGACGAAGCGGACATGGCATTCCTGCGGCTGGGGCGGCCGCACGGCGGCACGGGGCGGGCGGCTACAATAGGCGGCTCGCCGTCGTCGCCGTATCAAGGACTCCCATGCCCGCCGCACCCGCCTGCCCGCAATGCACCCTGGAAAACACCTACGTCGACGGCGCCAACTGGGTGTGCGCGGATTGCGGCCACGAGTGGCCGGTCGCGGCCTACGCTGCCAACGACGCGACGACGGTGGTGCGCGACAGCAACGGCAACGTGTTGCAGGCCGGCGACACCGTGGTCGTGATCAAGGACCTGAAGGTCAAGGGCTCGTCGATCCCGCTGAAGCAGGGCACGGTGATCCGCGGCATCCGCCTGGTCGAGGACGATGCCGAACACATCGAAGGCAACTCGGACAAGATCAAGGGCCTGGTGCTGAAGACCTGCTTCCTGCGCAAGGCCTGAGCCTGGGGCGACGGGGCCGCGCGCTGGCGGCGTTCGGGCGTCTGTCGGGAGGCAGATGCCCCGTAGGAGCGGCTTCAGCCGCGACTGACGTCATCAGGACTGCCCGTCGCGGCTGAAGCCGCTCCTACACGCGATGCCGCCCGTCCGGGCGCCAACTGCGCACGGCGTGCGTCCTGTCTGCGAAGGGAGAGAAGCGATCACCCGCGACGTGGCCGTCGTCGCCACCGGCGCCCAGCGTGCGCGGTGCGGCGGCTATCATGTGCAACGGCGCCGGGGGGCGCCGCCGGCCAGACCGGCGCAGACACGCAACAGGGGATGCACATGCGAACGAACACAGGGGCGACGGCTGCCGGCCGTCTAGCGCGCACCTTGATCCTGGCCTGGGGGCTCTGCCTGCTGGCGCTGCCGGCCTGGGCGCGGATGCAGGAAGTCAAGCCGGGACAAACGCCGGAGCTGGCGCCGGGCGAAGGCCTGGTGGTGGTGGCGGTGGACACCGACGTCGCATTGAGCGGCGTGGAGTTGAACAAGGACGGCAAGGTCTTCGGTGGCGGCACCATGTCCGGTCTCAAGCCGGGCATCAGCTACCGGCTGTACATTGCACCGGCCGGCGACTATGCCTGGCGCCGGGTGCTGTTGATCTCGCAGTTCGGCTACAACCTGCGCGACAGCGACGAGTTCCGCTTCCGGCTCGAGCCGGGGCAGATCACCTACCCGGGCGACCTGCTGTTCCGGCCGTCCTCGTTCTTCAGCGGCGACATGGGCATGGTCAATCGCGCCTTGGCGGCGATGGACTGGTTGCAGCAGACCCATCCGGCGCTGTGGGCGCGCTACACCCTGCGTTACGCCGGGCACTACCCGGACCCGTTTCCGGAGTTCTACCGCAAGGCGCTGGCGCAGCACCCCGACGCACGTCCCGCGGCGCAGGTGGCGCTGCGCGCACCGCCGGCGCCCGGCGCGCTGCCGATCGCGCCGGCCACGCTGTTCCGCGATAGCCGCATCACCGGCCTGAGCCTGAATCCGCGCGGCGACCTGCTGGCGTTGCAGGTGCGCGAGCGCAAGGACGAGTGGCGCATCGAACTGCTGGACCTGTCCAGCGATCAGCAGCGGGTGCTCGCCACCAGCGTCGATCCGATCCGGCAGATGCTGTGGGCCGGCAACGACGCGTTGTTGTTCACCGTGCCGGTGAAGAACGGGCGCGACGTGGTGCGCGGCATCCGCGCCGATACGGGGGCCGACGGCAAGCGCAAATGGAGCCCGCTGAGCTTGCCCGATGGCGGGTTCCTGGTCGACGCGCTGCCGCAACGCCCCAACCAGGTGCTGTACGCCACCACCCTGAGCAACGGCGACAATGCAGTGCAGGTCCTGGACGTCTCCAGCCAGGCGGCGATCGACCGCTGGCGGCCGCGCCTGCGCGACCGGGTCAACGTCGGCCTGGAGCGCGACGTCGGCTGGCTGACCGATGGGGAAGGGCAGTTGCGCCTTGCGATCGTGCGCCGCGACGACGGCTACGTGCTGCGCTACCGCGACAGCGAAGGAGCGTCCTATCGCGACGTGATGACGCTCGACCACCTGCGCGATTTTGAGCCGGTCGGCCTGTCCTACGCCGCGGACGAGATCTATGCGGTGACCGACGACGGACGCGCGCAGCGGGACCTGGTCGCCTACGACGTGGCCACGCGCAAGATCGTGCGCACGCTGTTCAGCCGCAGCGGAGTCGACGTGGTCGACCTGATCGAGGGTCCGCAGCGCACGCCGATCGGCGTCACCTACTACGAAAGCGGACGCCTGGTCAGCCACTACTTCGAAAGTGCCGACGATCGTGTGGGCCGCGCGCTCAGCGCGGCCTTGCCCGGGCGCAACCTGCAGATCGCCGCGCGCAATGCCGACGGCAAGCAGATCGTGCTGTGGGCCGACGCCAGCGACCAGCCGCCGCAGCTCTACCATCTCGACCTGGACAAGCGCGTGGCGCGCACGATCGGCGAGACCATGCCATGGCTGCACGGCATGACCTTCGCCCCCAGCGAGGTGTTGCGATTCAAGGGGCGCGACGGACTGCCGCTGGAAGCCTTCGTGACCCTGCCGCCTGGTGCCGGGCCCAAGCCGCTGGTGGTGTTTCCGCACGGTGGGCCGATCGGCGTCGCCGATGCGCTGGGCTTCGATCCGGAGACCCAGTTCCTGGCCTCGATGGGCTACGCGGTGCTGCGGGTCAACTTCCGCGGCTCGGACGGCTACGGTCGCGCTTTCCGCGAGGCCGGACGCGGCAGCTTCGGCACGTTGATCGAGGACGATATCGATGCGGCGATCGTGCAGGCGCAGGCGCGCTATCCGCTGGACCCGCAGCGCATGTGCGTGGTCGGCGCCAGCTACGGCGGCTATTCGGCGCTGGTGATGACGATCCGCTGGCCGCAACGCTTCCGCTGCGCCGTCTCCATCGCCGGCGTGGCCGATCGCATCCTGTTCTATACCGCCAGCGACGGCGCGCGCAGCGCCGAGGGACGCGCGAACCTGGAAAAGCACCTGGGCGATCCCAAGGCGGAGCTGGCGCAGATGATCGACACCTCGCCGCTGTACCACTACGACGCGATCAAGGTGCCGGTGATGCTGGCGCACGGCCTGGAGGACCGGCGGGTGGATTACGAGCACACCCGGCGCATGCTGCGCATGCTCGACATGGCCGGCAACGCGCCGGTGGGATTGAGTTTCAAGGACGAGGGCCACGGTTTCGGCGACGTCGAGCACCGCGTCGCATTGTGGAGCGGCGTGGCCGGCTTCCTGCAGACGCATCTGTCCGGGCCGCAAGCCGCGCCGGCGCCGACGGCGGCCGCCACACCCACGGCCGCGCCCTGACCGCTGCGGCGGCACCGTTGCGGTGCCGCCGCAGGACGCGATCAGTCCAGCGTCGGGTAGTCGGTGTAGCCCTTGGCGCCGCCGCCGTACAGCGTGTCGGCGTCCACCTGGTTCAACGGGGCGTTGCGGCGCAGCCGTTCCACCAGGTCCGGGTTGGCGATGAACGGGCGGCCGAACGCCACCGCGTCGGCGCGGCCGGAGGCCACGGCGTCTTCGGCCAGCGCCTTGTCGTAGCCGTTGTTGACCAGCCACGGGCCATGGAACTTGGCGCGCAGCGCCGCATAGTCGAAGGCGATGTTGTCGCGCGGGCCACCGGTGGCGCCTTCGATCACGTGCACGAAGGCCAGGCCCAGCGGATCCAGGCGTTCCACCGCGCGCTCGAACAGCGGCTGCGGGTCGCTGTCGCGCGCATCGTTGGCCGGGGTCACCGGCGACAGGCGCACGCCGGTACGGTCGGCGCCGATTTCCTGCGCCACCGCCTCCACCACTTCGAACAGCAGGCGGGTGCGGTTCTCGATGCTGCCGCCGTAGGCGTCGTCGCGATGGTTGCTGCCGTCGCGCAGGAACTGGTCGATCAGGTAGCCGTTGGCGGCGTGCACTTCCACGCCGTCGAAGCCGGCGGCGATGGCGTTGCGGGCGGCGCGGCGGAAGTCCTCGATCAGCCCGGGGATCTCGTCCAGGCGCAGCGCGCGCGGTGCGGAGACATCGGTGAAGCCTTCGGCGGTGAAGGTCTTGGCGTCGGCACGCAGCGCGCTGGGCGCCACCGGCGCGGCGCCGTCCGGCAGCAGGCTGACGTGCGAGATACGGCCGACGTGCCACAGCTGCAGCACGATCTTGCCGCCGCGGCGGTGCACTTCATCGGTGACTTTTTTCCAGGCCGCGACCTGCGCGTCGCTGTAGATGCCCGGGGTGTCCTTGTAGCCCTGGCCCATCGGGCTGATCTGGGTCGCTTCCGCGATGAGCAGGCCGGCGCTGGCGCGCTGGCCGTAATACTCGGCGGCCAGCGGCGAGGGAATGCGGCCTTCGCCTTCGGCGCGGTTGCGGGTCAGCGGCGCCATCACGATGCGGTTGGCCAGTGCGATCGCGCCCAGGCGCAGCGGCGTGAACAGCGGGGAAGGAGTATCGGTCATCTATGGGACTCTCGTTGTGGAGTGGGCGGGCGACCCTACAGCGGGCGCTGCAAGGCGATGTGCGTACAGGACATGGGGACGCGCGCGGCGGTTTCGCGGTGGCGCCATGGGACAGTGCGTTGCCTCGGCGGCACCTTTGCGCACCTGGTCGGCCGGCCCTGACGGCTGCGCCACGCAACGCGGCGTTGCGCATGTAGGGCTGCAGGAATTGCTGCAATGCACAATAATGGGCAGCCCTTTCTCCTGGGACGTGCGCATGACCTCATCCGCCACGGCGCCGCTGTCGCGGCGCGGCTACGTGCTGATCCTGTTCGCGCTGGCAATGGGCGGTTTCGCGATCGGCACCAGCGAGTTCTCCACCATGGGCTTGATGCCGTACATCGGCCGTGGCCTGGTCATCGATGCGCCGCAGGTCGGGCACCTGATCAGCGCCTATGCGCTAGGCGTGGTGGTCGGCGCGCCGCTGCTGGCGATCCTGGGCGCGCGCTGGCCGCGGCGCGATCTGCTGCTGGCGCTGATGGGCTTCTATGCGTTCGGCAATCTGGCCAGCGCGGTGGCGCCGGACTATCACAGCATGCTGGTGGCGCGATTCGTCGCCGGACTGCCGCACGGCGCCTATTTCGGCGTGGCGACCCTGGTGGCCGCCTCGATCGGCCCGCCCGACCAGCGCGGTGCCGCGGTCAGCCGGGTGCTGCTGGGCCTGAACCTGGCGGTGCTGGTCGGCAACCCGCTGGCGACCTGGCTCGGCCAGGTGGCCCAATGGCGCTACGCCTATGCCCTGGTCGCGGTAATCGCGGTGTTGACGGTGCTGCTGGTGTGGCGCCTGCTGCCGGCCGATCCGCAGGAGGCGCGGCCCTCGCCGTTGCGCGAGTTGCGCGCCTTCAACCGCACGCAGGTGTGGCTGGCGCTGGGCATCGGCTCGATCGGCTTTGCCGGCATGTTCTGCGTCTTCAGCTATCTGGCGCCGACCCTGATGGAGGTCACCGGCGTGTCCGAACACTGGATCCCGGTGGCGATGGCCGCGTTCGGGCTGGGCGGGCTGCTCGGCAACCTGGCCGGCGGCTGGCTGTTCGACCGCATGCAGTTCCGCGCGGTGCCGCTGGTGCTGCTGTGGTCGCTGGCAGTGTTGCTGGCGTTCCCGCTGGCGGCGACCTCGCCGTGGGCGGTGCTGCCGGCGGTGGTCGCGGTCGGCAGCATGGGCGCCTTGGCGCCGGTGCTGCAGACCCGCCTGATGGATGTGGCCAGCGACGCGCAGACCCTGGCCGCGGCCTCCAACCATGCCGCGTTCAACCTGGCCAACGCGCTGGGGCCGTGGCTGGGCGGCATCGCGATCGGCGCCGGCCTGGGCTGGACCTCCACCGGCTATGTGGGCGCGGCGATGGCCGTCGGCGGCCTGCTGATCTACCTGTGGGCGCGCCACGCGGCACGGCGTGCGGCATGCGCGCCCGCGGCTGGCTAGGGTGCGCTAGCGCAGCGGCCGCGCCGTGGAAGACAGCCTGCGCAGCGCGTCCAGCTTGCCCTGGTAGCGCGGTTGCGTGGCCGGATCGGCGTGGGCCATGGCCTTGCGCAGCGCCGCGGTGGCGCGGCGGGTGTCGCCGCTGTGCAGGTAGGCGCGGGCCAGGGCGAAATACAGCAGGTGGGCGCCGTCGTACAGGTGCAGGGCATGCCGGTAGTAGGCGATCGCCGCGGCGTAGTCCTGGCGCCGCTCCGCCTCGTTGCCGAGCAGGTATTGCTGGAATGGGTCGCGTCGGCGCACCTGTTCCATCTGCCGCTGCAGCGTGGCCTCGCGGGTGCCGTCGCCCAGGCGTCGGGCCAGGCCCACGGCATTGGACAGCGCCGGCAGGTGCTCCGGATCGATCTCCAGCGCCTTGGCGTAGTCGCGTGCGGCGGTGGCGCTGTCGCCGTCGCGCATCGCCAGCACGCCCCGGTTGTTCCAGGCCCCGGCGAAGCGTGGGTCCATCTGCAGGGCCATCGCCAGATGCGCGCGGGCGCCGTCCAGATCGCCGTCGACCATCAGCTCGGCGCCGCGGTTGTTGTAGTAGTGGGCGAGGGCGCGGCGGTCGGAAATCGGCTGCGGCCCGCGCCGGTCCATCAGCACGCTGCGGTCCAGGTCGATGCTGCCGCGGCCGCTGTCCACGCGTACGCCGGCGTTGACATGGCCGACGTTGTACAGCGCATTGCCGTCCTCGTACCAGCTCAGCACGCGGCGCACCTCCTGGACCTGCGCCTGCAGTCCGATGTCGCGCGCCATCGCCACGAACAGCAGGGTGAAGGACAGGCAATTGACGCGACGGGTCGCGTAGCTCTCGGCGACGCTGTGGGTGGCCTTGGGGTCGTATTGCAGGTTCAGGCCGTTGGCGTCGAAGGCCAATGCCACCAGTTGCTGCAGGCGGTGCTCGGCGTCGCCGTTGCGATCGATGCGCTGCTGCAGCAGCGCGTGCAGCGCCGGCGGCAATTGCAGGATCTGCTCCGGCGTCGGCATCTGCGTCGGCGTCGGTGCGGCGGTTGGCGCTGGGACTGGCGCGGCAGCCTGTGCCGCTTCTGCCGCGTACGACGGTGGCATCGGCGGCGATGGGGCGGCCGCAGCGGTAGCGAGCAGGGCGAACGCAGTCCAGGCGAACATGACGCACCTCGCGGCGCCCTGCAGTGGCGAGGGCTCGTCTGCACTATAGGCCTTTGGCCGCGGTGCCGGGAGGCCGCCGTGGCTGCGCCGACGGGCGGTCCTGGACCGGCACGCTCGATGGCAGTCATCCACAGCCACTGTGGACGATCAGGGGGCAACCATGTGGATAAGTCGCGTTCGGCGAAGCGCCGCAACACGCGCAGACAGGATGGTGAAAATTTCACCACATGCCTGACTGCGTGCAGTTCCCAATGAACGCATGTTCACCACCGGCAATGGCGCGTGACGAACAAGGGCGAACGGCTCACGTGCGCTTTATGCCGTTCTGGCGAGCATCGCCAACACCACGCAACGCGGCAATTCTCTCGACCGCGCCGTGCGATATCCAGGTCCACCCCGCGTGCCCGTTGCGCGATATCGCCGGCTTCGCCACAGGAGTTTTCCATGAGCATCCAGAGCAAGACCACGCACAGCCTCAACGACCTCATCGCCATTTCCCGCGACGGCAAGGACTTCTACGAAGAAGCCGCCAAGAAGGTGGGCGACGCCGAGTTGTCCGCGCTGTTCCTGCGCATCGCCGGCGTCAAGTCGGACATCGTGAGCAGCCTGAGCGCGGTGGTGCAGTCGGTCGGCGGCAAGCCGGAAGAGCACGGCACCATGGTCGGCAGCATGCAGCAGATGTACGGCAAGGTCCGCGCCGCGCTGGGCGACACCAAGTATGGCTATGTCGCCGAACTGGAGGAGTCCGAGGACCGCCTGCTGAAGGCCTTCAATGAGACCATCGCCGACGCCGACACCCCGGTGGCCGCACGCGACGCCGCCACCCGCCTGCTGCCGGAAGTGCGCGCCTGCCACGACGTGATGCGCACCCGCAAGCATGCGATGAAGAACGCGGCCTGACCGCCATCCGCCGCCTGCCCGGCGCGCCGCCATCGCGGCGCCGCCCGGGCGGCGTGCCGGATCTGCAGCGATCAGGCGCGCTTGCTACCATGCGCGCTCGACCGCTGCCCGATCCGCTTGCGGCGTTTGCCGCTCCACTCCATGTATCCCGACACTGCGCCCGACGGCGCCCAGTTCTCGCTCGGCTTCGACGCGCCCGCCGCGCGCGAAAGCCTGTTCTTCGCGTTGTTGCCGGACGCGCAGACCGCGCAGGCGGTGCATGGCCTCGGTCAGCAGCTCTGCCACGACCATGGATTGCGCGGCCGCGCGCTGCCGCCCGAGCGGCTGCATGTGACCTTGCACTATCTGGGCGAATACGCCGGGATTCCGCCACGCTTGCTGCAGCAGGCCTGCGCCGCCGGGCAGGCGCTTGCGGCCTCGCCATTTGACCTTGCATTCGACCAGGCGCTGACCTTCGACAGCCGCGCGCGCAGCCGGCCTTTGGTGCTGCGCGGCGATGCCGAGCCCCAGCCGCTGCAGGCCTTGCGCCAGGCGCTGCAGCAGCAATTGGCCCGGCACGGGGTCGCCGCACGTGCCGACGGCGCCTATCTGCCGCACATGACCCTGGCCTATGTCGAGCAGCCGCTGGCGCCGCAGCGTGTACCGGCGCTGTGCTGGCAGGCGGCGTCGCTGAGCCTGATCCGCAGCGTGCAGGGCCAGGGCCGTTACCTGCACGAAGCGAGTTGGCCGTTGCGGACCGATCCCGCGCAGAGCGGCCCATGAGTGCGGCGCCGCTGACCCTGCCCGATGCGCAGTGGGCGCAGCTGCGGGCGGCCTACGCCGAACCGCCGCGCGCCTATCACCATTTCGGCCACGTCGAGGCGGTGCTGGCGCACTTTGCCGAGGTCGCCGCCGACACCGGCTGGCAGCAGCCGCGCGAGGTCTACCTGGCGGTGCTCTATCACGATGCGGTGTACCGCGCCGGCCGCGGCGACAACGAAGCGCAGTCGGCGCGCCTGGCCGAGGCGGCGATCGCGCAGTGGCTGCCGGATGCCGGCGTGGACGCGGCGCGGGTCGCCGCGCTGATCGAACTCACCGCGCGGCACGGGCAACTGACCGTCGATTCGGTGGATGCGGACGCGGCGCTGTTCCTGGACTGCGACATGGCCATCCTCGGCGCCACGCCGGAGGCCTTCGCCGCCTACGACCGCGCCATCGCCGAGGAATACCGTAGGGTGGTGCCGGGGTGGCTGTACCGGCGCAAGCGCCGTGCCTTCCTGCGCACCGTGCTGGCGCAGCCGCGCATCTTCCTCAGCGAGCGCTTCCACGCGCGTTACGACGCGGCCGCGCGCGCCAACCTGCGCCAGGCCATCGGCTGAGGCCGCCGCCGCCTTCTTCTACACTGCCGCGCCGGTCCTTCCGGCCGCCACCACCAAGCCCCATGTCCGACCCCGCCGCCAACGCCGATCCCCGCCCGCAGGCGCCGCTGCCGCCAGCCCCCAGCGACTGCTGCGACAGCGGCTGTCCGCTGTGCGTCTACGACCTCTACCACGAGGAACTGGAGCGCTACCGGCAGGCGCTGGCGGCCTGGCAGCTGCGCCACCCCGGCGCCGACGCGGATGGCTGACAGGGCTGCCGGTGCAGGCGATGGCCCGGGTCCGGCGTACCCGGCATGAACCGCCGCGCGCGCCGCGCTTCGCGCCGCCGCCGTTCGGGATTATCTTTAACGCGCCTTTTCAGGATGGCTGGATGATGCAGAAGCGTGGCGGTTGGGTGTGGGGATGTGCACTGGGTGGACTGCTTGTGGCCGGCATCGCCGGTGCGGCGCCGGGCGCTGCGACCGCCGCCGCGCCGAGTGCCGGTGCGCCGGCGACATCGCCGGAAAAGCTCAGCCATGGGCGCTTCGAGCAGGTGCCGGTGCTGTTGCCCAAGGGCAATGCGAAGCGCGTGGTGCTGTGGTTCGCCGGCGGCAAGCACGCCGATGCCGAGCGCATGCGCCAGATCGAGGCGCTGCGCGACGACGGCGCGATGGTGGCGGTGATCGACAGCGCGCACCTGCAGGCGGTGCTGGCCAAGATCGACGGCACCTGCGGCTTCTCTGCCGGCGACGTGGAGAACTTCTCGCGCTACGTGCAGGCCTATTTCCACGTGCCGACCTACCACCTGCCGCTGCTGGTCGGCGACGGCGACGGCGCCGCGCTGGCCTACGCGGTCGCCGCGCAGGCGCCCAAGCATCTGCTGGCGGGCCTGCTGACCGAAGATTTCTGCCCGGTGCAGGTGCTCGACGACCAGATCTGCGGCGCCGGCATTACCGCGCCGGCGCGCGCGCTGCAGCCGACCGCGCTGCCGGTGCCGTGGCTGGCGGCGCTGGACGCCAAGAGCCGGCGCGACCGCTGCACCCAGCAGAGCGATGCGTTCCTGCAGAAGGTCGCGCAGGCGCGGCAGTTCCGCCGCAGCGCCAGCGGCGATGCGTTGCCGGGGCTGCGCGCGGCGGTGCGTTCGCTGGGCGATCGGCCCGGCGTCAGCCTGCCGCCGACTCCGGCCGACCTGGCCGGGCTGCCGGTGGTCGAAGTGCCGGCCGCCGCGGCGGCGTCCGACGCCGACAACGGCAACGTGTTCGCAATCTTCGTCTCCGGCGACGGCGGCTGGGCCGGGCTCGACCAGCAGGTCGCCGGCGCCCTGGCCAAGGCTGGCATCCCGGTGGTGGGCGTGGATTCGCTGCGCTACTTCTGGAGCGAGCGCACGCCGCAGGGCTTTGCCACCGACCTGGACCGCATCTACCGCCACTACAGCCACCTGTGGCAACGCGGACGGGTGGTGCTGATCGGCTTCTCGCAGGGCGCCGACGTGCTGCCGGCGGCCTACAACCAGTTGCCGGAGGCGATGCGCGACCAGGTGCAGCTCACCGCCTTGCTGTCGGTGGGCAAGACCGCCGACTACGAGTTCCATGTGTCCAACTGGATCAGTTCCGGCGACGACGGCCTGCCGATCGCCCCGGAAGTGGCGAAGATGCCGCCGGCGCAGACCCTGTGCATCTACGGGCAGGACGACGACGACGCGTTGTGCCCGGACCTGCCCAAGGGCGGGGCGCAATTGGTCAAGCTGCCCGGCGACCATCACTTCCAGGGCGACTACGCCACGCTGGCCAAGCAGATCCTGCAGCGGATTCAGTAGGGGCGGGATTGGGGAGGCGCGATTGGGGAGGCGGGATTGGGGATTGGTGGGGTGGTCGCGCGTGTTGGCTTGTCCGCTCGCGCCCTCGTAGGAGCGGCTTCAGCCGCGACGCGGGCCACTGAAACGCCGGTTCTGCGCGGGACAAGCGCCCGTTCGGTGTCGCCGGACTCCATGGCGGTCGTACCCTCACCCCAACCCCTCTCCCGGTGGGAGAGGGGCTTTGGTATCTCCCTTCTCCCCTCGGGAGAAGGTGCCCCGAAGGGGCGGATGAGCGTACGGCGCGCAGCCTCGCAATGCCCCCCGCAAACGGGATAGCCAGGCCACTCCCCAATCCCGACTCCCCAATCCCCGCCTCACTCCGGCTTGCGCGGATCCAGCGAGATCAGACGGGTCACGTCCAGCAGTGCGGCCGGCAGGTGCATGCCGCCGGGGGCGGCGAGGTAGCGGGTGCGCCAGGCGGGGGCGAACTTGGACTTGAAGCGGCGCAGGCCGGTGAAGCCATAGAAGCGTTCGCCGTGGCGCACGATCAGGTTGCCGAAGCGGTTCCAGCGCCCGGCCAGGCGGTGCTGGGCCAGGCCCGACAGCGGCGCCATGCCCAGCGAGAAGCGCTTGTAGTCCTGGTCGCGGCCCCACAGGAACAGCTCGATGAACAGGAAATCCATCGTGCCCTTCGGCGCGTCGGCGATGTGCCGCATCAGGTCCACCGACAGCTCGTGCCCGGCCGGCGCCTGCCACAGGTTGGCGAAGGCCACGACCTTGCCTTCGAACTCCACCACCGCGATCGGGAAGCGGCGCAGATAGGCCCGGTCGAAGCTCCCCAGCGAGAAGCCCTTCTCGGCGCCGGCCTTGTCTTCCAGCCATTGCTGCGAGACCTCGGCCAGCACTGGCATCAGCGCGTCCACCGCGTCGGCTTCGACGATGCGGAAGCTGAGCCCGCTGCGCTTGCCACGGTTCCAGGCCTGGCGCAGGTCGGCGCGGTCGCGGCCCTCCAGGTGGAAGCCCTCCAGCGACACCATCGCTTCCTCGCCGAGCTTGACCAGGGTCAGGCCCAGGTCCAGGTAGGTCTGCCAGTGCTGCTCGCCGACCTGGTAGAACACCGGGCGCAGGCCCATGCGGTCGGCTTCCTCGCGGAAGCGCCAGATCAGCGCGCGGGCCACCTCCGGCGTGCCGACCGGGTCGCCCATCGCCACCAGCGAGCCGCCGTAGCGCTGCATCATCACGAAGCCGGGGCCGTCCTCGGCCTGCAGCAGCGCCTTGTCGCCGGTCAGCACCAGGCAGGCCTGGGTGTCGGTGGCCTCGGCCAGCACCGGCGCCAGCGCGTCCAGTTGCGCGCCATCGGCCGGCGGCAACGGCGAGCGGGTGCTGTGCAGCAGCCGAGCCAGCCCGAACACCACCACCGCCACGCTGACCAGCAGCACCGCGCGCAGCGCACGCGGCGCATTGGCCGAGGTGGCGAACTCCCACCACAGTTCGTTCTGGTATTCGACGTGGCTGTAGACGAAGAACAGCAGCCAGATCGTGGCGATCAGCACCAGGCCCAGGTTGCGCAGCCACGGCCACGACCAGGCCTCGTCGAGCAGCGCGCCTTCGCGGTAGAACTCGCGGCGCGCACCCCACAGGCCGACCGCCACCACCAGCGAGGACAGCGCCACCGACACGTGGCCGCCGCGCAGCCAGGCCGGCAGCGGCAGCAGCACGCAGATGCCGATCGCCAGCACCCAGGCGGCATGGCTGCGCCGCTGCAGGCCCTGGCCGATCAGCAGCAGCACCACGCCGCCGAGGCTGGCCAGCAGGTGCGAGGTCTCCATGATCGACAGCGGCGCCATGTCCTGGCGGCGCTTGGGCGTGGGCAGGGTGCCGTCGATGACCAGCGCTGCGCCGACCGCGAACACCGCCAGGGCGATGATCTGCGGCAGCCACGGGCGCAGCGTGCGCCAGGCCACGCGCACCCCGCCGGCACTGGCGGCCAGCGGCCGGCGCAGGCCGGACAGCGACGCCATCAGCACCGACAGCAGCAGCGGCACCACGTAGTAGGTGATGCGGTAGATCAGCGCCGCCGCCAGCACCGCCGCCGGCGCCACGCCGGGCAGCAGCTTGAGCAGGCTCCACTCGAACACGCCCAGGCCGGCCGGCACGGTCGAGACCAGGCCCGCCACCACCGCGACCAGGTACAGGCCGACGAAGCCGATGTATTCGATCCCCGATTCGTTGGGCAGCAGCACGTAGAACGCGGCGCTGGCCAGGCCCAGCTCGACCACGCTCAGCGCGGTCACGCCCAGGGTGGTGCGCCGGTCCGGCAGCCACAGCTCATGGCTGCGCCAGCGCAGGGTGCGGCCGTCGCGACCGGCCAGCAGCAGCATCGTGGCGAAGCCAACCAGCAGGACAATACCGATCGCGCGTACCGCAGTGGCGCCGACCGGCAGCGCCAGCGCCGCGGCGGCCGGTTCCAGGGTCAGGGCCAGCGCCAGCAGCAGCCAGGCGCCGAACACGAAGCCGAGCGTGCTCATCAGCACCACCTGGCCGATCTCGGCCAGGCTCAGCCCGACCCGGCCGTAGCCGCGCAGGCGCACCGCGCCGCCGGTCAGCGCGGCGAAGCCCAGGGTCTGCCCGACCGCATGCGCCAGGAACGCGGTGATGCTGATCCGCATCGGGTGCAGCTTGCGCCCGCTGCGGCGCAGGCCGACGGCGTCGAAGCCGATCAGGCAGGCATAGCTGCTCAGGCCCAGCAGCAGGGTCAGCACGATCTGCGTCAGGCTTAGCTGGTTGAAGGCGTGACGGATCGCACTGTAGCCGTGGGTACTGAATTCCGTGGCCAGCGCATGCAGCGCCAGGGCCAGGATCGCCAGGCTGGCCAGCACCGGCAGCGCACGGCGCCAGCCGGGCGTGGACGCGGGAGTAGAGGGCGCGGCGTCGGTCATTGCGGGCAGGCGGCGGCAAGGCGCCACGGCGCGCGGCGCACGGTGCGCGACGGGGCCGGAGCGGAATTGCGGGTGAAACGGAGACGGGCCATCGCGATACCGGTTGAATGAAAGCGTGTCACGAACATGGAGGGGCTGCGAAACGGAGGCCAGGGCGCGGTAGGTGCGGGGCTGTGGCGAGGCCGGTTGCCCCGACACGCCGCGCGCCACATCCAGACAGGGCGGCGATCAGCGGCGCGAGACGATTCCGCACGGACGCGCGTGGCGCCATCCGGGGCGGTACCGCGTCGCGTGCGCACTGCATCCTCCCTCATCACTGCCGTTCCTCCACCGCACATCGCACGCCCTAGGCTATACCGGTCGCGCCGGCGACGCGCATGATAGTGGAATCGTACGTCGCCACGGCGTCGGGGACCGCGGCGGGAGCGTGGCCGACGCGTGTGGCGACGGCCCTTGTCGGTTCCGGAGCCTGTCGATGCCGCTGTCCGCATCTCCTTTTCCCGCGCCGCCGCGCTGGACGCGCCTGGCTGGTGCCGTCGCGCTGCTGCTGGCGCTGCTGTTCCTCGGTGTGGCGTTGGCGCTTCAGATCCTGCGTGCCGATCTGCACTGGCATCAGGCCACGCTCAGCCAATACCTGCATGGGCCAGGCGGCCTGCTGTTGCGCACTGTCTACGTCCTGCTGGCGGCGGCTGTGATGGCCTTGGCAGCCGGCCTGTACGCGCAAGCGCCGCCACGCGCGCGCAGCGGCGCGCCGGTGCTGCTGTTCGGTGGCGCGGCGCTGGGGTTGTGCGGCGTCGCGATCGGCGACAGCTACCTGCCGCAGCGCGCACCGCTGCTGGCGCCGCTGGTGCACGGGCTCTCCGCGCAGACCGCGTTCCTGTGCGCGACCACCGCGATGCTGCTGCAAAGCGCGTGGCTGCGCGGGCAGGCGGCGTGGAAGGGCCGCGCCGGGCCGTTGCTGCTGCTGGCGGTGCTGGCGGTGCTGGCGTTCGCGGCCTTGTGGCTGCATGTGCTGTGGCGCGCGCCGCCGCGCGGCCTGACCCAGAAGCTGGCGATCGTGCTGATCCTGGCCTGGTTGTTGCCGGTGGCGTACCGCGTGTGGCGGCCGGTGCCTGCAGCCGCGGCGCAATCGCGCGACAATGGCGCGTTCTTCCCACTACAGGACAGCGCATCATGATCCAGCGTTTCGATACCGGCCCGCGCATGTCGGAAATGACCGTGCACAACGGCGTGGCCTACCTGGCCGGCCAGATCGCCGAGGACACCAGCGCCGACATCGCCGGCCAGACCCGCGAAGTGCTCGCCGCGATCGACCGGCTGCTGGCGCTCGCCGCCACCGACAAGAGCAGGATCCTGCGCGCGGAGATCTACATGACCGACCTGGCCGAGTTCGCCGAGATGAACAAGGTCTGGGAAGAATGGGTCAGCCCCGGCAACACCCCGGCGCGCGCCACCGTGCAGGCCAAGCTGGCCGACCCGGCCTGGAAGATCGAGATCGTCATTACCGCGGCGGCGTGAAAGCCGGGAATGGGGAGTCGGGAATGGGGAATGGGAAAGGCGGCAGTGTCGTCGCCTGGGCGACCGCGTGGATCAGTTGCTTTAGCCACGAGAGGCGTCGCCGGTAAGGCCCGTTCCCGCTGACCGCGAGTTCCTCGGGTTTCCCAGGTAATGCCGGGACTCGCGGGACGCCCATTCCCGTTTCCCCATTCTCCATTCCCGGCGCCCAAGCGCCTCAGCGCCGCACGAACCGGTAATGCGCCACGCCCCACTGCTGGCCCTGTTCATAGCCGAACAGTTCCGCGCAGGCCATCCAGAACATGCGCCAGCGTTGCCACCAGATCTTGGCGTCGGCGCCGTAGGTGGCTTGCAGCACCGGCATCAGCGCATCGCGATGGCGGTCCTGGTTGTGCAGCCAGGCGTTGGCGGTCTTCTCGTAGTGCTGGCCGGACAGCAGCCAGCGGCGTTCGATCGCCAAGTCGTCCTGGAACTGCAGCAGGGTGTCGGCCGCGGGCATCAGCCCGCCGGTGAAGAAGTGCCGGCCCATCCAGTTGTCCTCGCCCTGCACCTCGAACGGGTAGGCCAGGTCGCGATGGCAGAAGATGTGCACGAACAGCCGCCCGCCCGGCACCAGCCAGTGGCTGACGCGCTTGAGCAGTTCGCGGTAGTTGCGCATGTGCTCGAACATCTCGATCGAGACCACGCGGTCGTAGCTCTCGGTCGGCAGGGTCAGGGTGTTGGCGTCGTGGGTGATCACCTTGACGTTGTTCAGCCCGCGCGCGCGGCACTGCGCTTCGATGTGCTCGCGCTGCGGCCGCGAGTTGGACACCGCGGTGATGCGCGCGCCGGGAAACTGCTCGGCCATCCACAAGGTCAGCGAGCCCCAGCCGCAGCCCAGTTCGAGGATGCGCTGGCCATCGCGCAACTGCGCGCGCTCGCCGTACAGCTGCAGCATGCGTTCCTCGGCCGCATCGAGATCGGGCGTGGTCGCGTCCCAGTAGCAGCTGCTGTACTTCAGGCGCTTGCCCAGGCACAACTCGAAGAAACGCGGTGGCACTTCGTAGTGCTGGCGATTGGCCGCATCGGTCTCGATGGCGATGGCGCTCTCGCGCAGCGATTCGATCAGCAGGCGTTGGCGTTCCCAGGCCGCGTCGGCGCCGCCGGCGCGCTCCTCGCGCAGGCGCTGCGCGCACAGCCGGCGCATCGCCGCGCGCAGCATGGCGTCGGGCAGCAGGCCGGATTCGGCCAGGCGCGTGGCCAGCGGTTCGGCCGGCGCGGCGGGCGGGGAAGAGGTGGCGAAAGTGCTGGACATCGGCGGATCTCCTGGCGCGGCTCAGTGCCGCGGCGGCATGGGGAAGAAGGCGCTGGTGCTGCGCTGGTAGTCGGCGTAGTCGCGGCCGCGCGAGCGCAGGGCCTGCTGTTCGGTGTAGGGAATGCCGGTGACGCGGTACAGGAAGGCGAACATCAGCAGCGGCCCGAGTGCGGCCACGCCGACCCACAGCGCGCCGCTGCCCACCGCCAGGAACACGTAGGCGAACCAGTGCACGAATTCGAAGAAGTAGTTCGGATGCCGCGAATAGCGCCACAGGCCGCGGCGGCAGGTGTGGCCCTTGTTCGCCGGGTCGGCGCGGAACGCGGCCAGTTGCCGGTCGGCCAGGCTTTCCCCGCCGACCGCGACCAGCCAGGTCGCCACCGCCAGAGTGGTCCACACGCTCCACTGCGGCTGCGGATTGTGCGCGGCCACCGACAGCGGCACCGCGAACGCCAGCACCACCAGCGCCTGGCCGAGGAAGAACGCCAGGAACTTGCGCTGGTCGCCCTGCCAGTGCTCGCGCAGGGCGCGATAGCGGCCGTCCTCGTGCGCATCGCCGAACACGCGCACGCCCAGGTGCCAGGCTAGGCGTGCGCCCCACAGCCCGCCCAGCACGGCGGTGAGCACCCGCGGCAGCAGTGCGCCGTCGGCGCGCCAGGCGCAGTACACCGCGGTCAGCGCCATGCACGCCGACCACAGCACGTCGACCACGCCGGCATTGCGGGTGTGCCGCTGCCAGGCCCAGCCGGCGAGCATGACCAGCACGGTGAAGATGCCCACATGCAGCAGCGGCCAGGCGTTCATCGCACCGCTCCGGTGGCCGGCAGCGCCGGCGTGGCGACCATCAGGCGGCGCGTCGCCAGGCTCAGCAAGGTCAGCGCCGTGGCCCAGCCGACGGCCAGTGCCAGCAGCGCCTGCGGCAACGGCGCTACCAGCGTCACCGCCTGCCAGCCCCGCGCGGCCAGCACATAGCCCAGCGGGCCGGCGGTGGCGCCGAACAGCGCCGCGCGCCAGGGATGGCGCATGACCCACGCCAGCGAATGCTGGAAGGTCAGCGCGAAGCCGGCCCACAGCGCCAGGATCCACAGCGGCGGCCACGGTGATGGCGGCGCGGCGGCGTAGTGCACCCAGTCGCCGGCGCGCATGGCGGCATCGACACCGGCGCCCAACGGCAATGCCAAGGCCACCAGCGCCGCGTCGCCACGGGCGCGGCGGCGCGGCCACAGCTGGTACAGCGCGAACAGCGCCAATGCCGCCGGGCCGGCCCAGGCCAGCCCATGCGCGGCGCCGACCACCGCGGCCAGCCACAGCCCCTGCAGGGCCAGGTAGTTGACGAGGTTGCTCATGCGTCGCCCGCCAGCGCCGGGGCGAACTGCGCCGGCCGCGCGCGCGGCTTGCTCAGCCACAGGTGCACGTCGCCGATCGAGCGCTCCAGGAAGCCGCCTTCGCAGTAGGCCAGGTAGAACTCCCACATGCGGATGAAGCGTTCGTCGTAGCCGAGCGCGCGCACCTGCGGCAGCCTGGCCATGAAGCGCTCGCGCCAGGCGCGCAGGGTCAGCGCGTAGCTGGTGCCGATGTCTTCCAGGTTGAACAGGCGCAGGTCGCTGGCGCGGGCGATCGCGCCGGTCATCGCTGCCACTGAGGGAATGAAGCTGCCGGGGAAGATGTGGCGCTTGATGAAGTCCACCGACTTGAGCGCCTGCGCGTAGCGGTGATCCTCGATGGTGATGGCCTGGATCAGCGCCTGGCCGTCGTCCTTGAGCAGGCTGCCGACCTTGCCGAAGTAGGTGTCCAGGTACTGATGGCCGATCGCCTCGATCATCTCGATCGAGACCAGGCGGTCGTAGCGGCCATCCAGATCGCGGTAGTCGCGCAGCAACACCTCGACCCGGTCCGACAGCCCGGCGGCGGCGATGCGCTGCCGGGCCAGTTCGTACTGCTCGCGCGAGATGGTGGTGGTGGTGACGCGGCAGCCATGGTGCTTGGCCGCGTACAGCGCGAAGCCGCCCCAGCCGGTGCCGATCTCGACCAGATGATGATGCGGCTGCAGATCGAGCTTGGTGCAGATGCGCTGCAGCTTACGCTCGGCGGCGCGTTCCAGCGCCGCCTCGCCCAATGCGGCATCGGTATCGCGGAAGATCGCCGAGGAGTACATCAGGTTGCGATCCAGGAACAGCTCGAACAACGGGTTGCCCAGGTCGTAGTGCGCGGCGATGTTGCGGCGGCTGCCGGCGCGGGTGTTGCGCGCGAACGCGTGCAGGCCGCGCATCGCCAGGCCGCCGAGCCGGGCCAGGCCGGTCTCCATCGCGTCCAGGCGGTCGCGGTTGCGCACCAGCAGGCGCACCAGCGCAACCAGGTCGTCGCAGTCCCACAGCCCATCCATGTACGCCTCGCCGACGCCGACGCTGCCGTTGAGCGCGGCCTGGCGGTAGAAGCGCGGATCGTGGATGCGCAGATGCGCCTGCAGCGCGTCGGCATCGGCGCCGGCATCGCCCAGCGTGGTCAGCGTGCCGGCCTCCTCGATGCGCAACTGGCCCTCGCGCAGGCCATCGAGGGTGGCGAGCAGGCGCTTCCGCAGCAGGCGGTCGAGCCCGCGCAACGGCGGTGCGGCCGGGGCCAGCGCGGCGGCGGAAGAGGGCGCGTGCGGAGCGTTCATCGGCGTTCTCGCGGAAGGGAATGGTCGGGGTGATCGTGTACCGGATTGCCGCGCAGCCACAGCCGCAGCGCCTGCCAGTGGATCTTGGCCATGACCTGCAGGGTCATCGCCGGATAGCGCAGCAATGCCTGCGCCAGGCTGGCGCCGTCGAGGGCGCGGCGCTGCAGGACGAGGGTGGCGTCGAAGCGCCGCCGCACGGTTGCGGGCGCAGGATCGAGCACGTCCATGTGCACGCGCAGTTGCGCACCGGGTTCGCTGAAGCGCCAGGCGTAGGTGTGCGCCATCGCCATGAACGGCGACACGTGGAAGCGCTTGGCGAAGCGCCAGGCGTGGGTGGTGCCATGGCTGCGCGCCTCGGCCATCGGCAGCACATAAGCGTGGCGCTGCCGCCACGGCGTGTTGGTGATCTCGGCGACGATGCTGTGCAGGCGCTGCTGCGCGTCGTGGCAGTAGTAGAACGTGACCGGATTGAAGCAATGGCCGAAGTAGCGCAGGTGGGTGAGCATGCGCACCGGGCCGAGCGGGCGTTCGCCGGTGTGCTGCTGCACGCGGTCGCGTACCGCTTCGTCCAGCGGCTGTGCGGGGTCGCCGAGATAGTCGCTGCGGCGGAACTCGGCCAGGTTGCGCCGGTTCACCGACCACAGCCAGCGCCGCGCGAACACCTGCTCCAGTTCGTCCAGGTCCAGGTACAGCAGGAACAGCGGATAGCGGAACGCCAGCGCCTTGGGCGCGTAGCGGCGATGCCGCACCCAGCCGGTGTACACCGCGCTGTGCAGGCCGTGCAAGGTCGTGCCCGCCGCCGCCGACGTTGTCGAGACGGCGCCAGCCGGCGGGGCGGACACGGCAGCACGGCGCATCAGGGTCATGACCAGGGTACCCCCAGCGCGGCAGCCACGTCGACCGCGCTGCGCAGGCCGTCCTCGTGGAAGCCGAAGCCCCAGCCGGCGCCGGCGAACCAGGTGTTGCGCTGGCCCTGGATCTCGCCCTTGCGCGCCTGCGCCGCCACCGACGCCTGGGTCTGCAGCGGATGCCGGTAGCGCATGCGCCGCAACACCTTGGCCGGATCGATCGCATCGCTGCGGTTGAGGCTGACGATGAACGGCTGCGGCGCCTGCAACGACTGCAGTGCGTTCATCCAGTAGCTGACCGTGCACGGCGCGTCCGGATCGGCCGGCACGTGCGCGTTCCAGGCGGCCCAGGCGCGGCGGTCGCGCGGCAGCACGCGCGCGTCGGTGTGCAGCACGGTCTCGTTGTCCTGGTAGCCGATCGCGCCGAGGATCGCGGTTTCGGCCTCGCTGGGGTCGGTGAGCAGGTGCAGCGCGTCGTCGGCATGGCAGGCCAGCACCGCATGGTCGTATTGCTGGGTATCGGCATCGCAGGCGATGGCGACGCTGCCGTGCGCGGTGCGCTGTATCGCGCGCACCGGCGTGCCGAGCCGCTCGCGCACCCGCCAGCGGCTGCGCAGCGCGCGCACGTAGCTGTTGGAGCCGCCGCGCACCACCCGCCACTGCGGGCGGCCGCTGACCTGCAGCATGTGGTGATTGGCCATGAAGCCGATCAGCTGACGCATCGGGAAATCGAGGATCTGCCGCGATGGCGAGGACCACAGCGCCGAGGCCATCGGCACCAGGTGCGCGTCGCGGAACACCTGGGAGTAGCCGTGGCGCTGCAGGAATTCGCCGAGGGTGAGCTGCGCCAGGGAGGCGTCGTGCAATACCTGCGGCGCCTCGCGGTAGAACCGCCGCAGGTCCCGCAGCATGCGCCAGAAGCGCGGCGACAGCAGGTTGCGGCGCTGGCAGAACAGCCCGTCGAGCGTGCCGGCGTTGTACTCCAGTCCGGTGCGTTCCTCGTGCACCGAGAAGCTCATCGTGGTCGGCTGCGACTCGACTCCCAGCCGCGCGAACAGCGCGCTCAGCAGCGGGTAGTGCTCCGGATTGAACACGATGAAGCCGCTGTCCACCGCGTACTCCGCGCCATCCAGTTCGATCGCATGGGTGTGGGTATGGCCGCCGAGATAGTCGGCCGCCTCGTACAGCGTCACTTCGTGGCGCTGCGACAGCAGCCACGCCGCGCCGAGGCCGGCGATCCCCGAGCCCACCACCGCGATCCGGCTCATCGGGCACGCGCCTGTGCGCGCACCAGCCCGGCCGGCACCGGCTTGAGCTCGCGGATCACGCGGGTCCACGACAGCGCCTTCAGTCCGTACCAGGTCAGGTCCAGCTCCCACCAGCGGAAGCCCTGGCGCGCGGCGCCGGGGAAGAAATGGTGGTTGTTGTGCCAGCCTTCGCCGAAGGTCAGCAGCGCCAGCCACAGGTTGTTGCGGCTGTCGTCGCGGGTGTCGAAGCGGCGGCTGCCGAAGCGGTGCGCCAGCGAGTTGATGGTGAAAGTGGCATGGAACAGCGCCACGGTGGAGACGAAGAAGCCCCACACCAGCAACTGCGGGCCATCGGTGCCGAGCTGCGGCATGTGCCGCTGCAGCCACCCGCCGAGCAGGAACAGCGCCAGCGCCAGCAGCACCGGCAGCAGCAGGTCGAAGCGGTCGAGGAAGCGCAGTTCCGGGAAGCGGCGCAGGTCCGGGATCGCCTCCCAGTCGGTGCGGAAGCCGCGCGGGGTCAGGAACCAGCCGCTATGGCTCCACCAGAAGCCGTGCTGGCGCGGCGAATGCGGATCGGCCGGGGTGTCGGTGTGGCGATGATGGTTGCGGTGGTGCGCGGCCCACCACAGCGGCCCGCGCTGCACGCAGGTGGCGCCGATCGCGGCGAACAGGAACTGCACCGGGCGCGAGGTCTTGAACGCACGGTGGGCGAAATAGCGATGGTAGAAGCCGGTGAGCGCGAACATGCGCACCGCGTACATCGCCACCGCCATGCCGACGGCGAACCACGACACGCCGACCCAGAACACGCCCAGGCAGGCCAGGTGCAGGCCGATGTAGGGCGCGGCGCGCAGCCAGTCGATACGGTCGGCGCGCGCCGGGTCCAGCTCGATCTCGGCGCTGGTGTCAAACCAGCGGCGCAGGGTGCGCAGGATGCGGCCACGCGGCGCAGGCGGCGATGTGGAAGGGCGGGGTTCCGGAACGGGACTCGGCACAAGCGCGTCTCATTGGGGGACTTGGGAGCGATACGGGCGAAACCGGAAGACGGATGCACCCGCGTCGCATTTCCCCTGCACGGCTGCGGACGCGGCATGGCGGCCACGACGGCGAAGCGCAGGCGTCGCACGAATCGGAAGATCTGGCTGTCGTGCGGATGCGCGATGGCGGCGGCGATGTTGCCTGCGCACGAGTGGTGGGCGGGTGAATGCGCGCCGGGTTCTTGCAGAGTAGCGCGGCACGGACTGCCTGCGGCGCGCGCAAGACGCCTGGAACTGCCCCTCTCCCACCGGGAGAGGGGTTGGGGTGAGGGTGCGGGGCGAAGCGCCTCGCGGAATCAGGTCCACGAGGCTTCGCCCGTACCCTCATCCGCCCCTTCGGGGCACCTTCTCCCGACGGGAGAAGGAAATCCATGGTCCCGACGGGAGAAGGGGTTGTCTACGGCGCCAGTTGTAGTGTGCTAAGGCGTATTGCCCCTCTCCCACCGGGAGAGGGGTTGGGGTGAGGGTGCGGCGCGAAGCGCCTCGCGCATCCAACTTGCGCTACCGGACGCTCTACGAGGCTTCGCCCGTTCCCTCATCCGCCCCTTCGGGGCACCTTCTCCCGATGGGAGAAGGGAATCCATGGTCCCGGTGAGAGAAGGGTTGTCTACGGTGCGAGTTGCAGCGTGCTAAGGCGTATTGCCCCTCTCCCACCGGGAGAGGGGTTGGGGTGAGGGTGCGGCGCGAAGCGCCTCGCGGAATCAGGTCCACGAGGCTTCGCCCGTACCCTCATCCGCCCCTTCGGGACACCTTCTCCCGACGGGAGAAGGAAATCCATGGTCCCGATGGGAGAAGGGGTTGTCTACGGCGCCAGTTGCAGTGTGCTGATGCCGCCCTTGGCCACGACCGGGCCGGTGGCCACGCCGCCGGGCGCGCCGCCGGGCGGTTCCATGGTCACCGCCAGCACCGCGCCGTCGCTGAGCATGGGCATCAGCGCGTCGGGGATGCGCGCCACGCGCGCCTTGGCCTCATCGAACACGCCCATCGAGCGCGCCTTGCCGTCGGCCGGGATCAGCCACAGCTCGGGCACGCGCGCGCTGTCGTGGGTGCCGCCCAGCGGGGTGAGGGTGATGCTGCGCTTGTCGGCGTCCATCAGCGCCACGTAGCCGGGCTTGCCGTCGTCCTGCATCAGCGTGGAGGTCATCGCGATGCCGCTGGGCTTGGGCGTGGTGGTGGCGACCGGTGGCGGCTGCGCGGCCGGCGGCGGCACCGGCGCACGCGCCAGCAGCAGCGCCAGCAGGCAGGCGGTGGCGGTGGCGAAGCCGCCGGCGCTGAGCCAGCGCCAGGTCCGCACGCTGTCCCAGAACCCGGGCGCAGCGGGCCGCGCGCGCGGCGCCGGCGCATCCAGGCCCAGCGAGGCGCGGATGCGCACCCACACGCGCTCGGGCACCTCGGCTGGCGCGATCTCGTCGGCCAGCGGCATCAGGTGCTGCTGCCACTGCAGCACCGCCTCGGCGAATTCGGAGTCGCTGTCGATGCGCGCTTCGGCAGCGCGGCGCTCCTTTGCGTCGAGCACGCCGAGCACGTATTCGCCGGCCAGCACGTCGCGCGGCGGCGGGGTTTCCTGCGGATCGGGCACGGAGGCGTTCATCGTTCCAGGCACGCTTTCAGTTTGGCCAGGCCGCGGCGGATCCAGCTCTTGACCGTGCCCAGCGGCGTGCCGCTGCGGTGGGCCAGTTCCTCGTAGGTGATGCCCTCGAAGAACGCGGTGCGGATCAACTCGCCGCGCGGCGGCTCCAGCTCGCCCATGCACACGTCCAGGCGCCGTCCCGCCACCCGCCACTCGGTATCGGCGAGCGGATCGCGGCCTTCGTCCTGCAATTCGCCGGCGTCGTCCAGCGCCACCGACTGCCGCGCAGGGGCGCGTGCGCGCAGATGGTCGATGGCCTTGTTGCGGGCGATCATGGTCAGCCAGGTCAGGCCGCGCGCGCGCTGCGGGTCGAACTGCGCGGCCTTGCGCCAGACCGAGGAGAACACTTCCTGCAGCACGTCCTCGGCTTCGCCGCGCTGCGGCACGATGCGCAGGCACACGCCGAACAGGCGCGGCGAGGTGGTGCGGTACAGGCGTTCGAAGGCGGCGCTGTCGCCGGTGGCGGTGGCGACCAGCAATTGTCCTGCTTCGTCGTGATCGGGCGACTCGGTCATGCCGGGAGACGGTAGCGAAGGTCGGCGCGATGCTACAGGCTTTCGCCGCGGCCGTCGCTCAGGCGCGCTGGCGCCGCCACAGGATGAGTGCGGCGAGCAGCAGCACGATCTCGAACGCGGCCAGGCCGGTCGTGGTCGGGCCCACCGGCCACAGCCGCAGCAGGCTGGCGCTGCGGTAGAGCACGATGGGCACGTAGAACGCCAGCGCCAGGAGCAGGCCGGTGCGCAGTTGCCCGGTGCGGGCGAAATAGCCGAACAGGAACGCCATGCCCAATTGCAGGCCGCCGTAGATGACAAGGTATTCGGACTGGCCGGAACGGTCCAGGCCGACATAGCCCACCGCGGCGGCGGTCTGCGCCGGCAGCAGCGTGCACCAGACGGCCAGGAGCGCGTAGAGCGCGGCGTTGAACCACAGGTAGGCCTTGGCCATGAGGTGTCCTCGTCGATGCGCGGGCGATGCGCAGGCATGGTTGTAGCGGGTGTGGCGATGGCCGGCGTGAATGCGCTGGCGGCGCGGCTCAGCGCGCGCTGCATTGCGCGACCAACGGTTGCTGCAGCGCCTGCTCCCAGGCGCCGGCATCGGCCTGGCCGCGCAGGCGTTCGGGGAATTCGATGCGCACGGTCGGGTAGCGGCCGCGCGCGTCGCGGATGTTGCCGACGCCGCGGAACTCGAGCAGGCGCCGATCCTGGCGCGCATAGGCGACGCTGAGGTCGGGCAGCAGCGTGCCGTACCAGGCGGCCAGGCTCAGGGTGTAGCGCTGCACCTCGGCATCGGCCGGGCCGGGGGTGATGCGGAAGTCCAGCGTGCGCAGTTCGCTGGGCAGCACGAAGGCGATGCGCTGCGGCGCGCCGCTGCCCAGGCTGTCCCAGCGCTGGCGCAGGTAGGCGTCGAAACCGGCGTCGATCACCTGCGCCTGCTCGTGCTTGGGCAGTGGCGCACGCCGCTCGGCCTGGCCCTTGGCCTGGCTGAACATCTCGCGCCCGCCGCCGCTGCGGCGCACGCCCTCGCGGTAGCCGCTGCGCGCATCGACCAGCTCGAAATCCGGCGCGGCGCTGCCGTCGTCCACGCGCTTGCGTGCGAACGCGCTGCCATCGGCGCACTGGTACAGCACCACGCGCGCGCCATCGTCGCGGACCCAATGGCTTTCGCGGTACAGCACCTGCTTGCTGTCGGCGGCATAGGCGATGCCCTCGTAGTGCAGCATCGCCCTGGCCGGTGCCGCGGCGACGAGCGCGGCGGTACTCAGCACCAGCGCCAGCGGCAGGTGCGGTCGGGTGAACGGGAAGGCGGCGGTCGACGTCGGCATGCACGGCGCTCCGGTGGGATGACACCAGGACATACGCAGGCGGCGCCGATCCGGATGCGCCCGCGGTGGCGGCCGCGCTGCGCGGGCGTCTCAGCGCAGCACGATGCAGTCCACCGGGCAGGCCGGCAGGCACAGCGCGCAGCCGGTGCACAAGGGCGCCAGTACCGTGTGCATGTGCTTGGCGCCGCCGACGATGGCGTCCACCGGGCAGGCCTGGATGCACTTGGTGCAGCCGATGCAGTCGGCCTCGACCACCCACGCCACCTGCGGCGGCGTGTGCGTGCCGCGGCTGCGGTCGTAGGGCAGGGCGGGGACCCCGAGCACCCGCGCCAGGGCGCGCGCGCCGGCGTCGCCGCCGGGCGGGCAGCGGTCCACCTGCGCCGTGCCGGCGGCCATCGCCTGGGCATACGGACGACAGCCGTCGAACCCGCACTGGCCGCATTGGGTCTGCGGCAGCAGGCGATCGAGACGTTCGAGCAGGGCGTCGTGGGTGGGCGTCATGGCGGAGGCGGCGCGCGGCGGCGCACGGCGTGGAGCAGAGGCGAAAAGCGGAAACGCCGGCGTGGCGAGCCGGCACAGTGTAGCGCGGCGTCCGCTGCGGCCCGAGCCTAGCGCGCGCTGTAGGTATCGATCACGACCTGGACCGCGGTGCCCGGCGCCGGCGTGGCGGGCGCGTCCTGGGCACGGTCCAGCACGATCCGCACCGGCTGCCGCTGCACGCGCTGGACATGGTTGCCGGCCTGCGCGGCGCTGTCGAGCGCCGCGTCCGTGTCGGCGCCGATCGCCTGGACGTGGCCGACCCAGGCGCTCTCCGCATCGCCGGCCAGGCGCACCTGCGCGGTCTGGCCGACCCGGATCGCCGGCAGCACGTCCTCGCGGAACCGGGCGATCACCACGGTCGCGTCGTCCGTGGACGCATGCGTGGAGGCGGCGGCCGGCGCGCCGGGCCTGGCGCCACCGGCGCGCGACGCCGGCGTCGCCACCCAGGCGTCGTCGCTGCGCGCCGCGGGGTACATGCGCCACCCCCACACGCTGACGGCGAATCCGATGCCGAGCAGGACCGCCAGCGCCACGATCGACAAGGCGACGACCGCGCTGCGGTCGCGCGGTGGCGTGGCCTCGGCGTCGCTGCGTGGTGCGGAGGCGGCCGCGCGCTGCGCAGCGGACGGCAGGGGCGGCGGTGTCTGGCGCGGCGTCATCGGCTCAGGCGATCCGGCGCCCGCGGTACCAGCGCTCGTGCGCCAGCGCCAACATCGGCCGGTCCTCGCGGCTGTCGCCGTACGCGTAGATGCGCGGATAGGCGTTCAGGTCGTACTGCATGCGGACCAGGGCGGCCTTGCGCGGCCCGCAGTCGCCGTGGCGATAGCGGCCGGTCAGGCGCCCGTCCTGCACTTCCAGGCGATTGCAGATCAGGTGCAGCCCATGCTGCTTGCACCAGGGTTGCAGATACAGGTCCAGCGAACCGGACACCAGCGCCACCCTGTGCCCCTGCGCCTGGTGCCAGGCGATCCGCTGCATCATGTCCGGCCGCAGCAGCGGCGGCAGCGCCTCGTGCGCATAGCGCTCGGCTTCGCGGGCGATCTCGTCTGCGTCGCGTCCGGCGAACACCAGCCGGGTGACCCGCGTGCGCAATGCCGCCGCCGACACCAGCCCCAGCCGATAGCCGGCCAGCCAGGGCCCGACCGTCCAGCGCGCCTGCGCCTGTTGCGCCGGCGTGGCCACCCGCCGCAGGAACCCCGAATAGGTATCGGCGGTGGTGACCGTGTGGTCGAAGTCGAAAAGGGCCAAGTCCATGGGAATGGGGAATGGGGAAACGGGAATCGTAAAAGCGGGTCTGGCGGCGGCTGCAGCTCTGCGATTCCCGATTCCCGATTCTCCTTTCCCGGCTTACCGCACCGGCATGCCCGGCTGCGCGCCGCTGTCGGCGTCGAGCAGGGCCAGGGCGCCGCCGTCGAAGCCGGCCGACAGGATCATGCCTTCGCTGAGGCCGAAGCGCATCTTGCGCGGGGCGAGGTTGGCGATGAACACCACGTTGCGGCCGACCAGCTTTTCCGGCTCGCCATAGCTGCCGCGGATGCCGGAGAAGATCTGCCGCTTGCCCAGCTCGCCGGCGTCCAGTTCGAAGCGCAGCAGCTTGTCCGAGCCTTCGACGAATTCGCAGGCCATTACCTTGCCGATGCGCAGGTCGAGCTTGGCGAAATCGTCGATGCCGATGACGCCGGGAGTGGGGAGTGGGGATTGGGGATGCGTCACTGCCTTCGCCTCCTGCTTGGCGGCGGGGGCCGCGGCGGCCGGGGCGGGGGCGAGGGTGTCCTTGGAGGCGTCGGTCATGGCGTCGAGCAGCTTTGGGTCGATACGGGTGAACAGGGGGGCGTAGGGCTGGATGGCGTGTGCCAGCAGCGGGGCGTCGAGGTCGTCCCAGGCGGTGAGCGGGGACGACAGGAACGCCTCGGCCTCGGCACAGGTGCGCGGCAGCACCGGCTTGAGCGCGGCGGCCAGCACGCGGAACAGGTTCAGGCCCTGCGTGCACACGGCCTGCAGTTGCGCTTCGGCGCCGTCCTGCTTGGCCAGCACCCAGGGCTTGTGTTCGTCGATGTACTTGTTGGCCTCGTCGGCCAGGGCCATGGTCTGGCGGATCGCGCTGGCCGGGTCGTTGCGCTCGTAGGCCTCGCGGATCGGCGCCAGCGCGGCGACGAAGCGCGTGTACTGCGCCGCATCCGGCAGCGCGTCGGCGAGCGCGCCGCCGAAGCGCTTGTCGATGAAGCCGGCGCAGCGGCTGGCCAGGTTGACGAACTTGCCGACCAGGTCCGCGTTGACCCGCGCCACGAAGTCGCCCAGATTCAGGTCGAGGTCGTCGACGCCGCCGGAGGACTTGGCCGCGAAGTAGTAGCGCAGCGCTTCCGGCTCCAGGCCCACGTCCAGGTAGGTGCGGGCCATCACGAAGGTGCCGCGCGACTTGGACATCTTGGCGCCGTCGACGGTCAGGTAGCCGTTGACGTGCAGCCGGGTCGGCGCGCGGTGGCCGGTGCCGTGCAGTACCGCCGGCCAGAAAAGGCCGTGGAAGTTGACGATGTCCTTGCCGATGAAGTGGTGCAGTTCGGTGGCGGTGCCGGCGGCCAGGTGCGGCTCGAAGGCTTCGCCCAGGCTCGCGCACAGGGTCTGGAAGCTGCTCAGGTAGCCGATCGGCGCGTCCAGCCAAACGTAGAAGTACTTGCCCGGCTGGCCGGGGATCTGGAAGCCGAAGTAGGGCGCGTCGCGGGAAATGTCCCAGGCGCGCAGGCCGCCTTCGCTGTCCAGCCACTCCATCAGCTTGGCCTTGACCCCGGGCAGGGCGACGTCGCCGGCCAGCCAATCGCGCAGGAAGCCGTCGAAGCGGCCGACCTCGAAGAAGAAGTGCTCCGAATCGCGCAGTTCCGGCGTGGCGCCGGAGATCACCGACTTGGGCTCCTTCAGCTCGGTCGGCGCATACGTGGCGCCGCAGACCTCGCAGTTGTCGCCGTACTGGTCGGCGCTGCCGCAGTTCGGGCAGATGCCCTTGATGTAGCGGTCGGGCAGGAACATGCCCTTGGCCGGGTCGTAGAACTGCGCCACCGAGCGCCGCGCGATGTGGCCGCCGGCGTCGAGCTTGGCGTAGAACGCCTCGGTCAGGGCGCGATTGGCGTCCGAGTTGGTCGAGTCGTAATGGTCGAAGGCCACGCCGAACGCGGCGAAATCGCGCTCGTGGCTGGCCTGGATGGCGGCGATGAAGTCTTCCGGGGTGACCCCGGCCTTCTCCGCGGCCAGCATGATCGGCGTGCCATGGGTGTCGTCGGCGCACACGAACCAGGTGCGGTCGCCGCGCAACCGCCGCGCGCGCACCCAGATGTCGGCCTGGATGTAGCCGACCAGATGCCCCAGATGCAGCGGTCCGTTGGCATAGGGCAGGGCGGTGGTGACGAGGGCGGTGGTCATGGCGGCCGGCGTTTCTGGGGGCCGGGGATTATTGCATGGAGCGGGGAATGGGGAATTGGGAATGGGGAATCGCAAGAGCGGTGGCCTGCGAACTGATTGGCAACGAAAAAGGCGCCTTTGCAGGCGCCTTGTCGGAGTTGGGCGGCATCAGGTCAGCGGATGCCGCTTTTTACGATTCCCGATTCTCCACTCCCGATTCGCGGGAATGGGGAGTCGGGAATGGGGAATCGCAAGAGCGGTGGCCTGCGAACTGATTGGCAACGAAAAAGGCGCCTTTGCAGGCGCCTTGTCGGAGTGGGGTGGTCTCAGGCCGGCAGATGCCGCTTTTTACGATTCCCGATTCTCCACTCCCGATTTCCGGCTTCCGTCACTCCCTGATCCAGGTCTGCGTCCGCCCCAACGCCTCGATGCCGATGTAGCCGCGCATCTGCAGCTTCTTGCCGCCGTCGGTGAGGGTGATCTTGGCCTTGTAGGTCTTGCCCTTGGCCGGGTCCAGTACCGAGCCGCCGTCCCACACCGCGGTGCCGTCGGGCTTGAGGCCCCACAGGATGGTCATGCCCTTGATCGGCTTGCCCTTGCGCTCGCCGTCGCACTTGTCGCACATCGGGTTGGGGCCGTGGTTGGATTGCAGGATCTCCACCACCTTGCCGCTCAGCGTGCCGTTGCCGGCCTGTTCGATCTGCACGATCGACTTGGGCTTGCCGGTTTCGTCGTCGATGGTCTGCCAGCGGCCGACCGGCGAGGTGTCGGCGGCGTGCGCCATGAATGCCGCCGCGCTCAGCGGCAGGGCCAGCATCAGGGTCTTGAAGCTCGTGCGCATGTTCCCCTCCCGAGGGATGTCCGGTGCGGCCGGCGCGATGCCGGCCTGATCCGACTGTATACCCAAGCGTATGGTGCTGGGAATCTGCACTGCGTCATGCGGTTCAGCGTGGGCGGCGGTGGGCGTTCAGCCGTTTTCGTACAGTTCCAGCGGCAGGTCGTCGGGATCGGCGAAGAAGGTGAAACGGCGGCCGGTGTATTCGTCGACGCGGATCGGTTCGACCGCCACGCCGTGCGCCTGCAGGTGCGCGACGGCGGCGTCCAGGTCGCGCACGCGCAGCGCCAGGTGGCGCAGGCCGCAGGCTTCCGGGCGGCTGGGTCGCGGCGGTGGGGTCGGGAACGAGAACAGTTCGAGCTGGCTGCCGTCGGGCAGGGCCAGGTCCAGCTTCCAGGAGTCGCGCGCATCGCGGTAGACCTCGGCGATCACCGGCAGGCCCAGGACGCGGCAATAGAAATCCTTCGAGCGCGCGTAGTCGGAGGCGATGATCGCCACGTGGTGCAGGCCGTCGAGGGTCAGGCTCATCGGCACAGCGCCTGTCCGAATTGCAGCAGATGGCCGTCCGGATCGCGGATCGCGAATTCGCGCATGCCGTAAGCAAAGTCTTGCAACGGATAGACGATACGCGCGTGCGGCTGCAGCCGCTGCCACCAGGTATCGACCTGGTCGGTGCGGAAGTACAGCGAGCAGGCGACATCGGAGACGGTTGCCTCGTCCTCCGACAGTCGCGTGGCCAGCATCAGCGCCAGTGGGCCGTGCCGCAGCGACACCCAGCCCGTCGCCACCGTGCCGCTGTCGAGGCGAAACGCCAGCGTTTTGGTGTAGAACGCCAATGCCGCGGTCAGGTCGGCACAGCGCAGCATTGGGGTCAAAGAAGTGAAGGTCACGGGTTGACCCGGCGCGAGCGAGGGAAGCGATCCATCTGCGGAGCATAGCGCAGCGTCGCGACCGTGCCGCCGCCGTCTGCGACACTGCGCATTCCGTCGCTGCGAGGCTAAGCCATGCCGCACAACCCGCTCGCCGCGCTGCTGGCCGATGACCGTTGCCTGGTGCTCGATGGCGCGCTGGCCACCGAACTGGAACGGCGCGGCTGCGATCTGCGCGATCCGCTGTGGTCGGCGAAGATCCTGCTGGAACAGCCGGACCTGATCCGCCAGGTGCACCGCGACTATTTCGCCGCCGGTGCGCAGTGTGCGATCACCGCCAGCTACCAGGCCACGCCGCAGGGGTTTGCCGCACGCGGGATCGACCTCGCGCAAGCACAGCGCTTGATCGCGCGCAGCGTCGAACTTGCGCAACAGGCGCGGCAGGCGCATCTCGCGCGGCATCCGCAGGCGGGGCCGTTGCTGGTTGCCGGCTCGGTCGGTCCGTATGGCGCCTTCCTGGCCGACGGGTCCGAGTACCGTGGCGACTACGCCTTGCCGCAGGCGGCATTGCGTGACTTCCACCGCCCGCGCATCGCCGCGCTGGTGGAGGCGGGTGTGGACCTGCTGGCGTGCGAGACGCAGCCGTCACTGGTGGAAATGGTGGCCTTGCTGGAGGTGCTGGAGGCATTCCCGCAGATCGTCGCCTGGTTCACCTGCACGCTGCGCGATGCGACGCATCTCAGCGACGGCACGCCGTTGCGTGAGGTGGTGGCATTGCTCGACGGCCATCCGCAGGTGGTCGCGCTCGGCGTCAACTGCGTTGCCCCGTCGCTGGCCACCGCGGCGTTGCGCCACTTGGCGACACTGACCCGCGTGCCGCTGGTGGTGTATCCGAATGCCGGCGAGCGCTACGACGCCGACCGCAAATGCTGGCAGGCCGACAGTGCCGATGCCGGCACCCTTGCCGACCACCTCGCCGACTGGCGTGCGGCCGGCGCCCGCCTGATCGGCGGCTGCTGTCGCACCACGCCGCAGGACATCGCGCAGCTGGCGCTGCGTCTGGCATCGTCGTAGCGAGGAGGTGGGTCGCCTTGCACGCGACCGTACGCCGTCTTGGCCGGTGGGGGCGCAGCTGATGTCGGCGGCCTCCTGCTGTTGTGGGAGGGACTTCAGTCCCGACGCGTTGCAGTGAAGGGCGTCGGGACTGAAGTCCCTCCCACAATGGGTTCGTTTGCGTCCGATGCCTTGATGGAACCGGCGCGCTATCCGCACCGAGTGGGATGGGCGCAGCGGGAAGGCGATGGCGCAGCCGCCGATGCGGCCTTTCGTAGGAGCGGCTCTTGTCCCCTTTTCGGGGATCAGCCGCGACCGGGCTTCACCAGGAATGCCCCGTCGCGGCTGATCCCCGAAAAGGGGACAAGAGCCGCTCCTACAAAAACCCCCGCGACGCATCAGGCCGCTTGCCCCGCGCGCGAAGCGGCGCCCCGCTTACCCCTTCTTGCTCGCCACCCAACGCTCGATCTTCTCCTGCAGCACGTTCAGCGGCACCGAGCCGTCCTTCAGCACTTCGGCGTGGAACTCGCGGATGTCGAACTTGTCGCCGAGTTGCGTGCGGGCGTAGTCGCGCAACTGCAGGATCTTCATCTCGCCGATCTTGTAGGACAGCGCCTGGCCGGGGATGGCCATGTAGCGCTCGGCCTCGGCTTCGGCGTCGGTGCGGCTGGTGGCCGAGTTCTGCAGCATGTAGTCGATCACCTGCTCGCGGGTCCAGCCCTTGCTGTGCAGGCCGGTATCCACCACCAGGCGGATCGCGCGCCACAGCTCGTTCTGCAGATAGCCGAAATAGTTGTACGGGTCCTGGTACAGGCCCAGGTCCTTGCCCAGCGATTCGGCGTACAGGCCCCAGCCTTCGATGAAGGCGGTCTCGCCGCCGAAGCGGCGGAACTTGGGCAGGTTGGTCAGCTCCTGCTGCAGGCCGAGCTGGAAGTGGTGGCCGGGAATGGCTTCGTGCAGGTACAGGTCTTCCGCATCCCAGGTCTTGCGGCTGGGCAGGTCGTAGGTGTTGACGTAGAAGATGCCTGGGCGGCCGTCCTCGCTGGGGCGCATGTACGAGCCGCTGGCCGCCGACTGCGCGCGGTACGGTTCCACCGGGCGGATCTCGAACGCGGCCTTGGGCTTGAGCGAGAACATGCGCGGCACCGCCGCGTCGACACGGCCCTCCAGGCCGCGGTAGTAGCTCAGCAGCTCGTCCTCGCTCCTGAAGCTGAAGCGCTTGTCGGTCTGCATGAACTTGAAGAACTTCTGCATCGAGCCGCGGAAGCGCACCTGCTTCATCACCGCCTGGATCTGGCCCTGGATGCGCGCCACCTCGTCCAGGCCGATCTGGTGGATCTGGGCGGGGGTCAGGTCGGTGGTGGTGCTCTGGCGCACGTTCCAGGCGTACCACGCATCGCCGCCGGGCAGGGCGCCGACGCCGGCGGTGCTGCGCGTGGCCGGCAGGTACTCGGTGGCGATGAAGCCGCGCAGCGAGCGGTAGGCGGGCATGATGCGGTACTCGATCATGCGCTTGTATTCGGCGGTGATGCGCTGCTTCTCGGCCTCGGGGATGTCGGCGGGCAGGTTGCGCACCGGGCCCCAGAACAGGCTTTCCTCGGCGGTGGGCTTGATGATCGCATCCAGCTGCGGCAGCACCTTCTCCATCAGCGCGCGCGGCTGCACCACGCCGGCCTTCATGCCCTCGCGCATGTTGGCGATGGCCTGGTCGAACAGCGCCGGGATGCCGAGCGCGCGCCGCGACCAGTTGTCGTAGTCCTTGACCGTGTGGAACGGCTGCGCGCCGGTGCCGGAGCCGAGCATCACCATGATGCTGCCGACGTTGTAGAACTGGTTCACCGGCTGCATCCAGCTCGGGTACTTCTCCGCCTCCAGCGCGTTGCGCGCGTCGCCGACGAAGATTTCGTAGCTGAGCAGGTCCTGCCCGGTCAGGCCGTCCTTGCCGATCGCCTCGGCCTTGCCCAGCCACTCCACGGTGAAGTCGTGCGACTGCTGGCGGAACGCGGCCGAGAGGAAGTTCGGCAACTGGTCGTTGTAGCGGCTGTCGCCCTGGAAGGTGGCCTGCAGCGGGTTGAGCTTGAGCGAGGCTTCCCAGTAGTCGTCGTACAGCTTGTTCAACTGCTGTGCCTTGGTCAGCACCACCGGGGCCGGCGCTGGCCGCGCCTTGCGGGCCTTGCTCGCCTTGGCGCGGGTCTGCGCGGTGGTCTGCTTGGTGGTCTTCTTCTTGGCCGCGTCCGCCGGGGCCGCCAGCGACAGGCTCAGGGCGGTGGCGATGGCGAGGGACAGCAGGCGGGAAAAGCGGGGCGGCATTGCGGGCTCCAACGACAAGCGAGCGGGGAGCTTGCCCGATCCGCTCCGCCGAGGCCACCCATGGCCGCTGCCCGCGGGCGCCCGCCGGCCTGTCGCGGGCGGGCGCCGTGGCGCGACGGGCCAGGCGGCAGCGGCCTCTGCGGCGCTGCACGATGGCCGCGCGCGAGGGCGCGCGGGGCGCTCGCGCGTGTGCCGGCGTTCAGTCGGCGGCGGCTTCCTCGCGCAGTTGCTCGGCGCGCTCGGGGGTCAGATAGTCGGTGATCAGGCGCCGCATCAGGTACAGCAACGGGATCAGCAGCACCGCCAGCAGCATCTTGCAGATGTAGTTCAGCGTGCTCACCGCCAGGAACAACTGCATCGACCAGTGCTGCGGGCCGAGCACGAAGGCGATGTAGATCACCACGAAGCTGTCGATCAGCTGCGAGACCGCGGTGGAGCCGGTGGCGCGCAGCCACACGTGCTTCTCGCCGGTCACGCTGCGGATGCGGTGGAACACCGCCACGTCGATCAGCTGGCCGGCCATGAACGCGACCAGCGAGCCGGCGATGGTCCACATGCCCTGGCCGAACACCGCGGCGAACGCGGCCTGGTAGTCGGGCACGCCCTGGTTCTGCGCGGCGGTGACCCAGAACCCGGCCGGGGCCAGCGCGATCGCAGCGAAGGCGAACAGGAAGCCGTAGCCGATCAGCGCCACCGCCAACCAGGAGATGAAGCGCACGCCGCGGCGGCCGAAGAACTCGTTGATGGTGTCGGTGAGGATGAACACCAGCGGCCACAGCAGGGTGCCGGCGGTGAAGTTCATCGAGCCGGTCTGCCCGAACAGGTTCCAGTTGAGCGGGGCGATGCCCAGGGTGTCTTCCAGGGCGAAGATCTTGACCCCGATGAACTCGGCCAGCGCGGCGTTGACGCAGAAGAACGCCGCCAGGGCGATGAACAGACGGACCGCGCGATCGTCGAGCGTGCCGCGGCGCATCGGCGTCAGCGGTCCACGGTCCGGGTGAACGGCACGCTCTCCGGGGCCACCGCGCCGCCGGAGATGATGAAGCTCATGGCCTGGTCCACGCTCCAGTCGGTGGGCGTGAGCAGTTCCACCGGCACGATCTCCAGGTAGCCGGAGGTCGGGTTGGGCGTGGTCGGCACGTACACCGCGGCCAGCTCGCGGCCGGTGCCGTGTTCCTTGATGACCCGCGTGACCAGACCCACCGACTTCATGTCCCGGTGCGGGAAGTCGATCAGCACCACGCGCTGGGTGCTGCCGGGCTGGGTCTGCAGGATGTCCACCAGCTTGCGCACGCTGTCGTAGACCACGCTGGCCAGCGGGATGCGGCGCATCACCGCCTCGAACCAGCGCAGCAGGCGCTGGCCGATCACGCGCCTGCTGAGGAAGCCGACCAGCAGGATCACCGCCAGGGTGGCGATCAGGGCGATGGTGTTCTGTACCCACTGCGCGGTGGCCCAGCCCAACTCGCGCGGGAACGAGGCGGCGATGCGCACCGACAGCGGCACCACCCAGGGGCTGCTGATGCCCGAGAGCAGCACGAACACGAACTTGACCACGACCCAGGTCAGCCAGATCGGCAA
Source organism: Xanthomonas sp. D-109 (assembly GCF_017746095.1). NCBI lineage: Bacteria > Pseudomonadati > Pseudomonadota > Gammaproteobacteria > Lysobacterales > Lysobacteraceae > Xanthomonas > Xanthomonas sp. D-109. The sequence continues at coordinate 97,380 of NZ_JAGHWV010000017.1, forward strand.
CAGGGTCAGCAGGCCGGTGAAGAACAGCCGTTGCAGGGACGGGCGGGGAACGGGGGCGGCGAGATCGGGCGACATCCGCGTAGTGTAGCGGCGCCTGATGGCCGTTGGTGCGGCGCGGCATGGTCTCGCGGCGCGGCTGTGCAGCTGCGATTGGGCCGGAGCATGCGCACGCCACCCGAATCGTCGCGCCGCGCGCGGAAGGTGAGGTCGCATCAGCTCGCGGTGTGTACGTGTTTGCGCAGAGACAGGGCCGGTCTTGGCGAAACCGCGGGTCGACCGGCTATCGCGCCGGCTTGCGCTTGACGTACAGCTGCTTGCGCGTCCTCGCCACCACCTCGCCCTGGGCGTCGACCACGTCGGTCTCGAACCAGCGCAGGTGCTTGTCGCCGCCGGCGGTGGCGGCACGCAGCTCGTCCAGCAGCGCCTGGTCCAGGTCGAACCGCGCGCTGACCGTGCCGCGGCCCGGCCGCACGAACTCGATGCTGCCGGCCTTGTCCCAGACGTAGTAGTCGCGCCCCAGGTTCTGCATGGTCAGCAGCATCCAGAACGGGTCGGTCATGGCGAACAGGCTGCCGCCGAAATGGGTGCCGACGTAGTTGCGGTTCCAGGGGCGCATGCGCAGTTCGACCCGCGCATGGCGGTAGTCGGCGCTCAGCGCGGTCACGTGGATGCCGGCGAACAGGAACGGCGGCCACAGGTTCAGGCCCAGGCGGAACAGCGATGGCTTCATCGTGCGGGAAGGGCTGGAACAGAGAACGCGAGCCTACCAGACGCATGCGTATGGTGCATCGGTGGGGCGCCTGTTGCGCGCCCTGGCGCGTCTGACACGTCGGCAGCAGCGGCCAGTCCGCATGACCAACCGCCGCCGACGGCGTCGGCGGTGCACGCGGCCCGCCGACGCCCGTGCCGCGGCCGCCTCAGAACAGCAGGGCGGACATCTTGCGGCGGTACTGCCCCACCAGGTCCTCGTCCTCGATCACCCGGAACGCATCGATCAGCGCCTTCTTCGGCAGGCCGTCCTCGAACGTGCGGTCCTGGCGCAGCATCTCCAGGAACTGCTCCAGCGCGGCCGCGTCGTCGCCGCCGACCAGGTGGCGGACGCCCAGCAGGTAGCGCGCCTTCAAATCACTCGGATCCTGCGCCAGCGTGGCCTGCAGCGCTTCCAGCGGCGGCGCGGCCTGCAGCGCGCCGACGAAGCCCAGCCGCGCCCGTGCCCGCACCGCGCGCTCGTCGGTGGCCAGGTTGGCCGGCAGCGCATCGATCAGCGTCTCTGCCTCGGCGGCGGCGCCGACCTTGACCAGGGCCAGGGCCAGATCCAGCTTCAACTCATCCTTGTCCGGCTCGGCCTCCACCGCCTCGCGCAGGCGCTGTACCTCGGCCTGCGGATCCAGCGGCGCGGCCGGCACGTCCTCGGCCGGCTCCTGCGCCGCCAGCGGCACGATACCGTGCTGGGTCAGGAACTCGCGCAACTGGCCCTCGGGCAGGGCGCCGGGGAAGCCATCGACCAACTGTCCGCCCTTGACCAGGAACACCGTCGGCACCGAGCGGATCTGGAACGCCGCCGCGATCTGCTGCTCCTGGTCCACGTCGACCTTGGCCAGGACGAAGCCGCCGTTGTACTCGGCCGCCAGTTTTTCCAGGATCGGGCTCAGGGTCTTGCACGGGCCGCACCAGGGCGCCCAGAAGTCCACCAGTACCGGCGTCTGCAGCGAGCGCTGCAATACATCGGCTTCGAAGGTCTCGGTCTTGGCGTCGAAAACGTGGGGCGTGTCGGACATGGGCGGCGTCATCGCAGTCGAGAAGACGCTCTGTATGGAGGCGCGGCGGCGCCGATGCAAGGGCGGCGGCGTCGCGCCACGGATGCCGGCCGCGGCCGCAGCGGCGACAATGCCGGGTTTCGGGCGCCATGGCGGCGCGAAAGGACGGTAACGGATGGGCGAGGTGAGCGAACGGGTGCTGCGCTGGATCGGGCCGCTGCTGGCGGTGGCGGCGGTGGCGGCGATGCTGGGCTTCGGCGCGGTGCTGCCCGGCTATCTGCCGTGGTCGCATCCCTTGGCCCTGCTCGGTGCGCGCGGCATCCCGCATGCCTGGGCGTTCAACCTGCTGGCATTCGTGTTGCCCGGGGCCCTGGCGCTGGCGCTGGCGCTGCGGCTGCTGCGCCGCGCCGGCCGCCAGGCGCCCTGGTCGGTGCGGGTCGGTGGGCAGTTGCTGCTGTTGGCCGGCCTGGCCTTCGCCGGCATGGGCCTGCTGCCGCTGGACCCGACCGACCTGGAGGCGCGCGCGACCCAGTTGCATGCCAGCGCCTGGTTGCTGTGGGTGGTGGCGCTGGTCGCGGCCGCGGCCCTGCTGGGGCTGGGCGCGCGCCGCGATCCCGCCGCGCGCGGCTGGGCCGCGCTGGCGCTGGCGATGGCGCTACTGGTGGCGCTGGGCGCGTTCGCGCTGGACCGGCTGCTGTCGCCGGCGCTGGCGCAGCGGCTGGTGTTCCTGCTGTGGTGGGGCTGGCTGGCACTGCTGGCGTGCTGGCCCGGCCCCCGGGCGGTCGCGCGCCGCGGCTGACCCTGCCGGGCTTGCGCAGTTGGCCGGCGCGGCGGGCGCTGCCGTGGCCGGGG
>NZ_JAGHWV010000018.1:0-26478 GCF_017746095.1 Xanthomonas sp. D-109
ACCGGCGGCGGTGCAGGCTGCGCGGGCGTCGCTGCCGCCACCCTGGCCGGCCTGGACGCACGCGGCGGTAGCGGCGCGGCGGGCACGTTGGCGGCACGCGCGGCATCGTCCATGTCCGCCGCGTCGGTCGCTTCGGCAGCTTCGGCGGCTTCGGCCGCAGCAGCCGCCGCCTCGCGTCCACGTTCCCGCGCGGCATCGGCGACGTCGGCCGCCTGCGCGGCGGCATCGCCGGCAGCATCGGCGGCAGTCTGCGCCGCCTCGGCGGCCGCGGCAGCCGCATCGGCCGCGGCTTCGGTGCCGGCATCGACGTCGGTCGCCACGTCGGGCGCCGGCGTGCGCGCCGGCCGGGTCGGCGCCGCGCTCGGGGCCGCATGGCCGGGCTGGGCCACCAGGCGCAGCGGCATCACGCCGAGTACGGTCACCGCGGTCAGGATCAGGGCCGCGCCCAGGCGCGGAAAAGCGGACGTGGTCTGCAGCATCTGCAATCTCCGTTTCAGGCTCAGGAAGGTCGGCGAGGCGCTGGCCACGCCGGCGCTGGGCCGCGGCGCCACGCCCAGCTGCACCAGCAGCCGCGCGTAGTCGTGACGGCGATGACAGTGACCGGCGACCACGGCGGCGTCGCAGGCCGCCTCGCGGGCCAGGGCGTACTCGCGGTTGGCCAGGTGCACCAGCGGATGGAAGAAGAACAGGTGCTGCGCCACGGCCGGCAACAGGCCCCACCACAGGTCGCGGCGCTGCAGGTGCACCAGTTCGTGGGTCAGCGCCATGTCCAGGTCGTCGGCGCGAAGGCTGGCCATGCGCCGCGCCGGCAACAGCAGCACCGGCCGCCATGGTCCGATCAGTTGCGGCGAATCGGTGTGCGCGCACAGCCGCAACTGCGGCGGCTGGCGCAGGCCGTGCGCCTCGGCGGCCAGGTGCAGCGCGCCGAGCAGGGCGGCGTCGGTGCACGGCGCCGCCGCGCGCGCACGCTGGCGGCTGCGGCGGTAGGCCAGCACGCTGTGCGCGGCGCCGACCAGCACGCCGGCCAGCCACAACGCGGCCAGCGCCTGCGCCCAGGGCCAGGCCGCCGAGGAAGGCGTGGCCGGCGGCGAGGCGATCGGCGTGACAGCGGTGGCGGCAGTCGCGTTGACGTTGAACTGCGCGGGCACCGCGGATGCGACCTGCACGGACGATGTTGCCGCGCGTCCCGGGGTCGCCGGCATCGTGGCAACGATCGCCGGTGCCGCCGCCATCTGCGCCGGCGCTGCCGGCAGTACCGGCAGTTGCACCGCGCCGGCCCACAACAGGCCGAGCACGCTCTGCGCGGCCACCAGCCACCACAGCCGGCAACGCGTCGCCGCCGGCAGGGTCGGCAGCCAGCGGCACAGCGCCCAGATCAGCGCGACCAGCACCAGCGCCTGGACGCTGGTCGCCAGCAGCCGCGACAGCAGGCTCTCGAACACGTCCGTCCCCAACAGGCTGTGCATGGCTCAGTCCTCCCGACGTTGCGATTGCAGTTTGGCCACCAGGGCCTCCAGTTCCGCCAGTTCCGCGTCGCTGACCTCGGCGCGCTGCGACATCCACGCCACGAACGGCGACACCGAGCCCTGCAGGGTCTTCTCGACGAAGCTGCCGACCGCGCTGCGCACCACGTCGTCCTGGCCGCTGGTGGCGGCATAGCGGTACACGCCCTGCACCTGGCGACGGCGCAGATAGGCCTTGGCGCGCAGGCGCTCCATCATGGTCAGCACCGTCGAACGCGCCAGCCCGCGCGCCTCGCCGAAGCCGGCGGCGACCTCGCCGACGCTGGCATCGCCGTGCTCGGCGATGTACTGCAGCAGGGCCAGTTCCTGGTCCCCGATCGATTTGCGGCGCATCCGCCCACCCCGATGACTACACTTGTCAGCAAAACTACCCGTGACGACAACTGTCGTCAATAGGTCGCAGGTCATGGGCGGCAGGCCTGGCGATGGCACCCGTCCGCGAGGCTGGCAGCGCCCATCGCATGTCGGCGGATGCCGCATCGGTCCTAGGCATCCGGTCGTCCATAGCGCTGCGCACACGTGCGGCGAAAGGGTGCCGCCCTCCGCCACTGTGCACTCCCTGGCGGTCGACCTTCGCGGCGATCCGGCTCTGTTCGGCGCAACGACACCAGTGCCCTATACCCAGGTATCGCAACGCATACGCGCGGCAGGCACGGCTGTACCAACGCGCAATGGTGCAAGCGCACATGCGATGCAAGAATTCCCTGCATCGCTTCACGCCGCTGTCTCCACCTCGGGTCACGCGCTGTCGCGCGGATGCGCCGTTCGCCTTCATCGATTTGGGGCGAACAGCCGCAAAGCCGCCCGCCACGTCCCCTGCTCCGCGCCGCACCGCCGGGGCCCTTCCATCGCAAACGCACAGCCAGCCGGGCGTCGCCGCGAGGCCGCTGCCCAGCGCTGGGTGCGCGCCTGCGCCACCGCTTTCACGCCACGCCGGATCCGACCATGCACGCGACTTCCTCCCGTCTCCGCGCCACCGCCTTGCCGCCGCCCGCACCGCATCGCCGCATGCGCGCATGCACGCCGTCGTGGTTGTCCGCGACGCTGACCGCCTGCCTCGCCGCGTCCCCGGCGCAGGCTGCGGAAACGGCCGCCGACACCGATGCCGACACCACGCCGACCACGCTGTCGGCACTGGACGTGGTGGCCTCGCCGCATGCGGCGGCGGTGGCGCCTACGCAAGTGGTCGGCCCGAACCGCTACGTCATCAATGCCGGCGACATGGACGCCGACGTCGGCGGCAGCAACGGCCTGGCGCGGCTGAAGACCGTGCCCGGCGCCAGCTACACCGCCACCGATGGCCTGGGCCTGGACGTCTCCGCCACCAGCCTGTTCGTGCGCGGTTTCCGCATGAACGAAATGGGCATCAGCTTCGAAGGCGTGCCGTTGAACGACAGCGGCTTCCTGTCGTTGACCGGCACCAGCGTGGTCAACGTCGGCGTGCCGGATGCCATCGGCACCATCGCCGTCAGCCCAGGCGCAGCACCGGTGAGCGTGTTCTCCAGCAGCGCCAACGGCGGTGCGCTGGAGTACCGCCTGGGCGAACCGAAGGACTCGCCCGGCCTGCGCCTCAAGCAGGGCGTGGGCAGCGACGCGACCCAGGTCACCACGGTGTCCGCACAGAGCGGACAGCTCGGCGACAACGGCCCGAAGCTGCAGGTAGATCTGCAACGGCTGGGTGCGGACAAATACCAGGGTGGCGGCACCCAACGCTTCCTGCGCGGCGACCTGAAGGCGACGCAGGACGTGGCCTGGGGTACGTTCACCGTGTTCCTGTCCGCCAGCCACGCCGCGATGTGGGGCTACAACAACCTGTCCTTCGACATGCTCGGCAAACTCGGCTGGCGCGCCGACAGCCTCTATCCCGACTACGCCAGGGCCTATGCCATCGCCCTGCCGCAGAACGCCGGCGCCTCCTGCGGCGCCTACAGCTGCGGCACGCTGGCCGGGCTGTTGCCGTACGACACCGGCCAGGTCACCGACGACCGCATCGCTTCGCTCGCGCATGATTTCCGCATCTCCGACGCGCTCAGCGGACGCGTGCAGGTCTACAGCGCGCGCAGCCATACTCACGCCACGCTGAGCGATCCGACCACGCCCTCGCCCAACGGTGCGCCGTTCTCCGAGCAGGTGCAGGCACCGCACCTGCAGCGCAGCGGCGCCCTGCTCAGCCTGAGCTACCTGCTCGGCCGGCACACCTTCAGCGCCGGCCTCTGGCAGGAGCACGCCAGCGCCGACGCGGCGACCTTCTGGTACAGCGAGCCGCTGTTGGGACAAGGCCGGCCGCTGCGCACCATCGGGCCGTGGGACACCGACGGCCCGGCGTTCAGGGCCGACAACGTCTCGCAGTGGACCACCCGCGCGCGCCAGGCGTACGTGCACGACGACATCGCGCTGAGCGACACGCTGGTGCTGGGCCTGGGGGCCAAGGCGGTGGATTTCCGCACCAGCGGCGGCGGTGTCGGCGATGCGCCGGACCGGCCGGCCTCCGGCACGCTGCGCGCCAAAAGCGCGGTCCTGCCGCACCTGTCGCTGTTCTGGAGCCCGACCGCGCAGACCGACGGCTTCATCGACCTGGGCAGCACCATGAACGGCTTCCGCGTCGCCCAGCGCGGCAACATCGGCTACACCGCCTCGGCCTGGACCGTCCCCGACCAGGCCACGTTCGACCGCCTTGCCCGCCACCTGCAGCCGGAACAGGACTGGAATCTCACCCTCGGCGGCACCCATCGCTTCGACCGCGCCACCGTCACCGCCGACGTGTTCTACGGCGACATCCGCCACCGCCTGCTGTCGGCCGCGGTCGGCACCCAGTTCGCCCAGGTCAACACCGTGCAGGTGATGCCGAAGATGCACACCTTCGGCGCCGACCTGGGCGTGACCGCCGACCTGACCCCGCACCTGCAGTTCTACCAGGGCGTGGCGCTGGCGCGCTCGGTCTACGACCGCGACGTGATCGTCGACGGCAGCGTTTATCCGATCCAGGGCAAGGCGCAGCCGGGCTATCCGCAACTGTCGCTGGTCAGCGACCTGTCGGCGCATGTGCGCCACTGGCGCTTCGGCGCCACCAGCACTGAGTACCTGCATCAGCCCTTCACCTACGAGAACGACCTGCGCGTACCGGCGTTCTGGCAGGTCAACGCGTACACGGCGTACACGCTGGGGCCCGACAGCCCGCTGCCCGGCCTGGAGCTGCGCCTGGACGTGAGCAACCTGCTCGACCGCCACAACATCGGTACCGCCAACATCGCCGGCTCGGCGTTCGCCGGCGACTACCAGACGCTGCAGCGCAGCGCGCCGCGGCAGGTGTTGTTCAGTACCTCGCTGGCGTTCTGAGCGGGCGGCGCGCATGCGTGGGGCAGACACGGCGTTCACGGCGATGCCACGCCGGCGCGACTAGAAGTTTCCGCACCGGTCCGCCGACGCATCCCGCGTCCGTCGGCACTCGCCGCCACACGTGGCGCCCCACGACCGCAGCGGCTTCTGGACAGCAGGACATCGGCATGAGCGACGACACCCGCAACACCGGTTCGCCCGATCGCGATCGCATCAACCTCCACGAAGACGACGACGTACGCGACTGGACGCAGGCGCTGGGCGTGTCCGCCGACGCGTTGCGCGCCGCCGTGCAGGCGGTGGGCAGCAGTGCCGCGGCGGTTCGCGCGCACTTGCGCACGTGATGCGGGCCGGGCCCGCGCCATGAGCCTCGCCGACTACCGTCGCAAGCGCCGCTTCGACAAGACCCGCGAACCGGAGCCGGGCAAGCCGGTGCCGGCGGGGCAGCGGCCGATCTTCGTCGTGCAGCTGCACCACGCCAGCCGCCGCCATTACGATTTCCGCCTGCAGGTCGGCGATGCGCTGAAGAGCTGGGCGGTGCCGAAGGGGCCGAGCTACGACCCCAAGGTCAAGCGCATGGCGGTGGAAGTGGAAGACCATCCGCTCGACTACGCCACGTTCGAAGGCGAGATCCCGCAGGGCGAATACGGCGGCGGCCACGTCGCCCAGTTCGATCGTGGCGTGTGGAGCAGCGCGGACGATCCGGAGGCGCAACTGGCCAAGGGTCATCTACGCTTCGAACTGTTCGGCGACAAGCTCAAGGGTGGCTGGCACCTGGTGCGTTCGGGCAAGCCGGCGCGGCAGCCGCAGTGGCTGCTGTTCAAGGAGGACGACGCCTTCGCCGGCGACCTGGAGGCCGACGACCTGCTGGCCGATGTCACCGCGGCGCCGGCGCAGGACATCAAGCGCGCCGGCGCCGGCAAACCGGACAAGCGCAAGGTCACGGTGGTGGCGCCAGTGCGCAAAGGCCGCCGGACGAACTGGGCCAAGTTGGCCAAGGCACTGCCGGGCGCGGTGTCGGCGGCGGCGCCGGACGGGCCGTTCGCGCCGCAGCTGGCCCGGCTGGGCGACGCGCCACCGCAGGGCGCGCAGTGGATCCACGAGATCAAGTGGGATGGCTACCGGATCCTGGCCACCGTCGCCGACGGCGTGGTGCGGCTGTGGTCGCGCAACGCGATCGAATGGACCGACAGGGTCCCCGAGATCCGCGATGCCATCGCCGCGCTGGGCCTGCACTCGGCGGCGCTGGATGGCGAATTGATCGCCGGCAAGGGGACCAAGGAGGACTTCAACCTGCTGCAGGCGGTGCTGTCCGGCGAGCGCCAGGGCAAGTTGGCATTGGCCCTGTTCGACCTGCTGCACCTGGGCGGCATCGACATCGCCGCCGCGCCGCTGTCCGAGCGCAAGGCGTTGTTGCAGCGGCTGCTGCAGGACGCCGATACGCACCTGGCCTTCAGCTCGCACATCGACGGCGACGGCGACGCGGCGTTCCAGCTCGCCGGCGCGCAGCACTTCGAGGGCATCGTCTCCAAGCGCGCCGACCGTGGCTACCACGGCGGCCGCAGCGACGACTGGCGCAAGACCAAGCAATTGCGCTCGGACGAGTTCGCGGTGGTCGGCTACACCGCACCCAAGGGCAGCCGCAGCGGCTTCGGCTCGTTGCTGCTGGCGCGGCCGGATGCCGAACATGGCTGGCTGTACGTCGGGCGGGTCGGCTCCGGTTTCTCCGACGCGCTACTGCGCGAGCTGACCGCATTGATCGGCAAGGCCGGCAGCGCCACGCCCAGCGTGCACGTGCCCACCACCGAGACCGACCTGCGCAGCGCGCGCTGGTTCGCGCCGCGCTTCGTGGTGGAGGTGTTCTACCGCGGCATCGGCGGACAGCAGTTGCTGCGCCAGGCCTCGTTGAAGGCGGTGCGCCCGGACAAGGACATCGCCGACCTGGGCGATGCCGACGCACCGGCACCGCGCGCGGCGGCGGCGCGGGCGAGGCCGCCGGCCAGGAAAGCCAGGGCAGATGCAACGGTCAAAGCCACGAAGGCGACCAAGGTTGCGAAGGCGGCGAAGGCGAGCGAGACCAAGACCAGCGGTCCCCGGCGCAGCAAGCGCGACGTCGCGACCACGGGCACCGCGCGCACGCCGCCGACGCTGTCCAGCCCGGGCCGCGTGGTCTTCCCCGACATCGGCGCGACCAAGCGCGAGGTCTGGGACTACTACAGCGCGGTGATGGATCACCTGCTGCCGGAGATCGCCGGCCGCCCGCTGTCGATCATCCGCTGCCCGGCCGGCGCCGAGCGCGCGTGCTTCTTCCAGAAGCACCATACCGCCGGGCTGGAACTGGTGTCGTCGGTGCGGTTGAAGGAAGAGAGCGGCACCCAGGCCGAGTACCTGGTGGTCGAGGATGCAGCCGGGCTGCTGGAACTGGTGCAGTTCAATGCATTGGAGTTCCACCCGTGGGGCGCGCATGCCGCGTCCCCGGAGCGTGCCGACCGCGTGGTGTTCGACCTCGACCCGGGCCCGGACGTGCCCTTCGCCGAGGTCAAGCGCGCGGCCACCGACATCCGCAGGCTGCTCGCGCAACTGGAGCTGGAATCGTTCCTGCGCGTGTCCGGCGGCAAGGGCCTGCACGTGGTGGTGCCGCTGGCACCGGGCTGCGACTGGGACCTGACCAAGCGCTTCGCCCATGGCTTCGCCGACGCGCTGGCGCAGTCGCAACCCGAGCGCTTCCTCGCCACCGCCAGCAAGCGCCTGCGCAACCAGCGCATCTTCGTCGACTATTTGCGCAACGGCCGCGGCGCCACCGCGGTGGCGTCGTACTCGCTGCGCGCCCGCGCCGGCGCCCCGGTGGCGATGCCGCTGTCCTGGAGTGACCTGCCCAAACTGCACCGCGCCGACGCCTTCAAGCTGCGCGACGTTCCCGCCAAGCTGAAACGGCGACGCAAGGATCCTTGGGCCGACATCGACATGCTCAAGCAGAACCTGTCGCGCTGGGCCGAAACGGAGTGAGCAAAGCCCCTCTCCCGTCGGGAGAGGGGTTGGGGTGAGGGTCCGGCGCGAAGCGGCACGCTGAGATCGAACGCAAGCGACCCGCACCCTCATCCGCCCCTGCGGGGCACCTTCTCCCGAGGGGAGAAGGGAGTCAAAGCCCCTCTCCCACCGGGAGAGGGGTTGGGGTGAGGGTCCGGCGCGAAGCGACACGCGGAGATCGAACACGAGCACCTCGTACCCTCATCCGCCCCTTCGGGGCACCTTCTCCCGGTGGGAGAAGGGGATCAAAAGCCCCTCTCCCGCCGGGAGAGGGGTTGGGGTGAGGGTACGACCGCCAGCCAACTCACCCGCCAACCCACTCGCCCCCTACCCCGTCGGCCCACCCATCACCGGCAGGATCGCGCCATTGATATAGCTGGCAGTGATCGGCGAGGCCAGGAACACGTACGCCGGCGACAGTTCCTCCGGCTGCGCCGGGCGCCCCATCGGGTTCTGCTTGCCGAACTCGGCCACGTCCTCGGCGGACTTGTCGGCCGGATTGAGCGGCGTCCATACCGGCCCCGGCGCGACCGCGTTGACGCGGATGCCGCGCGGCTGCAATTGGCTGGCCAAGGCGATGGTGAAGGCATGAATCGCGCCCTTGGTCGCCGAATAGTCCAGCAGCGACTTGCTGCCGAACAGCCCGGTCTCCGAGCCGCTGTTGACGATCGCCGCGCCGCGCTTGAGATGCGGCAGCGCCGCGCGCGCCATGTGAAAATAGCCGGCGATGTTGGTCTGCAAGGTCTCCTGCAGATGTTCCTCGCTCAGATCCTCCAGCGCATCGCAATGCAACTGGAAGGCGGCATTGTTGACCAGCACGTCGAGTCCACCGAAGGCTTTGACGGTCTGCGCCACCGCGTCCTCGCAGAACGCTGGATCCTTCACGTCGCCGGCGATGGTGATGCAGCGGCGGCCTTCGTTCTCCACATGCTGGCGGGTGACCTGCGCATCCTCGTGCTCGTCCAGGTACAGCACCGCCACATCCGCGCCCTCGCGCGCGAACAGCACCGCCACTGCGCGGCCGATGCCCGAGTCGGCACCGGTCACGATCGCACTCATGCCGCGCAGCTTGCCGCTGCCCACGTACTCCGGCGCCTCGAAGCGCGGCTGCAGCGCCAGCTCATGCTCGTTGCCCGGCTTGGCCAAGTGCTGCCTGGGCATGCGCTGCGGCTGCTTGCGCGGCCCGGCTTGGCCGGCGTCACCCGGCTTGGCGCGCTTGGGCTTGGGCCTGGCGTCGCCGGCATCGACCGCGCGCTGCAGCGCGCGTTGCTGCTGCACTGTCTTGGCGCTGGACGACGCCACGGCGCCACTGCGCTTGGACGCGGCGGACTTGGTGGCGGCAGGACGCTTGCGGGAGGCCATCGGCAATACTCCGGATGCGGGAGGAGGACGCGGTCGCGCAACCCTCCTCGAAGGGAAGGAACGGGCGTCGCTCAGGCGCGGTCGGCGAGACCGCTGACGCCGGTGTGCCGGGCGCAGTGCGCGCAGCAGAACATGCGCTCGCCGGTCCTCACACCATGGCCGACGATGCGGCACTCGCAGTGGCTGCAGCGCGGGGCGAAGGCGTGGATGGCGCACTCGAACGAATCGAAGGTACCGCTGCGCGTGCCCTGGGTCAGGGTGAAGGCCTGGTCGTCGTCGTTTCCGCAGACATCGCAGGTGGCCATGATCGGCTCCGGTTGCTGGGGGAATCCCGAGTCTTGCCCCGCCGGCGGCCACGACCGGTGAAACCGCCGGCGCGATCTCTTCATGCGGTGCAAACATGCGCCGCGACAGGCTCGCGCCATCGATCGAAGGAGACGCCCCATGATCCGCCACCCGCTTGCCCGCCTCGCCCCGTTTGCCGCCGTGCTGCTGCTCGGCGCCTGCAGCACCACCCAGGTGGCGCAGGTGCAGCCGATCGACGGCGTCATCTCCGGCCAGTGCCATATCGACAAGGTCCGCGGCGCGGTCGGCCTGGCCGCCTCGCGCATGACCGTCGAACGCGCCCGCGTCGACAGCGACAGCCTCAAGGTCCAGGTGGTCAAGAGCAGCGTCACCGACAACGGCGCCACCTCCAGCGGCGTGGACAGCGCCAACCGTGGCGCCCGCGAAACCGGCGGCGACCGCCTGACCGTCGAGATCGGCCCGACCAACAATATCACCACCGTGTATTGCGGCTGATCCGCACCGCGGGGCCGTGCCGCCGCACCCGCGGTGGCGCGGCGCTCAGGCGCGCTTGCGCGCCACCGGCGCGGCCTTGCGCTTGCTGCGGTGACCACTGCCCTGCGCGCTTGCCGCCGCACCCTTGCGCGTGGTCTGCGCGGCCTTGCGCAAGGGCGGCGCCTTGGCCGAGGGACGACCGGCCGCCTTGGCCGCCTTGCGCGCCGCGGTGCGTGCCCGCCCCAGGTACTTCAGCGTGATCAGATCCCACTGCCGCTCGCCGCGCACGCCCTCGCACAGGCCGTGCAGGCGGCCGCAGCGCCAACCGTCGAACACGCACGGGTCGATGTAGGCCTTGCGGCACACCGCCGGGGTATTGCCCAGCGCCTCGGCCACCTCGCGGATCACCGCGTTCTGCGCCTGCGCCAGCGCGCGCTCGCCGCCGGTGTCGGGCAGCGGCAGCGCGGCCAGCCGTTGCAGCGCGGCGCGGGTACCGCCCCAGGTGCGGAAGTCCTTGGCGGTGAAGCTCTCGCCCATCGCCTCGCGCAGGTAGTCGTTGACCTCGCCCGAATCCACCGGCTGCAGTTGGCCGTCGTCGTCGCGGTACTGGAACAGCGCCTGCCCGGGCAGTTGCTGGCAGCCGCGGATCAGCTTGACCAGGTGCACGTCGTCCACCTCGATGTCGTGCTCCTGGCCGCCCTTGCCGCGGAACTGCAGCCGCGCGCGGCCACCCTTGACGAAGGCCAGGTGGCGGTTGCGCAGCGTGGTCAGGCCGTAGGAGCGGTTGCTGCGTGCGTATTCGGCATTGCCCACGCGCACCAGGGTCTCGGCCATCAGCGCCACCACCATCGCCAGTACCTTGTCGCGCGGATAGCCGGGCAGCGCCATGTCGCGGCGCAGGCGCCGGCGCAGCCGCGGCAGCGCCTGGCCGAAGGCGACGATGCGCTCGAACTTGCCGTCGCCGCGCACCTGCGCCCAGTCGACGTGGTAGCGGTACTGCTTGCGCCGGCGCGCGTCGCGCCCGGTGGCCTGCAGGTGGCCGTTGTCGCGCGCACAGATCCACACCTCGGTGTAGGCCGGCGGGATCGCCAGTTGGCGGATGCGCTGCAGGGTGGCGGCATCGCGCACGGCGCTGCCGTCGGGCAGGCGGTAGCCGAATCCCTTGCCGGCACGGCGGCGGACGATGCCCGGCTCCTGGTCGCTGACGTAGACCAGGCCGGCGCTGCTGGCGGCCTGGCGGGACTGCCGGGCACGCGCGGCCTCGGCGGCGGCGGTGGAACGGGACTGGGTGGACATCGGACCTCCGGAAGCCGGAACCGCGGCCCGCGCCGCCGGTTCCACGAGCCCGGATTGTCGGCAGCGCAACGGCTACGGCACGTGATGCCGGGCCGCTGCAGCGCTTAACGAGTGGCGAACGCGCCATGTCCGATGCTGCCGACGTTGGAACGTGCGTCGCGCCGGAAGGCCGGATCCCCGTGGCAGGCGCGCCGGCGGCGCCGTTCGCCGCCGGTGGCCCTGGGTGGCCTCAAAGCGCGACGCACGTTCTATGCTTCACGCGTCCTTCCCTCCATCCATAGGAGCCCCGATGAGCAACCTCCTTTCCTCCCGTGCGTCCACGCGTGCCGGCCTGCTCGGCACGGCATGCCTGGCGCTGGCCCTGGCCGCCTGCGGCGCGCCGCCGCCGGACGAGCAGGAACAGGTGAGCGCCAAGGCCCAGGCCGCCGCGCAGCAGGCCGCCGCGCCGGACCCGGCCAACGCGCCGGACGCGCCGCCGGTGGGCAGCTGCGATGCCTCGCAGGCGCAGGGCCTGGTCGGCCAGACCTTCGCCCCGGCGCTGCTGGACCAGGCGCGCAGCGACACCGGCGCCAAGACCGCCCGGGTGCTCAAGCCCAACCAGGCGGTGACCATGGAGTTCAACGGCGAACGGCTCAACATCGAGGTCGACGAAAAGAACCAGATCACCGGCGTTCGCTGCGGCTAAGGCGCCGCCGGCGGCCCTGGTGCGGCGGCGGCGGCAACGCCGCCGCCAGCCCTGAAGTTGCAGGTGTAACGGTGTATTGCGGCACCGCACCAACTATGTTTTAGTCGGGATTCCGGTGACCTCAAGAAGCGCTCCAGGATAGAGCGGGGGCGAGTGTCGCCGCGTTCCTTCGGATCGCTTTCAGAGGCAGACATGGCCCCCCGCAACCGCCACGGGCTCTACGACCCCCAAGACGAGCGCGATGCCTGTGGTTTCGGCATGGTCGCGCAACTCGACGACCAACCTTCGCGGGCGCTGGTGGATACCGCCATCGCCGCGCTGTCGCGCATGACCCACCGCGGCGGCGTCGCCGCCGACGGCCTCACCGGCGACGGCTGCGGCCTGCTGATCCGCAAACCCGAGCCGTTCCTGCGCGCACTGGCGCGCGAAGCCGGCCTGAGCGTCGGCGCGCGCTTCGCCGCCGGCAACGTGTTCCTGCCGCGCGACGATGCCGACGCCGCCGCGCGCTGCCGCCAGGTGCTGGAAGAGGAACTGCGCCGCGTCGGCGCGCAGCCATGCGGCTGGCGCCTCACCCCCACCGACGATGCGGTGTGCGGGCAACTGGCCAAGGACACCCTGCCGCGCATCGAGCAGGTGTTCGTCGACGCCGGCGCCGAGCAAGGCGAGGACGCCTTCGCCCTGGCCCTGTTCCTGGCGCGCCGCCGCGCCGAGCAGCGCCTGCGCGAGGTCGCCGATTTCTACGTCACCACGCTCTCGCCCAACGGCATCAGCTACAAGGGCATGGTGCTGCCGGACAAGCTCAGCACCTTCTACCCGGACCTGCAGCGCAACGACCTGGCCTCCAGCGCCATCGTGTTCCACCAGCGCTTCTCCACCAATACGCTGCCGCGCTGGCCGCTGGCGCATCCGTTCCGCCTGCTCGCGCACAACGGCGAGATCAACACCATCGAGGGCAACCGGCACTGGGCGCAGGCGCGCAGCAAGGTGTGGAAGACCCCGCGCTTCGACATCGCCGAGCTGGACCCGGTGATCTCGATGCACGGCTCCGATTCGCAGAGCCTGGACAACATGCTCGAGCTGCTGGTCGCCGGCGGCATGGACCTGCTGCAGGCGCTGCGCATCCTGGTGCCGCCGGCCACGCAGTCGCTGGAGTTCAAGGACGCCGACCTGGCCGCGTTCTACGAGTTCTACGGCCTCAACACCGAGCCGTGGGACGGCCCGGCCGGCATCGTCGCCTGCGACGGCCGCTACGCCGCATGCATGCTCGACCGCAACGGCCTGCGCCCGGCGCGCTGGATGCTGACCTCTGACCGCCACTTCCTCGTGGCCTCCGAAGCCGGCGTGTGGGAACTGCCGGCCGAACGCGTCACCCGCAAGGGCAAGCTCGGCCCCGGCGAGATGATGGCCATCGACCTCAAGCGCGGCGACCTGCTCGATTCCGATGCCATCGACCGCATCAACCGCGGCCGCGCCCCGTACAAGCAGTGGCTGCAGCAGGGCGTCACCTACCTGCAGACCGAGCTGATCGACCCCTCGCTGGTCGAGGAGCCGTTCGACGAGCGCACCCTGCGCAGCTACCACAAGCTGTTCCAGCTCAGCACCGAGGAAGTGGAGCAGGTGCTGCGGCCGCTGGCCGAGACCGAGCAGGAAGCCACCGGCTCGATGGGCGACGACACCCCGATGGCGGTGCTCAGCCGCCACACCCGGCCGCTGTACGACTACTTCCGCCAGGCCTTCGCGCAGGTCACCAACCCGCCGATCGACCCGCTGCGGGAAGACTGCGTGATGTCGCTGACCACCCAGCTCGGCAAGGAGACCAACATCTTCCATGCCGGCCCGGAGACGGTGAACCACGTCATCCTCAACTCGCCGGTGCTCAGCCAGCGCAAGCTGCGGCAGTTGCTGAAGATGCCGCAGTACCAGACCCGCAACGCCCAGATCGACCTGTCCTACGGCGTCGAGGAAGGCCTGGAGGCCGGCCTCAAGCGCATCTGCGCCGAGGCCGAACAGGCCGCGCGCGACGGCAAGGTCATGCTGCTGCTGACCGACCGCTACCCGGTGCCGGAGCGGCCGATGGCGCATGCGCTGCTGGCCACCGGCGCGGTGCACCACCACCTCTCGCGGGTGGGCCTGCGCTGCGACGTCAACCTGATCATCGAGACCGGCACCGCGCGCGATCCGCACCACATGGCCTGCCTGCTCGGCTTTGGCGCCACCGCGGTGTATCCGTACCTGGCCTACCAGACCCTGTTCGACCTGGGCCGGCGCGGCATCCTCCTGCTCAAGAGCGGCGGCGAGCAGACCCAGATCGGCCGCAAGTACCGCAAGGGCATCTACAAGGGCCTGTCCAAGATCATTTCCAAGATGGGCATCTGCACCATCGCCAGCTACCGCGGCGCGCAGCTGTTCGAGATCGTCGGGCTGGATCCGGACGTGGTGGCGCTGTGTTTCCCGGACACCGCCGCGCGCATCGGCGGCGTCGGCCTGGCGCGGCTGGACACCGAGGCGCGGCAGCTCGCCGCGCGCGCCTGGAACGACCTGCTCAAGCCGGAAGTGGGCGGCCTGCTCAAGTACGTGCACGGCGGCGAGTACCACATGTACAACCCGGACGTGGTGCTGACCCTGCAGCGCGCCACCCGCAGCGGCCTGCAGGCCGACTGGGACGCCTACGCCGCCGCGGTGCACGGGCGCCCGGCCTCGGCCCTGCGCGACCTGCTGCAGCTCAAGCGCGCGGCCACGCCGACGCCGCTGGACGAGGTCGCCCCGGCCGAGGACCTGCTGCGCCGCTTCGACACCGCCGCGATCAGCCTCGGCGCGCTGTCGCCGGAGGCGCACGAGGCGCTGGCGATCGCGATGAACCGCCTCGGCGGGCGCAGCAATTCCGGCGAAGGCGGCGAAGACCCGGCGCGCTACGGCACCGAGAAGCGCTCCAAGATCAAGCAGGTGGCGTCCGGCCGCTTCGGCGTCACCCCCGAATACCTGGTCAACGCCGAGGTGCTGCAGATCAAGGTCGCGCAGGGCGCCAAGCCCGGCGAAGGCGGCCAGCTGCCCGGGCACAAGGTCAACGAACTGATCGCGCGGCTGCGTTACGCCAAGCCAGGCATCGGCCTGATCTCGCCGCCGCCGCACCACGACATCTATTCGATCGAAGACCTGGCGCAACTGATCTATGACCTCAAGCAGGTCAATCCCAGCGCGCTGGTATCGGTGAAGCTGGTCAGCCATGCCGGCGTGGGCACCATCGCCGCCGGCGTGGTCAAGGCCGGCGCCGACCTGATCACCGTGTCCGGCCACGACGGCGGCACCGGTGCCAGCCCGGTCAGCTCGATCCGCTATGCCGGCGTGCCGTGGGAGCTGGGCGTGGCCGAGTCGCACCAGGCGCTGGTCGCCAACGACCTGCGGTCGCGCACCATCCTGCAGACCGACGGCGGCCTGAAGACCGGCCTGGACGTGGTCAAGGCCGCGATCCTGGGTGCGGACAGCTTCGGCTTCGGCACCGGGCCGATGATCGTGCTCGGCTGCAAGTACCTGCGCATCTGCCACCTCAACAACTGCGCCACCGGCGTGGCCACCCAGGACGAGCGCCTGCGCGCCAACCACTTCGTCGGCCTGCCCGAGCGCGTGGAGAACTTCTTCCGGCTGCTGGCCGAGGAAGTGCGGCAGTGGCTGTCGTACCTGGGCGTGCGCTCGCTGGACGAGATCGTCGGCCGCACCGAACTGCTGCAGCAACTGGATATCTGCCCGCGCGAAGGCGTGCGCGTGGACCTGTCGCGGCTGCTCAAGGACGTGCGCCACGACGGCGGCCACTGCGCCGCGCAGCGCCTGTACGAATCGCCGGACAGCCTGGCCACGCAGATGGACGGCCTGCTCGCCGACGCCATCGCGCACAAGCGCGGCGGCGACCATCGCTTCCTGATCCACAACACCGACCGCTCGATCGGCGCGCGCCTGTCCGGCGCCATCGCCCGCGTCCACGGCAACCACGGCATGGACGATGCGCCGCTGACCCTGCGCTTCCGCGGCTCGGCCGGGCAGAGTTTCGGCGCGTTCAACGCCGGCGGCCTGCACCTGGAACTGGAGGGCGAGGCCAACGACTACGTCGGCAAGGGCATGGCCGGCGGCCGCCTGGTGGTGCGCCCGCCGCGCGGGGCGCGCTTCGAGGCGCGCAGCACCGCGATCATCGGCAACACCTGCCTGTACGGCGCCACCGGCGGCGAGCTGTACGCCGCCGGCCGCGCCGGCGAACGCTTCGCGGTGCGCAACTCCGGCGCGCTGGCGGTGATCGAGGGCGCCGGCGACCACTGCTGCGAATACATGACCGACGGCATCGTGCTGGTGCTGGGCAAGGTCGGCCTGAACTTCGGCGCCGGCTTCACCGGCGGCCTGGCCTACGTGCTCGACGTGGACCGCGACTTCGTCGACCGCTACAACCACGAACTGATCGACATCCACCGCATCTCCGCCGAAGGCTTCGAGAGCCACCGCCAGCACCTGCACAAGCTGATCAGCCGCCACCGCGAACTGACCGGCAGCATCTGGGCGCAGCAGATCCTCGACGAATTCCGCGACTACGTCGGCAAGTTCTGGCTGGTCAAACCGAAGGCGGCGAGCATCGAGTCGTTGACTGAGTCGTTGCGGCGCGCCGCTTGATGGTGGTGCCGGGAATGGGGAATGGAGAATCGGGAATGGTCACAGCCCGGCTCGCCAGCTCCCCTTCCGCTCACGCAGACCCGCTTTTCCGATTCCCCATTCCCCATTCGCGATTCCCAGCCCTATGAGCCGCAAACACGCCTTCCAGTTCCTCGACCTGCCGCGGCAGATGCCACAGCGCATCCCGGTGGAACTGCGTACCTCCGGCGACTGGAACGAGCTGTACGGCAAGTTCGACAAGGCCGATGCGCAGTACCAGGCCGGGCGCTGCCTGGATTGCGGCAACCCGTACTGCAGTTGGAAGTGTCCGGTGCACAACGCCATCCCGCAGTGGCTGCAGCTGGTGCAGGAAAACCGCATCGAAGAGGCCGCAGCGCTGTGCCACAGCACCAACCCGCTGCCGGAAGTGTGCGGCCGGGTGTGCCCGCAGGATCGCCTGTGCGAAGGCAGCTGCACGCTGGAGGAATTCGGCGCGGTCACCATCGGCGCGGTCGAGAAGTACATCGTCGATACCGCGCTCAACAACGGCTGGCGCCCTGACCTGAGCCAGGTCGAACCCACCGGCAAGCGGGTGGCGGTGATCGGCGCCGGCCCGGCCGGGCTGAGCTGCGCCGACCGCCTGGCGCGCGCCGGCATCCAGGCGGTGGTGTACGACCGCTACGAGCAGATCGGCGGGCTGCTGCAGTTCGGCATCCCCAGCTTCAAGCTGGACAAGAGCGTGATCGGCAAGCGCCGCGAGGTGCTCGAAGGCATGGGCGTGCAGTTCCGGCTGGGTGTGGAGATCGGCCGCGACGTGAGCCTGGAGCAGTTGCTCGAGGAGTACGACGCGGTGTTCCTGGGCACCGGCGCCTACCGCTACACCGACGGCGGCCTGCCTGGCCAGGATCTGCCCGGCGTGCTGCCGGCGTTGCCGTTCCTGGTACAGAACAGCCGCATCGTCGGCGGCAACGATCCCTGGGGCCGGCCGATCGCCGGCTGGGAAGACAAGATCGCGCTGCCCGACCTGAGCGGCAAGCGCGTGGTGGTGCTGGGCGGTGGCGACACCGGCATGGATTGCGTGCGCAGCGCGATCCGCCTCGGTGCGGCCAAGGTCACCTGCGCCTACCGCCGCGACGAGGCCAACATGCCCGGCTCGGCGCGCGAGGTGGCCAACGCGCGCGAGGAAGGCGTGCGCTTCCTGTTCAATCGCCAGCCGCTGGCCGTGGAGGCCGACGCCGCCGGCAACCTGGCCGGCGTGCGCGTGGTGCAAACCCGGCTCGGCGAGCCGGACGCGCGCGGACGCCAGGCCGCGGTGCCGGTGGAAGGCAGCGAGTCGCTGCTGGATGCGGACGTGGTGATCATCGCCTTCGGCTTTTCGCCGAGCGTGCCGGAGTGGCTGGCGGCGCAGGGCGTGGAAGGCACCGCCAACGGCCGCATCCTCGCCGGCGGCGGCGAGTCCGACGGCAGCAGCCGCCTGCCGTACCAGACCACCAACCCGAAGCTGTTCGCCGGCGGCGACGCAGTGCGCGGCGCCGACCTGGTGGTGACCGCCGTGGCCGAAGGCCGCGATGCCGCGGCCAGCATCGCCGAATGGATCGGCAACCGCCTGCCGGTGACGACCCAGGCAGCCGCCTGAGCGCCCTGCCCGGGCTTCGACAGAAGTCGGGCATTCGGGGACGACGGCGACGACAAACCTTGCAGGATCGGCGGAAGCGGCTGAAGGCGGCATCCTCGATCCCGCACCGCCAGCACGCGCCGGGAACAGGCTGCGCGCAGGGTCGCTGGTGCGGACGAGCCCCCCCGCTCTGCGTCGCTGCCCGCCCGGCCAGGCGTGATCGCGACCGCGATCACGCCACCACTGCCAGTTGCACCACGCGCGCGCTGTGATGCCGGCCGGCGTCCGCGCAGGGCCTGTCTGTTCCAGGTGAATGCCCGGCTAACACGGGTGCGCACAAGCTGGCGATCACGGGGGCGATCCTTGCACGCTTGCGCCTGCCGTCCCGCACTCCCCCGAGCGGGCGGCGCTCCCCCTTCACTCCAGGAAGCTCCCCCATGTCGCTTTCCTCGTCGTGTTCCCCGCGCTGGCGTTCCCTGCCGCTGGCGCTGCTGCTCGCCACCATCGCCTGCAACGCCGCCGCCGAAGGCCGCAGCGTGCTCAAGTACGCCGGCGTCAATCTGTCCGGCGCCGAGTTCAACTCCGGCAAGAAGCCCGGCGTGCTCTACAAGGACTACACCTACCCGACCGCCAGCGACTACAGCTACTTCGCCAGCAAGGGCATGAACACCATCCGCCTGCCGTTTCTGTGGGAGCGCCTGCAGCCCACCGCCAAGGGCGAGTTCGACCCGGCGCAACTGGCGCTGTTGAAGAAGGCGGTGGAGCAGGCCAAGGCCAACCGCATGTACCTGATCCTGGATCCGCACAACTACGCCAAGTACAACGGTGCGCTGGTCGGCAGCGAGGGCGCCCCCGACGATGTGTTCGCCGATCTGTGGCGACGCCTGGCCAAGGAGTTCAAGGGCGACGACAACGTCATCTTCGGGCTGATGAACGAGCCCAACGCGGTGTCCTCGACCGACTGGGCCAGTGCGGCGCAGGCGGCGATCGACGCCATCCGCAAGGCCGGCGCCAACAACCTGATCCTGGTGCCGGGCACCGCCTACACCGGCGCACACAGCTGGCGCAGCACCGCCTACGGCACGCCCAACGCGGTGGCGCTGCAGCCGCTGAAGGATCCGCGCAACCGCATGGCGTTCGAAGCGCACCAGTACCTGGACCGCGACAACAGCGGCACCAAGGGCGAGTGCGTCAGCGCCACCGCCGGCGCCGAGAAGCTGGCCGGGTTCGTCAGCTGGTTGCGCGAGAACAAGAAGGTCGGCTTCATCGGCGAATTCGCCACCGCGAATACGCCCACCTGCAATGAGGCGCTGGAGAACATGCTCAGCTACATGCAGAAGAACGACGACGTGATCCTGGGCTGGACCTGGTGGGCGGCCGGCGCATGGTGGAAGCCCGACTATCCGTTCAACGTGCAACCCGGCAAGGACGGCAGCGAGAAGCCGCAGATGCCGATCCTGTCCAAGTACGCGCGCCAGATCACCGGCAAGAAGTGAGCTGACGTTGCCGGCTCTGCATGCCGGCAACGCCTTGCGCATCCCCGCACCTAGGCGTGCAGCGTCGGCGACGCGCGCGCCAGGCACAGCGCATGCAGCGCGATCCAGTACCGGATCGCGCTGCCAATCGCCGCACAGATCCATGCATGCGTGCCTGCGACGTATCGCCCTGACCTCGGCAATGCACTACGGTGTCCGCACACCGTTGTCATCAGCCCGGCTGCTCTCTCTCCATCGGCCGGGTTCCCCCTCTGATGCCGAAGGAGATCCAGCATGATCGCGCTCGCCTTGCGTCGGCGGTCGCGGCACGCCTGGCGTGCCGCGCTGCTGCTGTGCCTGTCCGTTCCGCTCGTCCCGTTGCACGCGCAGCAAGCGCTGCGTCTTGCCGGCGTCAACCTGTCCGGCGCCGAGATCGCGCCGTCGAAGATCCCCGGTGTCGTCGGTGTCGACTACACCTATCCGCGCAGCAGCGACTACCCCTATTTCGCCGGCAAGGGCATGAACCTGCTGCGCCTACCGGTGCGCTGGGAACGCCTGCAGCCGCAGCCGCAAGGGCCACTGGACGCCGCGCAACTGGCGTTGCTCGACGACGCCGTGCAGCAGGCCAAGGCGCAGGGCATGTACGTGATCGTGGACATCCACAACTACGCGCGCTACGACGGTCGCCTCGTCGGCAGCACCGGCCTGCCGGTCGCCGCCTTCGTCGACCTGTGGCAGCGTCTGGCGCGCGCCTACGGCAGCGACAATGCGGTGGTGTTCGGGCTGATGAACGAGCCCAACGGCATCACCCCGGCCGCATGGGCCGCCGCCGCGCAGGCCGCGGTCGACGCGATCCGCGCCACCGGCGCGAGCAACCTGATCCTGGTGCCGGGCGCGCTGTGGACCGGCGCGCATAGCTGGTACACCCCGGTGGGCGGCACCTCGAACGCCAGCGCGCTGGCCGCGCTGCACGATCCGCTGCAGCGTATGGCGATCGAAGTGCATCAATACCTCGACGCGGACTCCAGCGGCACCAGCCCGGTCTGCGTCAGCGACGACATCGGCGTCGAACGCCTGCGTGCGTTCACCGGATGGTTGCAGGAGACCGGCCATCTCGGCTTCCTCGGCGAATTCGCCGCCGCCGACACTCCGGTCTGCCGCCGCGCGCTCGACGGCATGCTCGCCGACATCGCGCAGCACCCGACGCTGTGGCTGGGCTGGAGCTATTGGGCAGGCGGCGCCTGGTGGCGCGCCGACTATCCGTTCAATGTGGAGCCCGACGCCGACGGCCACGACCGTCCGCAGATGGCGATCCTCGCGCCCTGGGCGCAGCGCATCACGCGCTGAGCGCGGGCGGCGCCGCCAGAGCGACGAACGCGCACGGCGCGGTGCGCGCGAACGCATGACCTGCGACGTGCAATGCGTCGCACATTTTCCACGACGACGATCGCTCTGGCATGGCGGTTGCAGCGTTGTGCACGGCCGCGCACGCCGCATCGCGGCGGCGCCTGCCGCTCTTCCCCACGAAGGATCCGCCATGCCACGCATGACCCGTGTTTCCCGTTCTCCGCAGTGGCGACAGCGCGCTGCGCTGTGCCTGCTCCTGGCCGCCTGCGCACCGTTCGCCCACGCGCAACAGACCCTGCGCTACGCCGGCATCAATCTGGCCGGCGCCGAATTCAACTCGGCGAAAAAGCCAGGCGTGCTGTTCAAGGACTACGTGTATCCCACCGACGCCGACTATGCGTACACCGCGGCGCAGGGCATGAACATCGTGCGCCTGCCGTTCCTGTGGGAGCGGCTGCAGCCGCAGGCCGACGGCCCGCTCGACGCCGCACAACTCGACGCCCTGCGCACCGCCGTCGAACGCGCCAAGCGCTACGAGCTGCAACTGATCCTCGACGTGCACAACTACGCCAAGTACGACGGCGTACGCATCGGCGGCGACGCGGTGCCGGCGGCGGCGCTGGCCGATCTGTGGCGACGCCTGGCACTGGTGTTCGGCAACGACGGCAGCGTGGTGTTCGGGCTGATGAACGAACCCAACGGCCTCGCCTCCGGCGACTGGGCGGCCATCGCGCAGGCGGCGATCGACGCGATCCGCGGCACCGGCGCCGACAACCTGATCCTGGTGCCCGGCACCGCCTTCAGCGGCGCGCACAGCTGGAACAGCACCTGGTACGGCGTCTCCAATGCACAGGGGTTGCTGACGGTCCACGACCCGGCCGGCAACCTTGCGTTCGAAGTGCACCAGTACCTGGATGCCGACTCCTCCGGCACCAGTGCCGCCTGCGTCAGCACCAGCATCGGCGCGGAACGCCTGCAAGCGTTCACCCAATGGCTGCGCGCCAATGGCTATCGCGGCTTCCTCGGCGAGTTCGGCGGCAGCAGCGACCCCACCTGCCTGGCCGCGCTGGACACCATGCTCGGCTACGTCCACGACAATGGCGACGTCTGGCTGGGCTGGACCGCCTGGGCCGGCGGCGCGTGGTGGCGCAGCGACTACGCGTTCAACCTGCAGCCGGACAAGAGCGGCGCCGACAAGCCGCAGATGAACGTTCTGGCGGTGCGCGCCCAGCAAGTCACGCAGTGACTGCGGTAACGCCGGGTCCGCAGCGGCGGCCCGGCGATCGCGGCGATTGAGTCGACACCGCCATCGGGCGCAGACTGTCGCACCTTTCCCGCACGGATCGACGCATGCGCCTGGGCCTGGCCGCCAACCGACTGCACCACCAGGGCAAGGATGCCGCGCTGTTCCGCTGGCTGCGCGCCAGCGAAGCCGGTATCCGCGAATTGCAGCTCGGCCTGCACGCGGTCGGCCGTACCCACGAGGCGATCGTGCGTGCCGGCCTGCTGGTCGGCCATGCTGGCCTCAGGCGCTACCCGTTCGGCCGCGAGGGCGGACTGATGAAGCTGGTGGCCGAGGTCGTGGGCCTGGAAGGCGCCGAGCGGACCCTGGACGGTGCCATCTACCTGATCGATCCGGTCGACCCGTCCTCGATCTTTCCCGAGGCGATCGCGCTCAAGCGCCAGTGCGTGATCCACGGCAAGCCGTTCATTTCCACCGTGGCCAGCGCCCGCGACTGGGTCGAGATGGAGCGCATCCACGCCGCGTTGCCACCGGATCCCGGCGCCGACGATCTCTACGCGCTGCCGCGGCAGACCCTGGCGCTGATTGCCCACGATGCGATGAAGCCGCAGATGCTGGCCTTCGCCAGCGAACATTTCGACCTGCTGTCGCGCTTCGCCGAGCGCGTGGCGACCGGTACCACCGGACAGCGGCTCAACGAACTGGCCTGGAGCCGCGGCTGGCCGCAGGGCCAGGACTGGGTGCACCGCTACCAGAGCGGTCCGATGGGCGGCGACGCGCAGATCGCCGATCGCGTCCTGGAACGGCGCTGCCACCGCGCGATCTTCTTCGAGGATCCGCACGTCGCGCGTCAGCACGAGGCCGACATCCAGCTGCTGGAACGCGCGGTCACTACGGTCACCGACAGCGCCGTGTGCATCACCTCGCCGGCGATCGCCGCGCGCTGGGCGCAGGCCGCCGAACGCCGGCTCGGATCGGCCTGAGGGTCGACGGTCCCGCGCGCTCGCGTCGCGCGTTGACCGTCCGCAGGACACGCCGCGACGCGGCGGTGTCGTGCGTGACCATGCGCACAGTCACTGCGATGTCACGCCGATCGCCAACACTGCCGCGCCTGTCCAGATCCCAGGGGGGATCCCATGTTGCGTTTCACCCTGCGCCTGCTGCTGCTCGGCGCGGCAATGCTGTGCGCGCTACCGGCCGCGTCCGCGCAACCGGCCGAACGCCTGCGCGTGCACGGCTCCAACAGCCTCGGCGCGCGGCTGATGCCGGCGCTGGTGGAATCCTGGCTGCAGAGCATGGGCTACCGGCAACTGCAACGGCATCGCGTCGATGCGACGACGCTGGAGATCGCCGCGGTCCGCGACGAGGCGCCGCTGGTGGTGGAGATCGCCGGCACCGGCGCGGCCGCCGGCTTCGCCGACCTGGTGCATGGCGACGCCGAACTGGCGATGCTGGCGCGCCAGCCCGATGCGCGCGAACGCGAGGCCGCCTGGCAGCTCGGCGACCTGGGCTCGCCGGACCAGCAGTTCGTCGTCGCCCTGGATGGCGCGCGGGTGCTGGTCGCCGCCGACAACCCCATCGCCACGCTGAGCGTCGCGCAGCTGCGCGACATCCTCAGCGGCCGGACGACGCGCTGGTCGCAACTCGGCGGCGCGGACTTGCCGATCGCGCTGCACCGCAGTGCCATCCCCGGCGGTCTCGACGACTTCCTCCGCGAACGCCTGGCGCTGCCGGCGCTGCGCACGCCGGGGAACGTCCTGCATACGGACCTGGCCGAGGCAGCACGCGCCGTCGCCGGCCATCCCGACGCACTGGCGGTCGTCGGACTGACCACGCCGGTGCCGGCCGGGACGCGCGCGCTGGCCATCGCCGACGGCGGTATCGCCGTGCTCCCGACCGACGCCGCCGTGCGCGGCGAGGACTATCCGCTGGTCCAGCGCTACAGCCTGTACGGCGGCCAGATGATGTCGGCGCTCGGCCGCAGCCTGGCGCTGTACGCGATCGGCCCGCAGGCGCAACGGGTGGTGCGCCGACTCGGCCCGATCGCCATGACGATCGACGTCGATCCGGCCACGCCGCACGGCGCCACCGCCGCGACCCGCGCGGACGGCGCCTATGTCCAGGCCAGCGCCGGTGCCCGGCGCCTGACCACCACGCTCCGTTTCAGCCTGCAGTCGCTCAATGGCATGTACGAAGCGCGCAGCGCCCAGGATCTCGACCGGCTGGTCGCCTTCATGCAACAGCCGGCGATGCACGGCCGCGCCCTGGCGGTGATCGGCTTCGCCACACCGGACAGCGCCAACCGGCTGTACCCGACCATCGCCAGCAACGACCGCGCCGATGTGGTCGCCGCCTACCTGGTGCAACGCGGTGTCGCCGTGGAACGGGTACGCGGTCTGGGCGCACTGCGTCCGCTGATCGGCGGTGAGGACGCGGCGGCCAAGGCGCGCAACGAACGCGTCGAAGTGTGGCTGCTGGATCGGGCGCGGTAGGACAGCCGGAGCGTGGTTGCGGCTGGTTGGGCACGACGTCGCTCGGCCGCTCGTCCCCTTCGGAACCTTTCCCCCGGAAAGCAGGCCGTGGTCCCGAAAGGAGAAGGGAACGTCAAGGCCCCTCTCCCGTCGGGAGAGGGGTTGGGGTGAGGGTACGGAGCGCGAAGCGCCCTCGCCGGCGGAAACTGGGAGGTCAGCGCGTCAGGCATTGGCAGCCGCGCGCGCATGACGCCGCGCTGGCGCCGATACGACCCGTCGCCATCCGCGCACCGGCGAGCGCATGCTGGCGACCGTGCTCCCGGACTCGGGCCATCCGGCGTTCACCGCATCGCGCCTACAGTCGCCCGACACCCTCGCCAGCGCTTCCGGAGATCGCCATGCTTCGCTCATCGCACGCCGTTCTCGGCGTGGTGCTTGCCGGATTCGCGTTGACCCACAGCACGCCCGCCGCCGCGGCGCAGCGGCTGTGGCCGACCGCAGCGCAATGGCAACAGCTGCACGCATCGGCTTCAACCGATGCAGCCTGGCGCGAGATCGAGGCGGCGCAGGCCCGGCTGGCCGATGCGGCACGCGCGCAGGGCGCACATCCGCTCGAGACCCTGAGCACCGGCGGCCGCCTGCGCGGCGATCCAGTGAAGGCGGCGACCGAAACCAGCCTGGGCGACATGCTGCGTATCCAGGCGCTGGCGCTGCGCTACGCCCTGGACGGCGAGCGCGCCGACGCACTGGCCGCCGGCGACCAGCTCGCGCAATGGGCTGCGCACAATGTGCCCAACGGCAATCCGATCGACGAGACCGGGCTGGAACCGGCGATCTTCGCTTACCGCATCGTGCGCCCGGCACTGCAGGACGCACAACGCCGCGCCATCGACGCGTGGATGCGCAAGATCGCCGATGCCGAAATCGATTCGCGCGACCTCAAGCGCAAGACCGCCACCAACAACTGGCACAGCCACCGGCTGAAGACCGTGGGCATGATCGGCGCCGCGCTCGACGACACCCGGCTACTGGACTACGCCCGCACCGGCTTTCGCCAGCAGATCGCCGACAACCTGCTGCCCGACGGCCGCAGCATCGACTTCGTCGAACGCGATGCGCTGTCCTATCACGTCTACGACCTGCGTCCGCTGGTGACGCTGGCGCTGCTGTTCTCCGAACGCGGCGAGGATCTGTACCACTGGCGCGCACCGAACGGCGCATCGCTGGCACGCAGCGTCGACTGGTTGCTGCCGTATGTGCGCGGCGACCGCAGCCATGCCGAGTTCGTCGGCAGCCAGGTGCCGTTCGACAAGGCCCGCTCTGCCAACGGGGAAGCGGGCCACGTGATTGGCGCGGCGTACGCGGCCGAGGGCGCGGTGCCGCTGCTGGTACTCGCGGCGGCCTACGATCCTGCTTGCGCCGGTCTGGCCCAACACCTCGGCCACGGCACGCCGTCCTGGCGGCTGGCGATCAGCACCTTGCCGGATTCGAAGCGCTAGCGCCGCCCCCGCCTCTGCGGAGCCCCTTCTTCGGAGGGGAGAAGGAAGGAACCGCGCCCCTCTCCCCCCGGGAGAGGGGTAGGGGTGAGGGTAGGGCGCGCAGCGCCTCGCCGATCCGTCATTGCGCGGTTTCGCCCGTCCCCGATCGCCTGCGCGCGTCGGGCTGTTTTTTCCAGGCGCAATAAAAAAT
>NZ_JAGHWV010000019.1:0-88476 GCF_017746095.1 Xanthomonas sp. D-109
CTGCCGTGGCCGGGGCCGCCGCGCTCGCCCGCGGCGCCGAAGCCGCTGCAGCGGCGGTTCCTGCGCCTGCCGGCACGCGCGCGGGCGTTGCGCGCCAGTGCCGTCCGTCGCCGGGATTGGAGCGGCTTGCCGCGCTACGGTACCCTTGGCCGCTTTGTTGCCGCCTGGCCCTTGCCCGTTTCCATGTCCGCCGTCGAGCCCACCGCCTACGACCCGCAGCAGGTCGAATCCTCCGCCCAGCAGTTCTGGGACGCCACCCGCGCCTTCGAGGTCGACGAGACCTCCGACAAGCCCAAGTTCTACTGCCTGTCGATGCTGCCGTACCCGTCCGGGGCGCTGCACATGGGCCACGTGCGCAACTACACCATCGGCGACGTGATCAGCCGCTACCAGCGCATGATCGGCAAGAACGTGCTGCAGCCGATGGGCTGGGACGCGTTCGGCCTGCCGGCCGAGAACGCGGC
The DNA here is from genome assembly GCF_017746095.1 of Xanthomonas sp. D-109. NCBI lineage: Bacteria > Pseudomonadati > Pseudomonadota > Gammaproteobacteria > Lysobacterales > Lysobacteraceae > Xanthomonas > Xanthomonas sp. D-109. The sequence goes on from NZ_JAGHWV010000019.1 coordinate 465, forward strand.
GATCAAGAACAAGACCGCGCCGGCGAAGTGGACCTACGCCAACATCGACCACATGCGCAGCCAGCTCAAGTCGCTGGGCTACGCCATCGACTGGTCGCGCGAGTTCGCCACCTGCCGGCCCGAGTACTACGTGCACGAGCAGCGCATGTTCACCCGGCTGATGCGCAAGGGCCTGGCCTACCGCCGCAACGCGGTGGTGAACTGGGACCCGATCGACCAGACCGTGCTGGCCAACGAGCAGGTCATCGACGGCCGCGGCTGGCGCTCCGGCGCGCTGGTGGAAAAGCGCGAGATCCCGCAGTGGTTCCTGCGCATCACCGATTACGCGCAGGAGCTGCTGGACGGCCTGGATCAGCTGCCGGGCTGGCCGGAATCGGTCAAGACCATGCAGCGCAACTGGATCGGCCGTTCCGAGGGCCTGGAGATCCAGTTCGACGTGCGCGACGCCGACGGCAGCGCCCTGGACCCGCTGCGCGTGTTCACCACGCGCCCGGACACGCTGATGGGCGTGACCTTCGTGTCCATCGCCAGCGAGCATCCGCTGGCGCTGCATGCTGCCAAGTCCAATCCCGAGTTGGCTGCATTGCTGGCCGAGCTGAAGCAGGGCGGCGTCTCCGAGGCCGAACTGGAAACCCAGGAAAAGCGCGGCATGGACACCGGCCTGACCGCGGTGCATCCGATCAGCGGCGAGCAGGTGCCGGTGTGGGTCGCCAACTTCGTGCTGATGGGCTACGGCACCGGCGCGGTGATGGCGGTGCCCGGCCACGACCAGCGCGATTTCGAATTCGCCAGCAAGTACGCCCTGCCGATCCGCCAGGTGATCGCGCTGAAGGCGCCGAAGAACGACGACGAGCGCCAGTACGATCCGAGCCGCTGGCAGGACTGGTATGGCGACAAGACCCGCGAACTGGAACTGGTCAATTCCGCCGAGTTCGACGGGCTGGACTTCCAGGGCGCGTTCGAGGCGCTGGCCGAGCGCTTCGAGCGCAAGGGCCAGGGCCAGCGCCGGGTCAACTACCGCCTGCGCGATTGGGGCGTCAGCCGCCAGCGCTACTGGGGTTGCCCGATCCCGGTGATCTATTGCCAGAGCTGCGGCGCGGTGCCGGTGCCGGAGGACCAGTTGCCGGTGCTGCTGCCGGAGAACGTGGCCCTGAGCGGCACCGGCTCGCCGCTGAAGACCGACCCGGAATGGCGCAAGACCACCTGCCCGCAATGCGGCGCGGCGGCCGAGCGCGAGACCGACACCTTCGACACCTTCATGGAGTCGAGCTGGTACTACGCGCGCTACACCTCGCCGGGCGCCAAGGACATGGTCGACAAGCGCGGCAACTACTGGCTGCCGGTGGACCAGTACATCGGCGGCATCGAGCACGCGATCCTGCACCTGATGTACTTCCGCTTCTTCCACAAGCTGCTGCGCGACGCGCGCCTGGTGGACAGCGACGAGCCGGCGACCAACCTGCTGACCCAGGGCATGGTGATCGCCGAGACCTTCTACCGGCAGAACCCGGATGGCTCCAAGGACTGGATCAACCCGGCCGACGTGGACGTGCAGCGCGACGACAAGGCGCGGGTGATCGGCGCGGTGCACCGCGGCGACGGCCAGCCGGTGCTGATCGGCGGCACCGAGAAGATGTCCAAGTCCAAGAACAACGGCGTGGATCCGCAGGCGATGGTCGGCAAGTACGGCGCCGACACGGTGCGCCTGTTCTCGATGTTCGCCGCGCCGCCGGAGCAGTCGCTGGAGTGGAACGAGGCCGGCGTCGACGGCATGGCGCGGTTCCTGCGCCGGCTGTGGGCGCAGGTGCACAAGCATGTCGCCGACGGCGCCGCGCCGGCGCTGGATCCGGCCGCGCTGAATGCCGAGCACAAGGCGCTGCGGCGCAAGACCCACGAGACCATCGGCAAGGTCGCCGACGACTACGGCCGCCGCCACAGCTTCAACACCGCCATCGCCGCGGTGATGGAACTGACCAACGCGCTGGCCAAGTTCGACGACGCCGGCGATCAGGGCCGCGCGGTGCGCCAGGAAGCGCTGGAAGCGGCGGTGCTGCTGCTCAACCCGATCACCCCGCACGCCAGCCACGCGCTGTGGCAGGCGCTGGGCCATCCGGCGACGCTGCTGGAAGACGTACCGTTCCCGCAGCCGGACCCGGCCGCGCTGGTGCGCGACGCGGTGACCCTGGCGGTGCAGGTCAACGGCAAGCTGCGCGGCACCATCGAGGTCGGCGCCGACACCCCGCGCGAGCAGATCGAGGCACTGGCCCAGGCCGAGCCGAATGCGGCCAAGTTCCTGGAAGGCCTGAGCATCCGCAAGATCATCATCGTGCCGGGCAAGATCGTGAACCTGGTGGCGGCGTGAGCCGGCGCACCGCGGCGGCCGCATCGCGGCCGCACGGCGTGGCATCAGGTCTCAACCCGCGTTCACGCGGCGTACGGCAGGCTAGCGGCCTGTTGCCGCGCCCAGCCGGCTCCTCCAGACTGTGTCCATGACCCGACTCCTGCTCGCTCTCGTCTTCGCGGTGTCCCTGACCGCCTGCGGTTTCCACCTGCGCAACAAGCTGACCCTGCCGGCCGACACGCCGTCGGTGAAGGTGGTGTCCTCGGCGCCGTACAGCGAGCTGGCCAAGCTGCTCGAACGCGGCCTGCGCGCGGCCGGCGCGGAGATCGCGCCGAAGGACGTCAACACCGGCGTGGCCCGCCTGGAAGTGCTGTCCGAACGCTGGGGCGACCTGCCCATCGCGCTCGACGCCGAAGGCCGCGCCCAGGAGTACAGCCTGCGCTACGCCGCGATCTTCGTGTTCCGCCGCGCCGACGGCAGCGTGCTGGTGCCGCAACAGGTGATCGAGCTCTCGCGCGACTACGTGTCGCCGCCGACCGACGCCACCGGTACCTCCACCGAGCGCGAGATCCTGGCCGACGAACTGCGCCGCGAGATGTCGGCGTCGATGCTGCGCCGGATCGACAGCGTGGTGCGCGCGCAGGTGCGCGACGGCAAGGACGTCAACGCCGCGCCGCCGTCGACCGACGGCACTCCGGTGGAAGGCAAGCCGGTCGACGGCACGCCGGCCGCAGACAAGCCGGCGACCACGCCGCAGCCTTGAGCCTCGCCCTGCTGCCTTCGCCGCCGCACGCGGCGGCCGCGCCGTTCGCCGCAGGCGCGCGGCGTTCGCCGCATCCGCCTGCAGCAGCGTAGGCTGTCGCCATGGAACTGCGTCCCGAACAACTCGCTACCCAGCCGGCGTCGCAGCCGCTGCAGCCGGTCTACCTGATCGCCGGTCCGGAAACCCTGCGCGTGCTCGAAGCCGCCGACGCGGTCCGCGCCCGCGCGCGCGCGGCCGGCATCGGCGAGCGCGAGGTGTTCGACGCCGACGGCCGCGACTTCGACTGGGGCCAGCTGTATTCCAGCTTCAACGCGCCCAGTCTGTTCAGCGCGCAACGGCTGATCGAACTGCGCCTGCCCAGCGGCAAGCCCGGCAAGGAGGGCGGCGAGGTCATCAGTGCGTTCTGCGCCGATCCGCCGCCGGACGTGGTGCTGCTGATCACCTGCAACGAATGGAGCAAGGCGCACCAGGGCAAATGGGCCGACGCGGTCGCGCGCATCGGCACCATCGCCGTGGCCTGGGCGATCAAGCCGCACGAGCTGGGCGACTGGATCGAGCGGCGCCTGCGCAGCAAGGGCCTGCGCGCCGACGCCGGCGCGGTGCAGCGCCTGGCCGAGCGGGTGGAAGGCAACCTGCTGGCGGCGGCCCAGGAGATCGACAAGCTGGCCCTGCTGGCCGACGGCCAGGGCCTGGACGTGGCGGCGATGGAGTCGCTGGTCGCCGACGCCGCCCGCTACGACGTGTTCCGCCTGGCCGAGGCGACCCTCGCCGGGCAGGCGCCGGCGGTGCGACGCATGCTCGCCGGCCTGCGTGCCGAAGGCGAAGCGGTGGCCGCGCTGCTGCCGATCCTGATCAAGGAACTGCTGCGCACGGCCGCGCTGGCCAAGGTACAGGCCGCCGGCGGCAACCTGGCCGCGGAGATGAAGGGGCAGGGCATCTGGGAGTCGCGGCAGGCCCCGTTCAAGCGCGCCCTGCAGCGCCACGCCGAACCGCGCCGCTGGGAACGCTTCGCCGCCGAGGCCGGCCGCATCGACCGCATCGCCAAGGGCCGCGCCGACGGCGACGCCTGGATCGCCCTGGAGCGCCTGCTGCTGGCGATCGCCGAGGCGCGGGCGGTGCGGCTGTTGGTGGTATGACGGCCGGGAGCCGGGAATCGGGAATGGGGAATGGGAACAGCGGTGCTGGGGTCCCGCCAGAGACCTCGCAGCCCGCGGCTGTTGCTTCTTCCCCATTCCCCATTCCCGATTCCCCACCACTGCACCTCATCTACGGCGGCACCTTCGATCCCATCCACAACGGCCATCTGGCGATCGCGCGGGCGGCGCGGGAGGCGTTCGGGGTGTCCGTGCGGCTGATGCCGGCGGCCGATCCGCCGCATCGGCCGGCGCCCGGCGCCGATGCGCAGCAGCGCTGCGCGATGCTGGCGCTGGCCATCGCCGACACGCCGGGGCTGGTGCTGGACCTGCATGAAGTGCGCCGTGCGCAGGCCCGACCCGGGGTGGCGTCCTACAGTATCGACACGGTGCGCGAGCTGCGCGCCGAGCTCGGCGCCGACGCGCCGCTGGCGCTGCTGATCGGCAGCGACAGCTTCGTCGGCTTCAACGGCTGGCGCGAGTGGCGGGCGCTGCTCGAGGCCGCGCACCTGATCGTCGCCGACCGCGCCGGCAGTGGCTGGGAGCGGGCGGTGCCGGCGGAACTGGCGCAGGCGGTGGCCGGACGCTGGGCCGATACGCCGCAGGCGCTGACCCGCTCGCCGGGCGGCCGGCTGTGGTGCCTGCGGCAGCCGCTGCGCAGCGAATCGGCCAGCCTGGTGCGGGCGCGGATCGCCGCCGGCGAGGACTGGGCGGCCTTGCTGCCGCCGGCCGTGGCCGCCTATATCCGCGACCACTGCCTGTATGCGTCCGGTGCCGCCGCCGCTGGCTGAATACGCGTCCTGCCGGGGTCGCCTATAATTCGCCCCATTCCATCGAGTTCGCCGCTTTGTCCAGTCAAGCCCACGTCATCAAGACCCAAGTCCCCAATCCGCCGCCGCCGCTGCCGGTCCTGCTCGCCCACGTCCGCGAGGCAGTCGAGGAACTCAAGGCCAAGGACGTGGCGGAAATCGACGTGCGCGGCAAGTCCAGCGTCACCGACTACCTGGTCATCGTCTCCGGCACCTCCACCCGTCACGTCAAGTCGATCGCCGACGAAGTCATCAAGTACGCCAAGCGCCTTGACGTGATGCCGCTGGGCGTGGAAGGCGAGCGCGAGGCCGAGTGGGTGCTGGTCGATCTCGGCGACGTGGTGGTGCACGTGATGCTGCCGCGGGTGCGCGAGTTCTATGCGCTGGAGCGGCTGTGGACGGTCGGCGACCAGCCGCCGGGCGACGACGACGACGACTCGGCACGCGATGCCTAAGCGGCGCAATCCCGCGCGCAGCGTCGGCAGCGAGGCGTTGCCGGTCAGCAAGCGTGTCGGCGCGACCGAATCGACACCCGCGACGCCGGCACGCAAGCGCTTCGACTCGCTGGTCAAGCGTCTGGAGCGCGCCCGTGCGCAGTTGCATGCGTGGCAGGACGCGCTGCCGCGCTGGGAGCAGCGTTTCCACGAGCAGGTCGATCCCTTGCTGCAGGAGCGCGATGCGGCGCAGGTACAGTTGGTGCGGGAACTGGACGCAGCGCATGCCACCTACAAGCTGAGCAAGCGCGATCGCGCCGATCTGTCCGAGCTCATTTGCGAGTTGGCTGCGCTGTTGATCCGGGACGGTGACAACGACGGGCTGAAGGAGATCTACGACCGCCATAGCCCGCTCGGATTCGACCAGGATCTGGCCGAATCCGAGGCATTGCTGACCTCGGTCATCGGTGAGGAATTCGGCCTGACCGAAGAGGAAATGGCGCATATCCACTCCCCCGAAGCGCTGTATGCGCAGATCCAGGAGCGGCTGCACGCGCAGCAGGCGCATGCGGCCGGGCGCGCCCAGCAGCGCGACAAGCGCCGCCGTGCCGGTGCCGGCAAGGCCGCGCAGGTCGCCGCCGATCCGCAACAGACGCGTCGCGCGCTGTACCGCAACCTAGTCGCCGCATTGCATCCGGACCGCGAACCCGATCCGCAGCAGCGCGAGCGCAAGACCGCCTTGATGCAGCGGCTCAACCAGGCGTATCAGAACGACGACCTGCTGGCACTGCTGGAACTGCAACTGGAAATCGGCCAGTTGGATCAGGCCGGCATCGCGGCGATGGCCGAGGAGCGCATCCGTGACTACAACGACCTGTTCGCCGCGCAACTGCGGCAGGTCGAGCAGACATTGGCCGGACTGGTCGATGACTTCATGGGGCGTTATGGTCTTCAAGACGAGCGCGCGCCGCAGCCGCAGCGCCTGGATGCGCTGTTGGCGCAGATCAAGCGGCAGGTGCAGGAGGAGATCCGCTCCTGCGCCGACGATCGCGCTGCGGCGCGGCAGGTCGACACGCTGAAGCAATGGTTGAAGCGGGAGCGTGCCCGGCTGGCCGAGCAGGAACTGGACGACGCGATGTACGACCCCCTGCTGCTGGGCGAGCGTTGGTGATGCGCGCCTGCCGCGCGCAGCGATGAAGGCGCGCCTCATCGCCACCGGCGAGCGCGCCCCGGCCTGGGTGGCGCAGGGTTTCGCCGAGTACCGCAAGCGGCTCTCGCACTGGCTGCCGCTGGACCTGGTCGAGATCGAACCCGGCCTGCGCGGCAAGGGCCGCGATGCGCAGCGCGCGATCGAGGACGAAGGCCGCCGGGTCCTGGCGGCGCTGCCGAAGAACGCGCTGGTGGTCGCACTGGACGTGCCCGGCAAGCAGCACAGCTCCGAGCAACTGGCGCAGCGCATGGAGCACTGGCGCGGACAGGGACGCGATCTGGCGTTCCTGATCGGCGGTCCCGAGGGCCACTCGCCGGAGGTGCTGGCGGTGGCCAGCGAATCCTGGTCGCTGGGGCCGCTGACCCTGCCGCACATGCTGGTGCGGCTGGTGGTGGCCGAGCAGTTGTACCGTGCGGCGGCGATGCTGGCCAATCATCCCTACCATCGCGCCTGATCGCTGATCGCTGATCGCTGATCGCGTGTGCGTGGCGGCAATGTGTGCGTGATGCCGAAGCTGGCGCGCCGCTCAGGCAACAAAAAAGCCCGGGCTTGCGCCCGGGCTTTTTCTTATCGCTGTGCGACGCTCGCGATCAGTTGAACGTGTACTTCGCGCCCACCGTGAAGTAGCGGCCGATCGCGCCGCTGACGTGCAGCGGGTTGTAGTTGACCGCACCGTAGGTGGTCGGATCCAGCGGGGCGATCCGGTCGAACACGTTCTCCACCGATGCGCTGAGTTCGAACGCCTCCGTGATGTTCCAGCGGCCCGACAGGTCGAAGGTGGTGAACGAGGCGATCTTCTTGACCGGCGTACCGTCGGCGTAGAACGCCTGGTACTCGCCTCCGCGGCTGTCCTTGTTCTCGATGCTGTCGATGTAGTTCAGCACGCCGCTCACGCTCCAGCTGCCCTGTTTCCAGGTGGTGCCGAAGTTGATGCGGTCCTGCGGGGTGCCGATGCAGTTGGTCACGTCGCAATTTCCATGCGTGCCCACATACTCATAGGTCGTTGTGCCTTGGGTGCTTTCGAACTTGAGCAGATGGCTCCACTGTGCGTCCAACTCCAACTGGCCAGGACCGATTTCGAAAGTCTGACGGATGTCGGTGTCGATGCCACGCACCCGCGAAGAGTTCGCGTTCACGTAGGAAGTGTTGACCGCCAGGATGGTGCCGCTGTTGGGAACGCCACCGATGTTGTTGCTGTCGCGCAAGACGTTGCCCGCGAGAATGGCGTCTCGCGTGTTGCCCTGGGCGATTTCGTTGGTGCGCTTGATCTCCCAACCGTCCACTGTTAGCGATGTCGTCGAGGTCGGCTGCAGTACGAAGCCTACCGAGTAGCTCTTGGATTCCTCGGGCTTCAGCGCCGGGTTCGGCCGGGTGATGATTGCTACCGAACGCGTCCCGCACTCGCTGGCACTGATCGCGCAGCGTACCGGATCGGCCGCATTGGAGAACGCGGCCAGGCCGCCGTTGCCGTTCTCGGCCGGGTTCGGCGCACGGAAGCCTTCGGCGTAGCTGGCACGCAGCGCAATCCATTCGGCCGGGGTCCACTTCACCCCCAATTTCGGCGTGGCCTTGCCGTCGCCGCCGTCATACTTGTCGTAGCGGAGCGCCGCCGACAGTTCCAGTTGCTCCAGTACTGGTGCCGACAGTTCGACATAGCCGGCATACACGTTCTGGGTGCCGTCGTAGGCCGAGTAACCCAGTCCGATGATGTCGCCGATGTCGGTATAGGTCTGCGGCGTCAGGCTGTTGCTGGTCTTGCGCCACTCCGCACCCAGTGCCAGGCCCAGCGGGCCACCCCTGAGGTCGGCCAGGCTGCGCGAGACGGTGAAGTCGAACATGTCCAATGCGGACTTGGCGCGCGCGCTGATGGTCGGCGAGATGTAGTCGTACAACGCCTGCGAGTTGAGATTGGCATTGTCGCCGATGCGCCAGGTGCCGGCCGGGCAGGCCGGGTTGCCCAGCACGCAGCGAACCGCGCTGTAGCGCAGGAAGCCGGTGCGCTTGCTGGTCAGATCGGTACCGGAATGCAGATAGGCGGTGTCGTAGCTCCACTCGCCCCAGTTGCCCTTGACCCCAACCAGGACGCGATTGAATTCGTTGGTGTTGTCGGTGATGCGCGGGCCCACGTCCCAGGCGCTGTAGCGCACGCGCGCATCGTATGGGAGCGGGTTGTCTGGATGGCCGGCATAGAGCACGGTGGCGCCGGCGCCGCTGTTGGCGTTGACCGGGCCGCCCGGGTAGCCCCAGCCGCCGGACACGTTGGACGGCGTATTGGAAAAGACGGTGTTCTTCTTCGAGTAGCCGATCTCTGTGTAGATTTCGCCGCCTTCGCCAAAGGCGAAGCTGGCGCGGCCGAACACGTTGACGTACTTCTCTTCGGGGGACAGGTCGCGGAACTGCTGTACCGGATCCCAAAGACAGCCCTGCGCCTGCGAGGTGGCTTCGTTCTGCCCCGGGATGGTGGTCAGGCCGGCGCAGCCGGGGAGCGCCACCAGTTGCCCGGTGGTATCGAATACAGAGCCGTTCGGACCGTTCAGGCTTCCGATGTTGGTACCGCCACTGCGGTAGGCGCCGCCGAGAAACTGCGCATCCTGCGCCGCGTAGCCCCAGCGACGGATGTCGCCAGTCCCGATCCACTTACGGTCCTTGCGGTCGCCGATCTTGATTGCGTCGGTCTTGCCCACGTCCAGGCTGAAAAACGCGTTCCAGCCGTCGCTGGAGAGGTCGCCGGTTCCGGCGGTCAGGGTCGCCTTGCGCGCATCGCCGTCGCCGTCGCCGGAAATGCCGTAGGAGCCGCGCAGGATCGCGCCCTGGAAATCGCTGCGCAGGATGATGTTGACCACGCCGGCGATGGCGTCAGAGCCGTAGATCGCCGAGGCACCGTCCTTCAGCACTTCGACCCGCTCGACCGCGTCCAGCGGAATGGTACTGAGGTCGGTAAAGACCTTCTGGCCGTCGTCGGCCAGGCCATAGGTGGCCATGCGCCGGCCGTTCAGCAGCACCAGGGTGGAACCGGCGCCCAGGCCGCGCAGCGAGATGCCGGAGCCACCGCCGGCGAACCCTTGACCGAAGCTCTTCGGCACCGCACCGGCGCCATTGGCGGTCAGCGTCTGCAGGTACTCGCCAAGCGAGGTTTTGCCGCTGCGATCGATTTCCTGGCGGCTCACCACCTGCACCGGTGCAGGTGTTTCGGTATTTGTGCGCGGGATGTTGGAGCCGGTGACGGTGATGCGGTCGAGATTGGTGGCCGCTTCCTGGGCGAAGGCGGCGGGCCCTGCGAGGGAGGCGAGAACGCCAGCGACGGAGGCACACAGCAGCGTACGGCGGGTTGCACGCCGTTGGGTCGAGATGTTCACAGTTTCTCTCCTAACTGGAAACGCAGATTGTGTCTTTCTGACGAAAGTGCCGACGTTTTGACGGTCGGCTGGTTTCCATCTAGGTGTATCTGCCGTGAACAATCGGTGAATTTTTGCCTGATGCGCACGGTCAGGTCCGCCTGGCCGTGCGCATGGCAGTCCTCAGCGGTCCATCGAAAAATCGACCGGCACCAGCCCGTACGCCTGCACCGGCGTGCCGTTCTGCAGCGCCGGCTTGAAGGCCCAGCGCTTGAGCACCTGGTCGCGGGCGGCCTGGTCCAGCACCCGGTGGCCGCTGCTCTTCTCGACGCTGACCTGCAGCGGCTGCCCGTCGGTGCCGACCAGCACCCGCAGCAGCACGCTGCCCTGCAGGCGATCGCGCAGCGCGTCGCGCGGATACGGCGGCGCCGGCGCGCGCAGGTACTGCAACTGCATGCCGTCCACCGGTGCGCTCACGCTCGCCGGCGGCAGGCTGGGCGCGGCGATGCTGGGCGTGGGGTCGACGTTGGGCGCGCTGTCCAGCGCCACCGGGCTGCTGTCGGCCGCTGGCGCTGGCGCCGGCGTCGAGGTCGGCACCGGCACCGCACTGGGCGTGCGCGGCTGCGTCGGCACCTGTTTCTCGACGGTGGGAATGGTCGGCGGCGGCGGCGTGACCTTGACCACCACCGGTTGCTGCCAGGGCGGCTGCACCTGCGCCGGTTCCGGTGGCGCGGTCACGTGCGAGAGCGGAAGCAGCAGCAACAGGGCGGCCAGCACGTGCAGGGCGATCGCGGTGCTGTAGGCCAGGACCCGGGACAGGTCGATGCGGAAGGACGGGGCGGGGAGTTGCGTGCGAACCATGGATCCACCTCTGCGATAGGAGTGTCGTGGACTGCGGTACGGCTAAGAGCGGCTAACAAACCTACTGCGCAGCCGCCAGGCGGGCGCGGACGGTGCTCGGAATCCTCATGTACCACTCGTACACTGCGGTTCCTCCGCGCCGCCCGCACCCGCCTGGCGGCTGCTCGCGACGTTTTGTCAGCCACTCTGAACGCACGGGCGCGGCGGATGGGGTCAGCGCGCCCGTCCGCGTTTCGACAGTGCGCCGGTCGCGGTGGCTTTGGCAAGAGGGGCGAGGGCCAGCGCTGGGCGCGATCGCGACGAGAGCAGGGGGCCGCCGCAGCCGGACACGACGACGGCGCCCGCAGGCGCCGTCGCGAGGTGTTGCCTGGGACAGCTCGCTTACTTGCCCAGTTCGAACACCACGTCCAGGTTGACCGAGACGCTGCTTTCGCCCGGAGCGACCGGGGTGTCGGCCTCGGCCTTCATCGCCATTGCGCGCATCATCGGCATCGGCGGACGCACCCCGCCGCTGCTGCCCTCGGAAATGCTGACGATCCGCCGCACGCGCAGGCCAAGCGCCTTGGCGTAGCTCTGCGCCCGCGCCTGCGCCTTCTTCAGCGCATCGACCCGGGCCTGGTCGTACAGCGGTTCGGGGTCGTCGATCTCGAAGGTGGGGCCGTTGATCTGGTTGGCGCCCTGCGCGGCCAGCGCGTCGAGCACCTTGCCGAGCTTGGCGATGTCGCGCACCTTCAGGTTGACCGAGTTGCTGGCCTGGTAGCCGATGATCTGCGGGGCCTGGTTCTCGGCGTACTTGTACTGCGGGTTGAGGCTGACCCCGCTGGTCTGCACGTCCTTGTCGGCGATGCCGGCGGCGCGGATCGCGGCCAGCACCTTGGTCATCTGCTCGGCGTTCTGGCGCATCGCCGCGGCGCTGTCGGTGGCCTGGGTGACCACGCCGGCCGAGATCGCGGCCACGTCGGGCGCGCGCTTGGCCTCGGCCTGCGCGGCGATGTTGAGCAGGGTGCCGTCGGCGGGCACGGCGTAGCCGGGCGCGGCGGATTGGGCGTGGGCGGTCATCGTGCCTCCTAGGGCGAGGGACAGGGCCAGCAGCAGCGGGCGGACGGACAATGCGCGCATCGGGGTTCTCCTTGAAGAATGGGGCGAGGGTGTTGCCGCGACGATGAACGCGTCGTGATCTTCACCGGGGTCGAAGCGATCGTCCCGCAATTGGCGATCGTTCAGTTAGTCGGCTCGGGTTATCCTTCGGACATGCTGTATCTCGCGTCCCGCTCCCCTCGCAGAAACGAACTGCTGACCCGCCTCGGCGTGCCGTTCCGGATCCTCGATCTCGAGGTGCCGGAAGTGCGCGCGGCCGACGAGTCGGCGCAGGCCTACGTGCGCCGCGTGGCGCTGGACAAGGCCCGCGCCGGGTGGGCGCAACTGGCCGATGCCGCCGATGCGGTGGTGCTCGGCGCCGACACCGAAGTGGTACTGGACGAGCGCGTGTTCGGCAAGCCGGCCGATGCCGGCGACGCTGCGGCAATGCTGGCGGCCCTGTCCGGACGCACCCACCAGGCGATGACCGCGGTGGCCCTGGTCGCCGCCGGCCGCGAGCAGGTGCTGCTGGTGCCGACGGCGGTGACCTTCGCCGAGTTGTCCGCGCGCGACATCGCCGACTACGTGGCCAGCGGCGAGCCGATGGGGCGGGCCGGTGCGTATGCGATCCAGGGCGGCGCCGAACGCTTCGTCAGCCGTCTCGACGGCAGCTATTCCGGGGTGATGGGCCTGCCCCTGCACCAGACCCACCACCTGCTGCGCACCTTCGGAGTGCTGTGATGTCGCAAGAGATCCTGGTCAACGTCACACCACGCGAGACCCGGGTGGCCGTCATCGAGAACGGCATGCTGCAGGAGTTGCACATCGAGCGCGGCTGGCGCCGCGGGGTGGTCGGCAACATCTACAAGGGCCGGGTGCAGCGGGTGATGCCCGGCATGCAGGCGGCCTTCGTCGAGGTCGGGCTGGAGCGCGCGGCGTTCCTGCACGCCAACGACGTGGTGCGGCCGGCGCCGGTGGGCAACGGCGACACCGAGGAGGCGACGCCGCTGCCGGTGTCGGCGGCGGTGCCGATCGTGGAACTGCTGCGCGACGGCCAGGACATCGTGGTGCAGGTGGTCAAGGACCCGATCGGCAGCAAGGGCGCGCGGCTGACCACCCAGATCAGCATCCCGTCGCGCTACCTGGTGCTGCTGCCGCAGTCGCGGGTGATCGGGGTGTCGGCGCGGATCGAGGACGAGGCCGAACGGCAGCGCCTGAAGACCCTGGTCGCCGACCTGGCCGCCAGCCACGGCGGTTTCGGCTACATCATCCGCACCAATGCCGAGGGCCAGCCGGCCGAGGCGCTGGCCGAGGACATCGCCTACCTGTCGCGGGTCTGGAACGTGGTCGAGCGGCGCGGCCGCGACGGCGCCCCGGCCAGCATCATCTACGAGGACCTGAGCCTGCCGCTGCGCGCGGTGCGCGACCTGATCCGCAAGGACGTGGAGAAGGTCAAGGTCGATTCGCACGAGACCTTCGAGCGGCTGCAGGCCTTCGTCGCCAAGTACATGCCGGTGCTGGCCGAACGCCTGGAGCTGTACACCGGCGACCGCCCGATCTTCGACCTGTACGGGGTCGAGGACGAGATTGCCCGCGCGCTGGACAAGCAGGTGCCGCTGAAGTCCGGCGGCTACCTGGTCATCGACCAGACCGAGGCGATGACCACCATCGACGTCAACACCGGCTCGTTCCTGGGCCAGCGCAACCTCGAGGAGACGGTGTTCCGCACCAATCTGGAGGCGGCGCAGGCGGTCGCGCGGCAACTGCGGCTGCGCAACCTCGGCGGCATCATCATCATCGACTTCATCGACATGGACGACGCCGAGCACCGCCGCCAGGTGCTGCGCACGCTGGAGAAGGCGCTCTCGCGCGACCATGCCAAGACCACGGTGTACGAGTTCTCGCCGCTGGGCCTGGTGGAGATGACCCGCAAGCGCACCGTGGAGAGCCTGGAGCGGCAGCTGTCCGAGCCGTGCCCGGAATGCAGCGGGCGCGGCTCGATCAAGACCGCCGAGACCGTGACCTACGAGATCTTCCGCGAGATCACCCGTGCGGTGCGCCAGTTCGACGCGGCGCGGCTGCTGGTGATCGCCTCGACCAAGGTGGTGGCGCGCATCACCGACGAGGAATCGGCGGCCGTGGCCGAGCTGGAAGAATTCCTTGGCAAGACCATCCGCTTCCAGGCCGACGAACAGTACCTGCAGGAGCAGTTCGACGTGGTGTTGTTGTGAGGCTGGGAGTGGGGAATCGGGAATGGGGAATGGGGGAAGAGCGCGCTGTCGGCGCTGACGCGTCCCTGGATTCCTTGGTCGAATTTCACGCGGCAATGAGCGGTTCGCGTGCTGCTTTTGCGATTCCCCATTCCCGATTCCCCACTCCCCGCACCTGATGCATCCCCCCCTGCGCCGCCGCCTGCGCCTGGCTCGCCGTTTCGCGTTCTACGCGGTGGCGATCGGGCTGGTGTGCGTGGCCCTGGCGGTGGGGGCGCTGAGCCAGGCGCTGCCGTTCGTGGAGCAGCATCCGCAACAGGTGGCGGCGTGGCTGAGCGAACGCGCCGGGCGGCCGATCCGCTTCGACCGGCTGGAGACCGCCTGGACCCGGCGCGGTCCGTTGTTGCGCCTGGACGGCCTGCGCATCGGCGCCGGCGAGGGCGTGCGCATCGGCCAGGCCGAGGTGCTGGTGTCGATGTACGCGGGGCTGCTGCCCGGACGCTCGTTCACCGAACTGCGCCTGCGCGGGCTGGCGCTGACCCTGCTGCGCGCCGACGACGGCAACTGGAGCGTGCAGGGCCTGCCGACCTCGGGGCAGGGCGGCGATCCGCTGGATGCGCTGCAGGGGCTCGGCGAACTGCAGGTCATCGACGGCCGCCTGCGCGTGCACGCGCCGTCGCTGGGCCTGGAAGCGCAGGTGCCCAAGATCGACCTGCGGATGCGCGTGAACGGCGAGCGCCTGCAGGTGGGCGTGCAGGGTTGGAGCGACCTGCAACAGGCGCCGCTGACCGCGGTGCTGGATCTGGACCGCCGCAGCGGCGACGGCCAGGCGTATCTGGCGGTGCGCCCGGCGGAGCTGGCCGGCTGGGCCGGCCTGCTGCATGCCGCCGGGATCGAACTGCAGGGCGGCGTCGGCGAGGTCCAGGGCTGGCTGGACCTGCAGCAGCGCCGCGTCGCCGGAGTGACCGTGCAGGCCACGCTGCGCGATCTGCGGCTGCGCGGCGCGCCGCTGGCCGACGGCCGTACCCGGCCGTCGCTGGCCTTCAGCACGTTCCGTGCGATGGCGCGCTGGCGCCAGATCGACGGCGGCTGGCGGCTGGATGCGCCGCAGCTGCAGTTCGGCCAGGCCGGACAGCCGCTGCAGCGCCTGGATGGGCTGACCGTGGCCGGCGGGCGCCGCTTCGCCCTGTTCGGCGAGCATCTCGACGTGGCGCCGCTGATCGCGGTGGCCGGACTCAGCGACCGTCTTTCGCCCAGCCTGCGCAGCTGGCTGGCGGTGGCGAAGCCGCGCCTGCAACTGACCGAAGTGGCGGTGAACGGGGTTCCGGGTGGGCCGCTGTACGGCCAGGGCCGCCTGGCCGAGCTGGCGTTCGCGCCGGCCGGCGGCGCGCCGGGTGTCAGCGGGCTGCGCGGTCGCTTCGACGGCGACGCGCAGGCCGGCGAACTGGCGCTGGAGGCCGGCAGCCCGGTCCGCGTCGACTGGCCAACCGGCTTCGGTGTGGTCCACCAGGTCCAGCTGGCCGGGCGCATCGTCGCCTTCCGCGACGGCGACGGCCTGCGCGTGGCGACCCCGGGGCTGCGCGTGCAGGGCAGCGACTACGGCGCCGACGTGCGCGGCGGGCTGCGCTTCCAGGACGACGGCTCGCGGCCGTGGATCGACCTGGCCGCCGACCTGCAGGACGCGCCGGTGGTGGCGGCCAAGACGTTCTGGGTCCATTCCAAGATGAGCAAGGCCGCCACCGACTGGCTCGACGCCGCGTTGCAGGGCGGGCGCCTGCGCGACGGCCATGCGCTGGTCTCCGGCGACCTGGACGACTGGCCGTTCGCCGACCACAACGGCCGCTTCGAGGCGACCGCGCGGCTGGAGGATGCCAAGGTGCGCTTCCAGCACGACTGGCCGGCGGTGGAGAACGTGGACGCCAGCGTCGCCTTCATCGGCAACGGCTTCGAGGTGCACGGCCGCGGCAGCATGGGCGGGGTGCCGGTGGAGCAATTGTCGGCGGCGCTGCCCGACTACAAGGAAGGCCAGCTCAGCGTGCTGGCCAGCACCCGCGCCGAGACCGGCAAGTTGCTGGCGATGCTGCGGCAGAGCCCGCTGCGCGCCCGTTACGGCGACACCCTGGATGCGCTCAGCGCCTCGGGGCCGGCGGATGTCACCTTCGACCTGCTGCAGCCGCTGCGTGCCGGTGTCGGCACCCACCACCTGCGCGGCACGGTCGACCTGCTCGGCGCGCACATCGCCGACAAGCGCTGGGACCTGGCCTTCGACGACATGCGCGGCAGCGCCGATTACAGCGATACCGGATTCGCCGCGCAGAAGCTGAGCGTGGCCTATCAGGGGCACCAGGGCGAACTGGCGCTGCGTGCCGGCGACGGCGTGCAGGATCCTCAGCAGGCCTTCGAGGCCGCGCTGAGCGCGGCGCTGGACGCCAATGAACTGCTCGACCGGGTGCCGGAAATGGCCTGGCTCAAGCCCTACGTGCAGGGCCGCTCGCGCTGGAACATCGGCGTCGGCCTGCCCAAGACGCCCGACGGCGGCGCGCAGCCGCCGACCCGGCTGCAGCTGCGCTCGGACCTGGTCGGCACCGAACTGTTGATGCCGGCGCCGATGGACAAGGCGCCGGCGACACCGCTGGCGACGTCCGTCAACGTGCCGCTGCCGGTCGGCAGCGGCCGCATCGAGGTGGCCTTCGGCAAGCTGATGGCGCTGGCCGCGCGCAGCCAGGGCGGCAAGACCGGCGTGCGCGTGGTGATGGGCAGCGACCACGTTGCCGACGAACCGCCGGCCAGCGGCCTGGTGGTGAGCGGGCGCACCGCGGCGCTGAACGCCATCGACTGGATCGGCGTGGTCAGCCGCCCCGATCCGAACGCCGCCGCGGCCAACGGCGGCGAAGACCCGATGCCGCTGCGCCGCATCGACATCCTCGCCGACCACCTGCTGTTGCTGGGCGGGGTGTTCGACAGCACCCGCCTGCGCCTGCTGCCGCAGGCCGACAGCATCGACGTGCACCTGGACGGCCCGGCCCTGGCCGGCGACCTCAGCGTGCCGACCAAGGACGGCGGCGTGCTCGGCGGGCGCCTGGCGCGGGTGCACTGGCGCTCGGCCACGGCCGCGTTGCCGGTGGCGGACGGCACGCCGACCGCGGTGGTCGCCACGCCCGCCGACAGCGGCGTGGCCGGCAGCGCCGGCCCGGTCCCGGCCGGCCCGTTCGCCGACAGCCTGGACCCGGCGGCGATCCCGGCGCTGGCGCTGGACGTGGACGACCTGCGCTTCGGCGCGATGACGCTCGGCGCGGCTTCGCTGCGTACGCGCAAGCTCGCCGACGGCATGCAGGTGGACCAGCTGCACCTGCGCTCGGACAAGCAGAAGATCGACATCAGCGGCGACTGGCGCGGCAAGGGCGCCACCGCCCGCACCCGGCTCAACGCCAGCGTCGACAGCCGCGACCTGGGCGAGTTGATGCAGAACCTGGACTTCGGCGGGCAGGTGCGCGGCGGCGAAGGCCAGCTGACGCTCAGCGCCGCCTGGCCGGGCACACCGTCCGGTCTGCAACTGGCCACGGTGCAGGGCCAGCTCGACGTGGCCGCGCGCAACGGCCAGCTGCTGGAACTGAACCCGGGCGCCGGGCGCGTGCTCGGCCTGCTCAGCGTGGCGCAACTGCCGCGGCGGCTGATGTTCGATTTCCGCGACTTCTTCTCCAAGGGGTTCGCCTTCAACCGCATCGACGGCCAGATCCGCTTCGGCGACGGCATGGCGCGCAGCGACAACCTGGTCATCGATGGTCCGGCTGCGGAGATCAAGGTGCGCGGCGAGGCCGACCTGCGCGCGCAGCAGTTCGACCAGACCATCGACGTCAATCCCAAGTCTGGCAACCTGCTGACCGTGGTCGGCGCGGTGGCCGGCGGGCCGGTCGGCGCGGCGGTCGGCGCCGCCGCCAACGCGGTGCTGGGCAAGCCGCTGGGCAACATCGGCGCGCGCACCTACCGGGTCACCGGGCCGTGGAAGGACCCCAAGGTGGACGTGATCGAGCGCGAATCGGCGAGGCCGCCGGCGCCGTCGGGTACGCCCTAGATCGCGCGCCGTCCGTAGGAGCGGCTTCAGCCGCGAGGGGCATGACCGGTAACGCCCCTCGCGGCTGAAGCCGCTCCTACGCAAGGGACGTGGTGATGACAGAGACCCACGGCGCGCTGTCCATTCCCGTGCGGTGGCGCCCGCCGCTTGCGCTGCGCGCCTTCCTCCCCCATGTTGAGCCCATGAACGATCACGCCCTGAGCCTTGCCGAAACCCGCCTGTTGCTTCCCGCCGGCCTGGATGCCACCAGCCTGGAGCGCGCCTTCGGCACGCTGCTCGGCCCCGGCATCGACTTCGGCGACCTGTATTTCCAGCATTCGCGGCGCGAGAGCTGGAGCGTGGAAGACGGCATCGTCAAGGACGGCGCCCACTCCATCGAGCAGGGCGTGGGCGTGCGCGCGATCTCCGGCGAGAAGACCGGCTTCGCCTATTCCGACGACATCCACCGCGACGCGCTGCTGGCCGCGGCGCAGTCGGCGCGGGCCATCTCCCGCGACGGCGGCGCGCAGCCGGCGCACGCGCTGCAGCGCGGCGGCGGCCGTGCGCTGTACCCGGCGCTGGACCCGGTGGACGCGATGGACAACGCGCACAAGGTGGAGCTGCTGCGGCGGCTCGACCAGTACCTGCGCGCCGCCGATCCGCGCGTGCAGCAGGTGATGGTCAGCCTGTCCGGCGGCGTGGACACGGTGCTGGTGGCGCGCAGCGACGGCGTGCTCGCCGCCGACGTGCGCCCGCTGGTGCGGCTCAACGTACAGGTGATCGTCGAACAGCAGGGCCGCCGCGAATCCGGCTATGCCGGCGGCGGCGGCCGCTACGACTACACCACGCTGTTCGCCGACGGCCGTCCGGAAGCCTTCGCCCGCGAGGCCTTGCGCCAGGCGCTGGTGAACCTGGAGGCGGTGCCGGCGCCGGCCGGGGTGATGCAGGTGGTGCTGGGCCCGGGCTGGCCCGGCGTGCTGCTGCACGAGGCGGTCGGCCATGGCCTGGAAGGCGACTTCAACCGCAAGGGCACCAGCGTCTACGCCGGCCGCATCGGCCAGCGCGTGGCCTCGCCCGGCGTCACCATCGTCGACGACGGCACCCTGGACGGCCGCCGCGGTTCGCTCAACGTCGACGACGAGGGCACCGCGACGAACTGCACCACCCTGATCGAGGACGGCGTGCTGGTCGGCTACATGCAGGACACGCTCAACGCGCGGCTGATGGGCGTGGCGCCCACCGGCAACGGCCGCCGCGAATCGTTCGCGCACCTGCCGATGCCGCGCATGACCAACACCTACATGCGCGCCGGCCAGCACGACCCGCAGGAGATGATCCGCTCGGTGAAGAAGGGCCTGTACGCGGTCAACTTCGGCGGCGGCCAGGTCGACATCACCAGCGGCAAGTACGTGTTCTCGGCCACCGAGGCCTACCTGATCGAGGACGGCAAGGTCACCGCGCCGGTGAAGGGCGCCACCCTGATCGGCAATGGCCCGGAGACCATGCAGAAGGTGCGGATGATCGGCCACGACCTGGCACTGGACGAAGGCGTCGGCGTCTGCGGCAAGGACGGGCAGAGCGTGCCGGTGGGCGTGGGCCAGCCGTCGCTGCTGATCGACGGGCTGACTGTGGGCGGGACGGCTTAGGGGCCGGTAGTGGGGATTCGGGAATTGGGAATCGGTAAAGCGGGCGCCGCGATGCGCTGCGGCAGTGCCGGCCTGGCGGGTAGGTTCATCGCGCGCCGCGCTCGCTGGGCTGGGAGTGTGGCGGAGGCCGTGCGTGGCAGCCGGCTGCCACGCGCCTCAGTCGCGCGTGTCGTCGAACGCCGCGTCTTCGTCGGCTTCTTCGGATTCCGATTCTCCATTCCCCATTGCCGACGCACCACCCAGGATCATTTCGCGCAGTTCCCGGAACAACTCGCGGTAAGCATGCGGCGGCTTGTTCTTCAGCCGTTCGTCCTTGGCGTTGCGGACCAGCTGGCGCAGCCGCTGGCGGTCGGCGTCGGGGTGTTCGGCCAGCAGCTCGGCCAGCGCGGTGTCGCCTTCGGCGAGCAGCCGTTCGCGCCAGTCCTCGACCCGGTGCATGGCCGCCACTTCGCGGCGCGCGCTGTCGCTGTTGACGTCCATCGCCTCGCGGATCGCTTCCAGCACCGCCTCGTCCTCGCGCCGCATCTGCTTGGCCAGGAACGCCAGTTGCCGCTTGTGCGCGATGTGCGAGGTGATGCGCTTGGTCTCGGCGATGTGCGGCAGCAGCGACTCGGGCACCGGCAGCTTGGCCAACTGCGCCGGGGTCAGCGCCACCAGCTTCTCGCCCAGGCTCAGCACTTCCAGCGCCTCGCGGCGTTGCTGGCTGCGGCTTTCGCCGCGGAATTCACCGGTGTCTTCGTCGCGTCCGCGCATGCTCGTACTACTCGATCGGGCTGGAAATCAAATCAACACATCCGGCCAGGACGGCCGGACAGGGGCGAAGGGATTCGCACAACAAGGATAAAGCATTGAACGCGATCACCCCCGATTTGCACCGCGACGACAGCCAGCAGCGCCTGGAGCGCCTGTCCGACATCGCCGAACGGCTGCTGGCACGCGCCCGCGCGCTCGGCGCCAGCCAGGCCGAGGTCAGCTGCAGCGAAGACCGCGGGCTGGACGTCAACGTGCGCCTGGGCGCGGTGGAGACCGTGGAATCCACCCGCGACCGCGGCATCGGCGTCACCGTCTACTTTGGCCAGCGCAAGGGCAGCGCCAGCACCGCCGACCTGCACGAGTCCAGCCTGGAGGCCACCGTGGCCCAGGCCTGCGCCATCGCCCGCTACACCGAGGACGACGTGGCCGCCGGCCTGGCCGAGGCGGCGCTGATGGCGCGCGAGCAGGCGGATTTCGACCGTTGGCATCCGTGGCCGCTGCAGGCCGAGGAGGCGATCGACCTGGCGTTGGCCTGCGAGGCCGCCGGCCGCGACGCCGATGCGCGCATCAGCAATTCCGACGGCGCCTCGGCCGGCACCAGCGAGAGCCTGTCGGTGTACGCCAATTCGCATGGTTTCATCGGCTGCGAGCGCAGCACCCATCATTCGCTCGCCTGCACGCTGATCGCCGGGCAGGGCGACGGCATGCAGCGCGATGGCTGGTACAGCAGCGCGCTGGCGCGCGAGGACCTGGAGCGCGCCTCGGCGATCGGCCGCCGCGCCGCCGAGCGCACGGTGGCGCGGCTGCAGCCGCGCTCGCTGCCGACCGGCGAGGTGCCGGTGCTGTTCGCGCCGGAAATGGCGCGTTCGTTGATCGGGCATCTGCTCGGCGCCGTGTCCGGCGGCGCGCTGTACCGTCGCGCCAGCTTCCTGCTCGACAGCGCCGGCACCCGCCTGTTCCCCGAGTGGTTCGCGATCGACGAACGGCCGCACCTGCGCCGCGGCCTGCGCTCGGCCGCCTTCGACGGCGAGGGCGTGGCCACCCGCGAGGCGCCGCTGGTGCGCGACGGCGTGCTGCAGCGCTATGTGCTGGGCAGCTATTCGGCACGCAAGCTGGGCCTGCAGACCACGGCCAACGCCGGCGGCGTGCACAACCTGCAGGTGGCGGCCAACGCGGCTGACCTGCAGGCCATCCTCAAGGGCCTGCCGCGCGGCCTGCTGGTCACCGACCTGATGGGCAACGGCGTCAACCCTGTGACCGGCGATTACTCGCGCGGCGCCGGCGGGTTCTGGATCGAGAACGGCGAAATCGCCTATCCGGTGGACGAGATCACCATCGCCGGCAACCTGCGGCAGATGTTCCAGGACATCGAGGCGGTGGGTGCCGACATCGACGTGCGCTCGCACGTGCACATCGGGGCGGTGCTGGTCGGCCGGATGACGGTGGCCGGCAACGACTGAGGGCCGCAACGCAGGCAGCGCGCAAGGACGCACAGGCATGCAGGCAAGCGCCACCGAGCACACGATCGCCGACGGCCCCGCGCCGGCGTGGCAGCGCGCGCCGGCGGCATTTGCGCATCTGTCGATGTGGATCGGCTTGTTCGCCGCCTGCAATGTGCACCTGGGCTATGCGCTGTGGTGGCTGCTGTTGCTGTGGCTGTTGCCGGGCGCGCAATGGTGGGCGATGCGGGGCAGGCAGCCGTTCGTCGCCGAACACGCGCGCCAGGCCATGCGGATGGGCCTCGGCCTGTCCCTGCTGAGTGCGGTCTTGCTGGCGCCGAGCGTGCTGATCTTCGGTGCCGTGCTCGTGTTCGGGTGGCTGCTGGTCCTGATGCTGCTTGTGGCGATGGGCGTCAGCCTATACGCGGCGGCCAAGGCCATGCTCGGTCTCCGCTAGCGCGATCCGCTGCCGTATGGGGCGTCGAATCAGCGCCGCGGTTGCCGAGGGGGCGATCCTTGAGCCCGTGGAGGCGTCTTCCCGCCTTGCCGGCTTGGCTTGACAGCGCTGCGCCAGCCGCCGAGAGTGACGCGCCAAACGTCTTGTCCCCTCACCACCAAAGGAACGGAATACCGATGAGCGAATTCGACAACGTCACCGCCCCGCCGCCGCCGCCGGCCTCGGCAGGCCCCCAGGAAGACCGCACGGTCGCGCTGATCACCCATCTGTCGGGGATCCTCCTCGGGTTCATCGTGCCGCTGATCATCTGGCTGGTGAACAAGGACAACCCGGCCAAGTCCTTCCTCAACGATCAGGCCAAGGAAGCGCTGAATTTCCAGATCACCATCGCCATCGCCTACGTGATCTGCATGGTGCTCAGCGTGATCATCATCGGCGGCTTGCTCGCGCCGGTGGTGTGGGTGGTGAACCTGGTGCTGTGCATCCTGGCCGGCATCAAGGCCAACGAAGGCGTCGCCTACCGCTACCCGTTCGCGCTGCGCCTGATCAAGTAAGCGCACCTGCGAGGCATCTCCGAAGGCCCGGCCGTTGCGCCGGGCCTTTTTTGTGCCCGCACTGCGCTCCGGCGGGAGACCGCAGGGCGGCCGAGCGTAACGCCGCCGCCGGCCGGTCAACCGCGGCCCGAGCGGTGCGTTTGCAAGGCTGTCGCCATCACCGGAGCGCCGCATGATCCGCCGCGAGAGCTTGAGCGCCGCCAACCGCTTCGGTCTGGGTGCCCGTCCCGGGGAACTGGCGGCCATGGGCGAGCCGCGCGACTGGCTCGCCGCGCAGTTGCAGTCGCCGCCGCTGGCGGCGGAGTTGCAGGGCC
The DNA here is from genome assembly GCF_017746095.1 of Xanthomonas sp. D-109. Lineage (NCBI taxonomy): Bacteria > Pseudomonadati > Pseudomonadota > Gammaproteobacteria > Lysobacterales > Lysobacteraceae > Xanthomonas > Xanthomonas sp. D-109. The sequence continues at coordinate 23,852 of NZ_JAGHWV010000019.1, forward strand.
TGCCCGACAGCCTGGCCTACCTGCGCCGCGAGGCCGATTACCAGCGCGAGCGCCGCCAGGCGCGGCAGCAGGCTGCCGGCGATCCGCAGCAGGCCGCCCTGCAGGCGCAGCAGGCCGCGCGCGGGCTGTACCGGCAGGCACAGGCGCAGGAACTGGCGGCGCGCTACCGGGTCGCGGTGTCCACCCCGGCCGGATTCGCCGAGCGCCTGGTGCAGTTCTGGTCCAATCATTTCGCGGTCTCGGTCGACAAGCGTGCGGCCGCGCTGTACGCGGCGCCGATGGAACGCGAGGCGATCCGCCCGCACTGCATGGGCCGCTTCGCCGACCTGCTGCTGGCGGTGGAGCGGCACCCGGCGATGCTGCGCTACCTGGACAACGCCAATTCGGTCGGCCCCGACTCGCTGCTGGCGCAACGCGCGCAGCGCCGGGCCATGCGCATGGATCCCGAACGCCCGGCGCGCCGCCTGGGGCTCAACGAGAACCTGGCGCGCGAGATCCTGGAACTGCACACCCTCGGCGTGGACGGCGGCTATATCCAGGCCGACGTCACCGAACTGGCGCGCGCGATCACCGGCTGGGGCGTGCCGGCCCCGCGCGATGTCGAGCAGGGCATGCCCGAGACCGCCTTCGTGTTCCGTGCGCCGGCGCATGCCGCCGGCAGCCGCCTGGTGCTGGGTCGGCGCTATGCCGAGGACGGCGTGGCGCAGGGCGGGGCGATCCTGACGGCGCTGGCGCGGCACCCGGCCACCGCGCAGCACGTCTCGTTCAAGCTGGCTAGGCACTTCGTCCGCGACGAGCCGCCGCCGGCATTGGTGCAGCGCATGGCCGACGCGTGGCGGCGCAGCGATGGCGATCTGCGCCACGTCTACCGCGCCCTGATCGACAGCCCCGAGGCCTGGGACGCACAGGCGCGCAAGTTCAAGCCGCCGCAGGATTTCGTGGTGTCGGCACTGCGCGCCGGAGGTATCTGGCCCGAGGCGCCGCCGCAGCAGAAGACCGTGCTGACCCTGCTGGCGCGGATGGGGCAGCCGCCGTTCACCCCGCGCTCGCCGGCCGGCTATGCCGACGTCGCGGCGGAATGGAGCGGTGCCGACGCGCTGTGGAAGCGCGTGCAGGCCGCCGAGGCGCTCGCGGGGATGGCTCCGGGGGATCCGCTGGCACTGGCCGCGACCGCGTTCGGCGACGGTCCGGATGCGGACACGCTGACCGCGGTGCGGCGTGCCGAATCGCCGCGCGAAGGCGTGGCGGTGCTGCTGGCCAGCCCGGCCTTCCAATGGCGCGCCTGAGCGGCGTGCGGTCCGATCCGCGATGGGAGAAGCTCCGATGCAACTGACACGCCGTCGTTTCCTTGCCGCCAGCGGTGCGGCCACCGTGTTGAGCCTGTGGTCGGGCAACGGCCTGGCCGCGCCGGGCGCCGACACGCGCCTGCTGGTGGTGCTGCTGCGCGGCGCGCTGGACGGGCTGCACGCGCTGGTGCCGACCGCCGATCCCGACTACGCACGCCTGCGCGGCGCACTGGCGCCGCAGCAGACCCTGGCCCTGGACGGCAGCTTCGCGCTGCACCCGGCGCTGGCGTTCGCGCACGAACTGTACGCGCGCAAGCAATGGCTGCCGGTGGTGGCGGTGGCGCCGCCGTACCGCGAGCGCTCGCACTTCGAGGCGCAGGATTGCCTGGAGAACGGCACCGCGCGGCCCAGCGGCGCCTCCAGCGGCTGGCTCAACCGCTGCGCGCTGGCCCTGCACGGCGCCGAGGCGGTGTCGGTGAGTGCGGTGACGCCGCTGATCATGCGCGGCCCGGGCGCAGTCACCAGTTGGTCGCCGCCGCTGCCGAGCGCGGTCAATCCGATCCTGCTGCAGCGCCTGCAGCCGCTGTATGCCGCCGATCCGCAGCTGGCCGGCGATTTCGCGCGCGCGCTGCGCGAGCAGGGCATGCAGGTGGACAGCGTCAAGGGCGGGCAACTGCCGCAGGCGATGAGCGCGGCGGCCAGCTTCATGGCCAAGCCCGACGGGCCACGGATCGGCTTCGTCGAGGATGCCGGCTGGGACACCCACGGCAACCAGGCCGCGGTGCTGCAGCGCAAGCTGGGCGAACTGGATGCGGGGCTGCGCGCGTTCCACGATGGCGCGCAGGCCTGCTGGTCGCGCAGCGTGGTCGCGGTAGTGACCGAGTTCGGCCGCACCGCGGCGGTGAACGGCACCGGCGGGACCGACCATGGCACCGGCGGCGTGGCCTTCCTGGCTGGCGGCGCGGTGCGTGGCGGGCGCATCGCCGGAGACTGGCCCGGGCTGTCGCCGCGGGCCTTGAACCAGGGCCGCGATCTGCGTGCCACCAGCGACCTGCGCAGCCTGTTCCGGCACGTGCTCGCTGCGCATCTGGGCGTGTCCGAGCGCGCGCTGGACACCCAGGTGTTTCCCGGCAGTGCGGGATTGTCGAGGTTGGAAGGATTGGTGGCCTAGGCCACCCCGGCCACCAAGGCGTGCGGCACGGGCCGCACGCGAACCGGGCGCCGACGGCGGGTCGGCGCCCGGGCACTCACCGGCGCAGCGGACTCAGTTCTGCGACGGATTGTTCTCGGCGAAGTACTCGTGGCTGTCGGCGTTCTTCACCGCGCGCGCCGGATTGCTGGTAGCCAGGCTCTTGGCCGCGCTCTGGCCGTAGGCGTAGTCCTGGGTGCCGGCGACCACGCTGAAGTGGCTCATTTCGTGGATCAGGGTGCCGGCCTTGGAGTCGGTGCCGGTCACCGGCGCGCTCCAGAACGCGTTGCACACGTAGATCTGGTACGGCTGATCCGGATAGACGTAGGCGTAGGAGCTGTCGCTGCAGCCGCAGTTGATGGTGATCTGCCCGTTGTTCTGGTCGATCGCCGAATCGATGTTGACGAAGTTGGAGGTGGCGGTGCTGTAGCGGCTGGCGTTGTAGGCGCCGAACCAGGTGGTGTAGCGCGCGCCGGTGCTGCCGCCGTTGAGGTAGGTCTTGGCGTTCTGCGAGTAGGTGCGCGCCGCGCTGACCGCGCTGCCGATGGTGCTGATCTGGCTGGTGCTGCACGAGGCGTAGTTGATGCCATTGACTACCGCCTGCGGGCCGACCATCAGGTCGTTGCGCACGGCGCGGCCGCGGCCGCCGTCCAGCCACACCGTCAGCGGCGCGCTGGACAGGGTCTGCGGCTCGCCGTCGGCGCGCAGCATGCGCGCGCCATCGGCGAACGCGGCGCCCTGCAGCGGCGCGTCGAGGCGGATGCTGTAGGTGCCGCTGCGGGTCAGGTCGTAGGCCTGGCCGAGATCGATCTGCGCCTGACGCGTTTCGCCCGGCTGCAGCACCACCATGTCCTCGGCACGCGGCGCGGCGCGCTTGACCAGGCGCCCGACGTAATCCACCGGCTTGCCGTCGCGCTGGACCTGGAACAGCGCGTTGTCGAGATCGCCCAGCGGCAGTTCCCACTTGGGCACGCGCGCGACCTGCGCGCCGGTGTTGCGGACGGTCACCGCCATCTGGCCGCGCTGCTGGCCGTCGGCGTCGGCGACCGGGGTCAGTTCGACCTGCAGCGGTGCGGGCGTGCGCGTGAGTTGCGATTGCGCGGTGGCTGCCGAGATGATGCCGACCAGGCTGAAGCCGATCGCTGCCGAGATCCGGGATGCGTGTTTCATGCAGTCTCTCTCCGTCGAAGGTGGGCGCCCCATGACAGGGGCCGAAGCAAACTAGCCCGGTGTCGCGCGCGTGCGCGCCCGACGCGCGTTTGTCTTCGATTTCGTCCAGCGAAGCGCGCGCCAGGTCTCAATATCGGCGTCACCGAGGCACGCGGCGCCACATCCGCTGCATCGCGATGACGCGTTGCCTGAGCGTCGATGAACGCACCGTCGCGGCGATGCTAGAGTCGGCGTCCACCTCATGCAGGGGAACCGCCATGCGATGTCTGCGCCTGCTCTCGGCGGTTGTGGTGGCCGCGTGGTCGTGCGTGGCCTTCGCCGCGTCGGTCACGCCGCGCGCGATCGTGCTGGACGTGCAGGGGCCGACCACGCCACGCGATCGCTTCTACGATCTGTCGGTCGGCGCGGACTATCCGGGCACGCTGCAGCGCGAGGACAGCCTGGCGCAGCTGCGCACCGCGCGGGACGAACTGGGGTTCCGCTACGTGCGCTTCCACGCGATCTTCCATGACGCGCTGGGCACCTACCGCGAGGTCGACGGACAGCCGCGCTACGACTGGAGCGGGATCGATCGTCTGTACGACCGCCTGCTCGGCATGGGCATCCGCCCGTTCGTCGAACTTGGGTTCACTCCGGAGGCGATGAAGACCTCCGACCAATACATCTTCTATTGGAAGGGCAACACCTCGCACCCGCGGCTGGACCGGTGGACCGGGCTGGTGGATGCCTTCGTGCGCCACCTGCGCCAGCGCTACGGCGAGGACGAAGTGCGCCACTGGTATTTCGAGGTCTGGAACGAGCCGAATCTCGCCGGCTTCTGGGAAGGCGCCGATCAACCTGCCTATTTCGCGCTGTACGCGGCGACCGCGCGCACGCTCAAGCGCATCGATCCGCAGCTGCGGGTGGGCGGTCCGGCCACCGCGGGCGCGGACTGGGTGCCGGCCTTCATCGCCCAGGCGCATGCGACGGGCACGCCGGTGGACTTCATCACCACCCACACCTATGGCGTGGACGGCGGCTTCCTGGACGAGCAGGGCCAGAGCGACACCAGGCTGTCGCCTGCGCCGGATGCGATCAGCGGCGACGTGCGCCGCGTGCGTGCGCAGATCCAGGACTCGGCAATGCCCGGGTTGCCGTTGTACTTCACCGAATGGAGCAGCAGCTACACGCCGCGCGACCCGGTGCACGACAGCTACCTGAGCGCGGCCTACATCCTGAGCAAGCTGCGCGCGGTGGAAGGACTGGCGCAGGGCATGAGCTACTGGACCTACAGCGACCTGTTCGAGGAACCGGGGCCGCCGACAGCGCCGTTCCAGGGCGGGTTCGGGCTGCTCAACCCGCAGGGCCTGCGCAAGCCGGCGTACTTCGCCTATCGGTATCTCAACGCGCTGGGCGAACGCCAATTGCGCAATGCCGACCCGCAGAGCTACGCGACCTACGACGACGGCGTGCTGAAGGTGCTGGCCTGGGAGTTCGTCGCGCCGCACCAGGACAAGAGCAATCGCCCCTATTTCACCCAGGTGCTGCCGGCCGCGCCGGCGCCGCCGCTGCGCCTGCAATTGCGCGGGCTTGCGCCGGGTGCCTACCGCGTGGCGATCCGCCGCACCGGTTTCGACGCCAACGATGCCTACAGCGCCTACCTGCGCATGGGCGCGCCGACGACGCTGAGCGCGACGCAGTTACGCCGCTTGCAGGCGTTGACCGCCGATGCGCCGGCGCTGCGACAGTTGCGGGTGCGCCGCGATGGCCGCGCGCAGCTCGACGTGCCGATGCGTGCCAACGATGTGGTACTGCTGGAGCTGCGTCCGCGCTGAGCGCGTGCCCTGTCTGTCGTGGGCACGGTGCGTGCGCCGATTGGCGCGGGAGCAGCCTCGGCCGCGCTTGCAGCCACGCATTCGTGGCGTGGGCGTGCGCTGCGCTCCGCCGGCACAGCAGCCTGCTGGCGTCGTGTGTGTGTCCGTGCGGCTTGCGCGAGACACGTGTCGCACGCCGGCACGCGTGCAGGCGCAGTGCGCTAGTGCGCGCGATCGACCGCGAGCCGCGCCAGTGCCGCCAGCGCATCGGCGGCGTCGCCGTAGCCGTGCAGGCTGTCGCGCATCGCCTGCGCCAGTTCGGCCAGCTTGGCCTTGGCGCCGTCCATGCCGAGCAGGGCCGGGTAGGTGGATTTGGCCTGTGCCGCGTCCTTGCCGGCGGTCTTGCCGAGCTGTTCGGAGCTGGCTTCGACGTCGAGGATGTCGTCGCGCACCTGGAAGGCCAGGCCCAGCGCGGTGGCGAAGGTATCCAGCTGCGCGAGCGCATCGGCATCGGCGCCACCGCCGAGTGCGCCCAGGCGCACGCTGGCGCGGATCAGCGCGCCGGTCTTCAGCGCATGCATGCGTTGCAGGTCGGCCAGGGCCTGCACGCGGCCGGTGGCGTCGATGTCCAGCGCCTGCCCACCGCACATGCCGGCCGCGCCGGCGGCCTCGGCCAGGGTCTGCAGCCACTGCACGCGCAGTGTCGGCGCCGCGTCCTCGGCATTGGCCAACAGCGCGAACGCCAGGCTCTGCAGCGCATCGCCGGCGAGGATCGCGGTGGCTTCGTCGAAGGCGATGTGCACGGTCGGCTGGCCGCGGCGCAGGGCGTCGTCGTCCATCGCCGGCAGGTCGTCGTGCACCAGCGAATAGGCGTGGATCAGTTCCACCGCCAGCGCCGGCGCATCCAGGCGCGCGGCATCGGCGCCGAACAGCGCGCCGCTGGCGTAGACCAGCAGCGGGCGCATGCGCTTGCCGCCGCCGAGGGTGGCGTGGCGCATCGCCGCGTGCAGGCGTTGCGGCGCCAGCGTGGCCGCCGGCAACTGCGCCTGCAGCCCGGCTTCCACCCGCTCGCGCCAGCGTGCGAACGCCGCCTCAGCCGCCATGGGGCGGCACGGGGTCGAAAGGTTCGGCGCTGTCGGGCTGTTCGGGATCGCTGAGCAGGCGCACGCGCAATTCGGCCTGCTCCAGCGCCTGCTGGCATTGCCGGTACAGGCCCACGCCGCGCTCGTAGGCGCTGAGCGACTGTTCCAGGCTGAGGTCGCCGGCTTCCATCTTCTCCACCAGCACTTCCAGTTCTTCGAGCGACTGCTCGAAGCGGGCGACTGGGGAGGCATCGTCTTGGGGCTTCTTGGGCATGGCGAAAGTGTGCGCGGCGGCGGCAGCAGGGTCAATGCGAGCCGCGCGCCGGCGCCGGCAGCGGATCCAGCTCCAGGCGTGCAGCGTGCGCCTGCAGCCAATCGTGCAGCGGCGCGGCCAGCAGGTCCGGTCCGGCGGCCAACAGTTGCGCGGCATCGAACAGCAGCGGCAGGCGCATGCGCTGCCACGGCGGCAGCGCATGCGCCTGCAGCAGGTGCTTGAGCGCCTGCGACTGCGTGCGTCCGGGCAGGCGCAGGCGTTCGCCGCCGCGGCGCGCGCGCACCAGCAGTGGCGTGTCGAAGGCCAGTGCGGTCTCGGCGCGCAGGTGCAGGCGGCGGCCATCGGGCAATGGCAGCGGCGCGCGGCCGTCCCACTGCGCCTGCCAGTCGGCAGGCCATGGCGCGCGTGCCTGCTCGGCGTACAGCGTGTCGCGCCAACTGCGCACGCAAGCGTCGCGCCAGGCGAACTGCGCCGCGGCGTCGGCGCGCGGTTGCAGCAGGTCGTGTTCGATCGCGGCCAGGCCGGCCGCCGGCAACGGCGGCAGGCCCGCCTGCGCGACCCAGTGGCGCAGCACGCGTGCGCGTCGCGCCGCGGGCAGGGCGCGCAGCGGGGCGAGCGGCAGCGGAGCGCCCGGGGCGTCCTGCAGCGCATCGAGCGCCGTGCGGTCGTCCGCCTCCAGCAGTGCACTGGCGTCGGCGCATAGCTGCGCGCTGCGGGCGAGGGCGGCGTCGGCATGCGGCCAGCGCTGCCGCAATAACGGCAACACCTGCAGGCGCAGGAAATTGCGATCGAAGCCGGGATCGGCGTTGCTGGGGTCGTCGATCCACTGCAGGCCGTGCTGCTGCGCATAGGCATGCAGCGCAGTGCGCGGCTGCGCCAGCAGCGGCCGCCACAGGCGGCTGCCGGCGAAATCGGACAGCGCCTGCATCGCCGCCAGGCCATCCGGGCCGGAGGCGCGCAGCGCACGCAGCAGGAAGGTCTCGGCCTGGTCGTCGCGGTGTTGCGCCAGCGCCAGCCACTCGCCGGGCTGCAGCGCCTGCGCGAAGGTCTGGCGCCGTGCTTGCCGCGCGGCCGCTTCCAGGCCATCGCCGCTGTCGCGCGGCACCTGCACCCGCACCACCTGCAGCGGCACCGCCAGCGCCGCGCATAGGTGCGCGCAATGCGCGGCCCATGCATCGGCCTCGGCATGCAGGCCATGGTGCACGTGCAGCGCACGCAGGCCGGCATCTCGGTAGGACGCTTGTTGCGCGAGCAGGTGCAGCAGCACGGTCGAATCCAGCCCGCCGCTGAGGCCGAGCAGCAGCGGCGCCGGCGCCGGATCGGGCAGTGCGGCGGCGAGTGCGGACAACGGGGACGGAGAGGCATGCGACGGCATCGCGTCACTGTAGACGCAAGCGCAGGTCAGCGCGAAGCGTGGCATGGCGACGTCTTGGAGCTTGGCAGCATTGTGGGAGGGACTTCAGTCCCCACGCCTTTCAGCTAATCGCGTCGGGACTGAAGTCCCTCCCACAAGAGCAGGTGTCGACACTCGGGGCTGTCCCGGATGCTTGGTCAGTCCGGTGCCCGCTCGATGTTGGCCGTCTGCACGCGACGCCCAGCCTGTGGTCGGCGCGAGACGGCGTCTGAAACAGCGCAAACGTTGGCTGGCGCCCTGTGGGAGAGGCTTCAGTCCCGACGCGGGGATGTCTCACTTTGCGGAGGATGCGCTTCCCGCGACATCGCGGGAAATTCAAAGAGACGCGTTGCAGAGGAGCAGCCTTGGCCAAGTTCTCCGCGACAACGCGGCGATGCCGCATACGATCATCGGCTCAGCGCTTGGGCGCCGGCACTTCGCGGTTGTGGCGATCGATGGAGTACCAGCGGCCGCCCTGCATCGGCGTGTGCCCATCGGCGTCGGGCGTGCCGGCGCGGCAGCCGTCGCAGACCTCGGCCACGCCGTGCTCGAACGGCCAGGCGAAGTCGTGGACCGGCGCGATCACCTCGCGCAGTCGCCGGTCGTAGAAGCCGATCCTGCCCTTGAAAATGCCGCGGGTCAGGCCTTCAGTGAAACCATCCGGGCCGTTGTCCCAGGTGATCACCGGCAGGCTGCGACCATCGGCGCGGACGTAGTAGAACCGCGCGCCGACGCTCAGCAACGCCAGCCCGTCGCGATCGAAGTGCAGGTGCCGCAGCGCCTGCGGCGTCAGTGCCAGGCGTCCGTCGGCGCCAACCTTGCAGCCCGGCACGACGTCGCGGTCGGTGGTCGGATCGCCGAGCCGGCAGGCGTCGTCGGGCTGCGCCTGCGCCTGCGCCTGTGCAGCGGCTGCGATTGTCGCCAGCGCGAGCAACGCCGCTGCCGCACGCAGGCGGCCACGGCGCCACGGCCGGGGCTGGAGGCGGCTCACTGCGCGGTCGCGGCGCTGGTCATGAACGCCGTCGGCTTGGGCAGTTCCACCGGCACGCCGTCGCCGTTGCAGGTGCCGGCCTGGCACAGCCGTGCGCGCAGGGTCGGGGTGGCCTGCACGATCACGTGGTAGATCACGTTCTCTTCCAGGCTGCCGCGGAACGCGTTGCTGCCGGGGCCGCGCGCCCAGATGCCGACGTCGTCGCCGCCGTGGGTCTCGGCCTTGGTCGGCACCAGCGCTTCCTGCATGAAATCCGGGCTTTCGGTGTCGACATGGGTCAGGTCGGGACGGCCGTTGGCCGGCTCGAAATTGCTCGGTGCATGCGGGAAGGTCTTGATCCCGGCCGGCTGCTGGTTGCTGGCGCCGGTGTAGCCGGGGCCGTTGGCGTAGCTGAGCGTGGCGTAGGGCTGGCCGTTGCCGTCCAGCGCCAGGTCGCCGGTGTTGGCGTCCTCGCCGCTGGTGCCGCGCACCTTGCCCAGGATCGGGTTGCCGCGCTGCGGGTAGCCGACGAAGTTCAGCGTGTGCGAGTGGTCGGCGGTGACGATGATCAGCGTGTCCTCGGCCGAGGTCGCCTCCGCCGCGGCCTGCACCGCCTGCGACAGGGCGATGGTCTCGTCCAGCGCGCGGTAGGCGTTGCCGGCGTGGTGCGCATGGTCGATGCGGCCGCCTTCGACCATCAGCACATAGCCGTTCTTGTCCTGCGACAGGGTGCGGATCGCGGCCTTGGTCATCTCGGCCAGGCTCGGGTCGCCATTGGCGCTGCGGTCGCGGTCGTGGTCGAACTGCATGTGGTCCGGCTCGAACAGGCCCAGCAGCGCCGGTGCGTTCTGCGCCGCTTCCAGTTGTCCGCGGGTCCACACGTAGGCGCCCTGCGGATGGCGCTGGCGCCATTCGCCGACCAGGTCGCGGCCGTCCAGGCGCAGGCCGACCTTGTCGTCGTACTCCGGGTCGCGCTGCTCGACGGTGGTGAACTGGCCGCGGCCGCCGGCCAGCATCACTTGCGGGCCGCGTCCGAAGCGCGCGCTCACCATCTGCTGGGCGATGTCGCGGCAGCCTTCGGCCACTGCCTTCTCCGGCAGGTCGGCATCACTTTCCCAGTTGCGCTCGGGCACGTGCGCATAGGTCGCGGCCGGGGTGGCGTGGGTCAGCCGGGTGGTGGTGACGATGCCGGTACCCATGCCGGCGCTGTCGGCCAGTTCGAGCCAGCTCAGCAACTGCTTGCCGAGGCTGTCGGCGCAGGCATCGCGCTTGCCGGCGGACACGCCGATCGCGCCCATGTGGGTCTTCACCCCGGTGGTGATCGAGGTCATGGTGCCGGCCGAGTCGGGCGTCTGCGAATCGGTGTTGTAGGTCTTGCTCAGCGCGGTGGCCGGGAACGCCTCCCACGACAGCTGGTTCTCCTCGCCGGAAGCGCCCTTGCGCTGGCCGTCGAGGATGCGCGCGGCGGCGACCGTGGTCAGGCTCATGCCGTCGCCCAGGAACAGGATGACGTTCTTGGCCTTGCCGCGCATCGCGCCGTTGTTGGCGGCCTTGGCGGCGCCGCTGCGGTACCACCAGGCCGGGGTCTCGCCGGCCGGATGGGCCACGGCGGGGACGGCGATCGGCGCGACGTTGGCGCTGGCAGCCGGCGCGTGCGGCGTGCTGGCGCAGGCACCCAGCAGCAGGGTGGAGGCGGCGGCGAGGGCGGAAACGAGAAGGCGCATACGCGGAACGGGTCCTGAACAACGAAGTCCCCCGCATTATGCCGGCTGCGACAAGGCACGCCGATGACATCGCGCCTTTCCAGCCATGGCGTCGTCGCTGCTGCCGGGGTGCGCTATCGTGCGAAACCCCCCGATCTCTCTGGACAGCGTCGATGAAACTGGTGACGGCCTGGTTACGCATTCCGTTCTGGCAGCGCGTGGTCGCCGGCTTCCTGCTGGGCGCCCTGGCCGGCTGGGCGCTGGGGCCGACCGCGGAGACCTGGTTCAAGCCGCTGGGCGATCTGTACGTCACCCTGATCAAGATGATCGCGGTGCCGCTGGTGTTCTTCGCGGTCATCAACGCGATCTCGGCGCTGCACGGGCAGCAGTCTGTGGCCAAGCTGGGCGGGCGCACCTTCCTGTGGTTCGTGGTCACCGCGGCGCTGGCGGTCGGCGTCGGCCTGGCCGTGGGCACCGTGCTGCAGCCGGGGGCCGGCCACCTGGGCCTGCGCGTGGACAGCGCCTGGACCCCGCGCGACGTGCCCAGCCCGGTGCAGGTGCTGCTGGACGTGGTGCCGTCCAATCCGTTCTATGCGCTCACCGGCATCGGCACCAAGACCAATGCCGCCGGCGAGACCGTGCTGGCGGCCGGACGCGGTTCGATCCTGCCGGTGATCTTCTTCGCCGCGCTGCTCGGCTTTGCCATGGTCAAGCTCGGCGAGCGCGTGGCCGAGGCGCGCAAGCTCACCAAGCAGATGAGCGAGATCATGATCCAGGTCACCCGCTTCGTGCTGGAGATGACCCCGCTCGGCACCTTCGGCCTGATCGCCGCACTGGTCGGCGGCTACGGCTTCGGCAAGCTGCTGCCGTTCGGCAATTTCGTGCTGGCGCTGTACCTGGCCTGCGCGATCCACATCGTGGTGGTGTACAGCAGCCTGCTGCTGGTGCACGGGCTCAACCCGTGGAAGTTCTTCCGCGGCGCGGCACCGGGCATGCAGGTCGCCTTCGTCAGCTCCTCCAGCTTCGCCGCGATGCCGGTGGCGCTGCGCTCGATCACCCACAACCTCGGCGTCAACAAGGACTACGCGGCGTTCGCGGTGCCGCTGGGTGCCAGCATCAAGATGGACGGTTGCGGCGCGATCTTCCCGGCGCTGTGCGCGGTGTTCATCGCCCAGTACACCGGCGTGCCGCTGACCGCCAACCAGTATTTCGTGGTGCTGATCGCCTCGGTGCTGGGCAGCTTCGGCACCGCCGGCGTGCCCGGCACCGCGGTGGTGATGGCCACGGTGGTGCTGAGTGCGGCCAACCTGCCGCTGGAGGTGATCGGCTACCTGTACGCCATCGACCGCGTGCTGGACATGATGCGCACCATGACCAACGTGACCGGGCAGATGCTGGTGCCGGTGCTGGTGGCCAAGGAGACCGGTCTGCTCGACCGCACCATCTACGAGGCGGCCCCGAGCAACGTCGGCCTGGAAGATCCGCCGGTCGACGGTTCCGGCCAGGTGCGTTGATGCTCCGGTGAGCGCGGCCGCCGAGAGCCTGCGCGCGCAGTTGCGGCAATTGCCGGGACTGACGCTCCACGGAGGCGTACTGGTGCACGACGCGCTGCCGGACGACCCGTTCGAGCAGCGCTACCTGGAGGTGCGCCGCCGCGAAGGCCGGCTCTACAGCGACGCGCAGGTGCGCACGCTGCCGCAGCCGCCCGGCGCGCTGGGCGCCAGCCACGAATGGCGGGTGCGTGCCGAATCGTGCCGGCGCCTGCTGCGCCACCTGCGCGCGCGCGGCGGCGACGGGCCGCTGCTGGAACTGGGCTGCGGCAATGGCTGGCTCTCGCATCGCCTGGCCAGCGGCCTGCAGCGCGAGGTCTGCGGCGTGGACGTCAATCGCACCGAACTGGCGCAGGCGGCGCGGGTGTTCGCCGACGCGCCACGGCTGAGCTTCGTCGCCGGCGACATCCTGCGTTTGCCGCTGCCGGCGCAGCGGTTCGATGTCGTGGTGGTGCCGGCCTGCCTCCAGTACTTCGCCGATCCGCGTGCGCTGATCGCACGCTTGCTGCAGCTGCTGCAGCACGATGGGGAACTGCACATCCTCGACAGCCCGTTCTACGCCGACGCCGAGCAGGCCCGGGCCAGCGCCGCGCGCAGCCTGCGCTACTTCAGCGACCTGGGCTGCGCCGAACTGGCGCAGCAGTACCACCAGCACACCGACGCGGTGCTGGACGGGATCGTGCTGCGCCGGTTGTTCGACCCCCGACGGCTGTCGGTGCGCTGCCTGCGCGCGCTGCGCTGGCGCCAGCCGCATTTCCCGTGGCTGTGCATCCGCAAGCGCGACAACCTGGCGCTGGCCGCGGCCTAGTCGACCATGCCGGCCGCAGCGTGCGGCCGCGGCGGCAGGCCATTGCGGCGGCGCATGGCAGTCTCGGCCTCCTCCGGCATGCTGCCGATCAGCGGCATGCAATGCGAATGTTCGTTGCCGCGAGGGTGGAGGTTCCGGCGGTGTCCCGCGTGGAGCGGTCGCTCGGCGCGACGCGGCACGGCACACGGCGGACGCGCTGGGCGGGCTGGCCGACCATTCTGTATGGGCGCGCGATCGCGGCGCTCACTGCCGGGCATCCGCCGGCGCGCCACTGTGGATGGCGCGACGCCGAGCGAGCCGGCCGTTCGTGCGCCGCTACAGCGCGTCCAGCTTGCGTCGCTCGTGCTGCAGGTCTTCGGCGCTGAGCGGCACGTAGCCTTCTTCCGAATCGCGCTGCGCCTCCAGGATCGCCTGGCCTTCCGGCGACAGCGCCAGCCGCAGGTATTCCTTGACCAGCGGCGTGAGCGGACGATCGGGAGCACGGTCCACATAGAACTGCACGGCGGCAGACAGCGGGTAGCGACCCTGCCGCACCGAGGCATGGTCCGGGCCATGGAAGGCTTCGCCAGGCGCGTCCGCCAGCGGCAGCACGCGCACCTGCGACGACACCGCGGTGGCGTCGATCCAGCCCAACAGGCCGATGCCGCAGAGGTCGCTGGCCACGGCGCGGATCACCGCCTCGCGCGAGGGCAGGGGCTCGTACTTGAGGGCGAACGGCTGCCCACCCAGGCGCGCGATGCGCAGGCCGGTGGCGAAGCCGCCATCGTCGCGCAGACCGTAGGCGTGGATCCGGCGCTCGGCGCAGGCGCCGCCCAGCCCGAGCTGCGACCAGGTGGTGAGGTCGCCACCGGCATGGCCGTCGGTGAAGATCCGCGCGACCTGCGCCAGGGTCAGCCCCGGCAATGGATTTTCCGCATGCACGTAGACGGCCGGCGGGGTCTTGTGCGGCGGGCGCGGTCCGTAGCCGTTGTAGCCGATGCGGACCGGCGTGGCGTCGTAGCCGTGCAACTGGCGGAACGCGGCGCGGTCGCCCGGCCACATGTCGCGGGTCAGCGGCGCGAACAGCGTGGCCCCGGCGGCCAGTGCCGGCATTCCGGTGGACGAGCCGCGCATCACGGTGGCGAAGCGCAAGTTGGGGTGGTGACGGACGAACAGCGCATTGAGACGGTCGATGACCTCCTGCATGCCGTCGTTGCCGACGATGGTGACCGCGCCGTCGCGGCTCAGGTAGGGTGCGTCCGCGGGGACCGCGATCGGGGTCGCGACCTCGGAGGGAAGCTCGCTGGCGATGGCGGCGACGGTCGACCCGAGCAGCAGCAACGGCAGCAGCAGGGACGGCAACGGAACACGGAGCGTGGGCACGGAAGTCAGTCGAGTTTTTCGCGTTCGCGGCGGGCTTGCTCGGCCGTCAGCGGCAGGTAGCCGCCCGACTGCGTGGCGATGATGGCCTGGCCCTCGCGCGACAGCACCATGCGCAGATAGTCCTGCGCCAGCGGATCCAGCGGCTGGCCGGGCACGCGGCGCACGTAGAAATGCAGCCACCGGCCCAACGGGTAGTCGCCGTCCACCACCTCCTGCGCCGTGCCGGCCAGCGCCCGCCCGCTGCGCAGGCCCAGCAGCGGCACCTGGCGCACCTGCGCATTCTCCAGCCCGATCGCCGCCACGGCGATGCCGTCGGGATCGGCCGCCACGCGCTGCAGCAGGCCTGCGCTGTCAGGCGCGTACTGGGTGCGCGGCGCCAGCGCCCGGCCGTGCAGGACTTCCCGCTGCAGCCAATCGCCGAAGCCGCTGTACTCCGGCGTGGCATAGGGCTGGATCGCGCGGCGGCCCCAGTCTCCGTCCAGGCCGAGCTGGCTCCAGTGCGACACGTCGCCGTCGGGATTGCCCGCCGCCAGCACCTGCGCCAGCTGCGCAAGACTTAGCTGCGCCAGCGGGTTGCGCCGATTGACGTACACCGCCAGCGTCGTGGCCAGGCCGCCGGCAGCACTGCCGGCGGTATGCGCCACGCGGATGTCCAGCGGATCGGTGCCGACGATCTTGCGGTACGGCACCTGTTCGATCGGATTGATCGCCCGCCCCATCGGCGCGAACAGGGTGCGCCCGAACATCAGCAGCGGCACCGCGCTGCTGGTGCCTCGGCCTTCGTCGGCGAAACGCACGCCGGGATGGTGGCGTGCGAACAGCGCGTTGAACCCCTCGACCATGGCCTGCACGTGTTCGGCCCCGGCGATGCGGACGGCGCCATCGGCACGCAGGTACGGCGCCGCAGCGTCGACACGCACGGCGCGCGGGACATAGGCTGGCAACGCGGCATCCGGCGTCGGCGCTGCGGCGGGGGCGGTGTCCGGCGCGGCCTTGGCGGCGCCCACGCTCGCGAGCAGCACGAGCAGCGCGCGCATGGGCCGGAGGCCGGCACGCGTCACAGGTCGACCTTGAGGGTGAACTTGAGCGTGCGCGGCGCGCCGGCGGCCAGGCGGGTACCGGCGCCGGCCCAGTAGCGCTTGTCGGCGAGGTTGTCGACGTTCAACTGCCAACTGGTGCGCCGCGCGAACAGCGTCGTGACGTAGCGGCCGCCCACGCTCAGCAAGGTGATGTCGCCGAGCCAGGCCTGGTTGAGGTCGTTCACCGGGCGGCGGCCGGTGTAGTAGGCGCCGCCGTTGAGCGAGAACCCGGGCAGCGCGTCGAAGGCATAGGTCAGGAACGCGCTGCCGGTACGGCGCGCGGCGTTTTCCGGCAACTTGCCGTCGTAACGCGGGCCGATCTGCGCGAAGCGCGGGTCCAGCCACTGCGCCGAGGTCTGCCAGCCGAGCTGGCGGGTGAGCTGGCCCTGGGTGGACAGCTCGATGCCGGTGTAGCGCTGCTCGCCGTCGGCGGTGAACACGTTGTCGCTGTTGGTGTAGTAGCCCGGGCGGCGGATGTCGAACAGTGCCGCCGAGAGCAGGGTGCCGCCCGGCGCCTGCCAGCGCAGGCCCAGTTCCTTCTGCTTGCTGACGCCCGGCGCCAGTCGCTGGTTCTCGTTGGCGCTCCCGGTGGGCGCGGTCTCGCCTTCCTCCAGGCCTTCGGCGTAGGAGGCGTAGAGCGACACGGTGTCGCCCAGTTTGTAGATGCCGGCGAGCATCGGCGTGGTCTCGCTGGCCTCATAGTGCGCGCTGCCCTGGTCGCTGCGGTAACGCGCATAGCGCAGGCCGGCGATCAACTGCCAGGCCTTGCCGAAACGCATGCGATCCAGCGCGTACAGGCCGGTGTCCTCGGTGTCCAGCGCCGCGGTGGTGGGCGTGGTCGGGCGTGCGCCGTAGCTGACCTTGGTGATCGCGCGCGGCGCGTAGAGGTTCTGCGAGGCGATGACGTAGTTGCTTTGGTAGATCGGGTCCTGGCCTTTGTCGGTACGGCTGGCGCCGAGCGTCAGTTCGTGTTCGATCGGGCCGCTGGCGAACGTGCCGAACAGCTCGGCGCGCAGCAGATCCGAATCCACCACATGGTGCTGCTGGTTGCCGCGGATCGAGCCCTCGCCGCTGGCGACGCCGGCATTGTTGGCGAAGCGGAAGATCGCCAGGCGGCGGTCCCGCGCCATCTCCGAATGGCCGGCTTCCACCGTCAGCGCCCAGCCGTCGGCCAGCGCATAGTCGGCGCGCAGCAGCGCGTTGCGCGTGGTGGCCTCGAAGTCCGCCCAGTCCGGGCCGACCAGGCGGGTGGGATCGACCGGGTGCGGCAAGGTGATCGTGCCGCCGACGGCGGTGGGCAGGTTGACCGCGGCCTGTTCGGTGACCCGGCGATGGTCGTACTCGACGTCGCCCTTGAGCAGCAGCCGATCGCCGATGCGCCAGTCCAGCGCGGCGGACAGGAAGCGGCGGCTGCCGTCGCCGACCCCGTCCAGGTACGAGCCCAGCGCACCGCCGGCGGCATTGACGCGCACCCCGACCTGGCGCTCGGCGCCGAAGCGGCGCGCCACGTCGACGCTCCCGACCGCCGTCCCGTACTGGTCCAGCGTCAGACCCACGCGGGTGACCGGGGTGGCGCCGGCGCGCTTGGTGACGAAGTTGACCACGCCGGCCGGCGAGGTGAAGCCGTAGTAGAGCGCCGAGGCGCCCTTGAGCACTTCCACCCGCTCCTTGTCCTCCAGCGGCACCTGCGAGAAGTTCATGATCGGCATCGCGCCGTTGAGCCGGTAGTTGGTGCGGTTCTCCACGGCGATGCCGCGGATCACCAACTGGTCCCAGGTATCGCCGCCGTTCTGTTGCCGGGTGACGCCGGCGGTGTTGCGCAGCGCATCGTAGAGGCCGGCGGCGCCCTGCAGGTCCAGCGCCTCGCGGGTGACCACGTTGACGGTGGAAGGCACATCGAGGATATCGGCGCCGCGGAAGCTGCCGGCCTCGACCGTTTGCGGGGTGAGCCCGGTCGCGCGGGCACCGGTCACCGTGATGGTGTCCAGCTTGGTGGCGCCGGCGTCGTCCGCGGACGCGGTCTGTGCGGCGAGCGCGGGGCCGAGCAGGCACAGGGCGCAAAAGGGAAGTGGGCGAGGCGAACGCGTACGGGGCATGGTGTCGAGAGGCAGTGTCTGCAGCGCGCGTCGGGTCCTGGCGACCGTCGAGGCGTTGCCGTGAGAGGGGAAGGGGGCGGCGACGCGCGCGATTGCGGCGATAGCTGAGTGGAATATTAATGATAACAATTATCAATTGCAATGTGATGCATTGCTCGTCACGCGCGGCGCCGTCTTCGACGCGATCGGTGCCGCTGGCGCTGCCCGCGCATGGCAGACTGCCGCCTCCTCCCCCTGCATGGATTCCCGATGAGCGGCACGCAACGCGAACTGACCTTCCGCTTCCTGGCCGAGCCGATCGACGTCAACTACGGCGGCAAGGTCCACGGCGGCGTGGTGATGAAGTGGATCGACCAGGTCGGCTACGCCGCCGCGGTGGGCTGGAGCGGCCACTACAGCGTGACCGTGGCGGTGGGCGGCATCCGCTTCGTCTCGCCGATCCGCATCAGCGACATGGTCACGGTCAGCGCCAAGCTGGTCCACACCGGCACCAGCAGCATGCATTTCGCCATCGAGGTGCGCGCCCGCGACCCGATGGGCGGCGAGCCGCGCCTGTGCACCCATTGCATCATCGTGTTCGTGGCCCTGGACGGCGTCGAAGGCCGGCCGACCGCGGTACCGGCCTGGCATCCGGATACCCCGGAAGACCATCGCCTGGCCGAGTACGCGCAGAAGGTGATGGAGCTGAGCAAGGGCATCGAGGACACCATCGCCCACTACCACGGCTGAGCGCGAGGCTTACGCGCGCCAGTCCGCCGGCGCGGTGCGGCAGTCGCCATCGAACAGGCGGCCGCCGTGCGCGGCCAGTTCCTGCTGCGCCAGGGCCAGCACCGGCGCGCAGTCGGCGCTGGCGAACAGCGTGGCGAAGGCCTGCTCGAAGCGCACGCCCACCGCCGGATCCATCCGCGCCAGCAGGCGCGGCACCCACTTGCCGCTGCCGTACCAGTGGCCGCGTCCGCGCAGTGCCAGTTCCGCCAGGCGCGGATGCAGCAGGGCGCCGATCGCGACGATCTCGGCGGCGCTGCGCTCGCCACACAGGTCGTCGACCAGGTCGGTGATCTCGTAGCGCAGCGCGTCCAGTTGCGCCTGCGTCAGTGGCGGTGGTCCGGCCTGCAGTCGCGCGGCGACTTGGTGCTGCAACGTCCGGGCTGCGTCCGTCGCGGTGCCGACGATGCGGCCCTCGGCGATCATGTGCAGCATGCTGGGGCGGCCGCGGGCCGCATCGTCATCGACGAACCAGGCCAGCGTACCCGGATCGTGCACAAAGGCTTCGACCGGCACACCCTTGGTCACGAACGATTCGCGACGTGCCGCCGGCAGGCTGTCATAGACCACGACCAGATCGAGATCGGACAAGTGTGTGCCTTCGCCACGCAGGATCGAGCCGGCGGAGAAGCCGAAGGCCGCGCCGGCATAGCGGGTGGACAGCAGCGACTGCGCGATCGCCAGCGCCTGCGCAGGCGTGGGCAGGGCGGGAGTGAGCAACATCAGCGCAGCGCCTGCCGGTGCGGCCAGTATGCGGCCTGGCGACAGTGGTCATGGGCGTGGCGGGGGCGCAGGGCGGGCGAGGGAGGTGGTGTCATCGACATTCCGGTGACGCGATCGAGGCGGGCCAGCGTATCGTGCAGTCGGGCAAGGCGGGGGGGCGGCGATGACGTAGCTGGTGGACAGCGCGGCATCGCAGCGGCAATCCTGCGACACCCAGGCGCAATAAAAAAGGCCGCTGTCGCCAGCGGCCTTCTTCGCATTGCGCACAGACGGGTGGCTTACATCGCCACGCGGCGCGCCTGCACGAACTTCTCGCCCCAGTAGCCGGAGGTCAGCGTGTCCACGCGCACGTCCTTGCCGCGGCTGGGGGCGTGCAGGAAGCGGCCCTCGCCGACGTACAGGCCGACGTGGTCGACGCGGCCCTTGCGGCCGAAGAACACCAGGTCGCCCGGGGCCAGCGCGTCGCGGTCCTTGATCAGCTGGGCGTTGGCCTCGCGGGCCATCTCGCGCGACACGCGCGGCAGCTCGATGCCCAGCGCGGTGCGGAACACGTAGCCGACCAGGCCGCTGCAGTCGAAGCCTTCGGTGTCCTCGCCGCCCCAGCGATACGGGGTGCCCAGCAGCGCCATGGCGCGCTTGAGCACGGACTGGACCTTGTCGCCGCCCGGGACCACGCCTTCGCGCGGGACCGGCTGGGACACGTCGTAGTTGGCCAGCAGGCGGCTGATGTCGCCGGCGAACATCGCCGAGCGGTCCATCAGCGGAATGGTGTCGTTGGCGGCCAGGTGCGGCAGCAGGGCGGCCAGCGTGGCGCTGGCGGCGGCGTCGGCCTTGCTGCGCGTCGGCGCGGGCGCCTGGGCGGCGGCCGGCTTGGCCAAGGCAACGGAAGTGGAGGTCTGTGCGGTCGCCGGGGCGGTGGTCGCCGCGGCGCCTATCTGGGCCGGGGCGGGGGCGACGGTCGCGATCGCTTCCGGGACGACGGTGTCGGCGGGAGCGGTCTGAGCCAGGGCCGGGAGGGCCGAGAAACAGAGCGAGGCGGTGCAGAAGAGGCGGAAAGCGGTCCGGCGGGGAACGGCGGGCTTGCCTGGAGAGGTCTGGGCTTCGGTCGTCACGCTTGGATCACAAAATAAAACGATGGGGGATCATGCCTTGTAGACAGAAATAGGAAGTTCAAATAAGGTTAAATTTTCGTAATTATGAATGTGGGTGAAATCACAATTCAGTGCAAAACCCGTTTTGCGCCGGTGTAATGGTCCCGCCAGTAGGCGCCATCCAGCGAATCCAGGCGGACGGTTCCGCCGGTGCTGGGGGCGTGCACGAAGCGGCCTTCGCCGACATAGATCCCGACGTGCGTCACATTCCCGGAACTGCCGAAGAACACCAGATCGCCGGTGCTCAGACGCTGCGGATCGATCCGCGGCCCCTGCACCGCGGCCAGCTCGCGCGAGGTGCGCGGCAGCCGCAGGTCGAGCATGTCGCGGTAGACGTAGGCGACCAGGCCGCTGCAGTCGAACCCGGACTCGGGGGTGTTGCCGCCGTAACGGTAGGGGGTGCCGACCAGGCCCAGCGCGCGCATCAGCACCGCGTTGGCCGCGCCCGGGTCGGCCGGTGCCACCTGCGGCCACTCGCGCACCGTCACCGGCGCCGGCCGGGTGTGGCGGACCTCGTGGCGTCCGCAGGCCGCCAGCGCCGCGGCGCACAGCAGCGGAAGCCACCACGGGAACGCGCGGCGGCCGCGCGGCGAAACTGGCGTGTTGTGCATGGAGCCGGGATAATGCGCGACCTCAGAAGGCCGCCATCATGGCGGCGCTCCCGGCGGCCGACAAGCCGCCCATCCCGTCTGCCCCCGGCAGCCACAGCGCAGAGTGCACATGAAGATCGAAAAAGACCGCGTCGTCCGTTTCCACTACACCGTTTCGGAAGTCGGTCAAGAGCCGATCGAAAGCTCCAAGGACCGCGATCCGCTGGTGATCCTGGTCGGCCACGGCAACATCATTCCGGGTCTGGAGAACGCGATGATGGACAAGGCCGCCGGCGACAGCTTCGGTGTCGACGTGGCGGCCAAGGACGCCTACGGCGAATACCGCGAGGGCCTGAGCCAGCGCGTGCCGAAGAAGCATTTCGGCGCGGCCAAGCTGCAGCCGGGGAGCCAGGTGGTGCTGCAGACCAACTTCGGCCCGCGCGCGGTCACCGTGCAGAAGGTCGGCATGAGCGTGGTCGACGTCGACCTCAACCACCCGATGGCCGGCAAGGAACTGCACTTCGACGTGGAGATCGTCGACGTGCGCGAGGCCAGCGCCGAAGAGATCGAGCACGGCCACGTGCACGGCGACGGCGGCCACCACCACTGAGTGCGTTGGCGGCGGTGCCGGTCGCGCCGGTGCCGCCAGCCCTGGCGCCGCATGCAGCGGCGTTGTCGCGCCGCCGCGGACGCCGGCGGCCTTCCTGATCGCGGCGAGGGGACATTCGCCGGCCTTCCGTCCGGTGCCCGCCTTGGCTTCCTCCGCCCCCGTGCTGCAGCCCGTCGCGCCCGCCGAGCGCATCGCCACGCTGGACGTGCTGCGCGGCTTCGCCCTGCTGGGCATCCTGCTGATGAACATCGAGGGCTTCGTCGGTCCGCTGGACGCGGCGATGACCGGCCTGGATCCGACGCTGCGCGGCGCCGACCGCATCGCCGACGCCATGGTCTACATCCTGGTGCAGGGCAAGTTCTACACCTTGTTCTCGCTGCTGTTCGGCATGGGCTTCGCGGTGATGGCGCAGCGCGCCGAGATCGCGCGGCGGCCGTTCGGTGGTTTCTTCCTGCGCCGCAGCGCGGGGCTGCTGCTGATCGGCCTGCTGCATGCCGTGCTGCTGTGGTCCGGCGACATCCTGGTCAGCTACGCGCTGCTGGCGTTCATGCTGCTGGCGTTCCGCGAGGCGCCCACGCGCTGGCTGCCCGGCATGGCGCCGGTGGTCTACCTGTTCGCGCCGGCGCTGTGGCTGTTGATCGGCGCCGCCGCCTGGGCGGCGCAGGCCGATCCGCACGGTGCGGCGCAGTGGCATCGGGACATGGCCGAGCAGGCGCAGCACGGCGCGGCGGCGCTGGCGCAGCAGCGTGAGGTGTTCGGCCACGGCAGCTACGCCCAAGCCACCGCGCAGCGCGCGCGCGACCTGGTCGAATCGCTGAGCGGGCTGCTGTTCAACGCGCCGACCATCTTCGGCATGTTCCTGCTCGGCGCCTGGTGCGTGCGCAGTGGCCTGGCCGCGCAACCGCAGCGCTTCCCGCGGCTGCTGGCGGTGCTGCGCTGGGGCGTGCTGCCGCTGGGGCTGGCGTTGATGCTGCTGAGCTTCCGGCTGGAGCCGTGGATGGACCCGGCGCGGCTGGATCTGCGTCTGACGTTTGCCTACGCCCTGGCCAGCGTCGCCGGGGGCCTGATGGCGCTGGGCTATGCGGCCTGGCTGGTGCGCGCCGCACCGGCGCTGCAATGGCTGGCGCCGGCCGGGCGCATGGCGTTGAGCAACTATCTGCTGCAGTCGCTGGTGTGCACCACGTTGTTCTACGGCTACGGGTTCGGCTATTTCGAACAACTGTCGCGCGCCTGGCAGATCCCGTTCGCGGTCGCGCTGTTCGCGCTGCAGGTGGCGTTGTCGCACTGGTGGCTGCAGCGGTTCCGTTTCGGCCCGGTGGAGTGGTTGTGGCGGTCGGCCAGCTACCTGCGCTGGCAGCCGATGCGCCGCCGCGACGCGGCCTGAGCGCAGGCGCTGCGGCGGCGTCCTCACATCTGCCGCGCGGCCGCCCATGGCATGCTCCGCGGCGACCGAGACATGCGACAGGACAGCCGATGGACGATGTGAGAAGCGGATACGGGTTCGCCAGCGACGCCACTGCAACGCGCGCCGAGCGTGCGCCGTGAGCGGGCCGATCCGCGATTACGACCTGCTGGTGCTGGGTGGTGGTTCGGGTGGCCTGGCCACCGCGTTCCGCGCCGCCAGCCACGGCGCGCGGGTGGCGATCCTGGAACCGAGCGCGCTCGGCGGCACCTGCGTCAACGTCGGCTGCGTGCCGAAGAAGGCGATGTGGCTGGCGGCGGACCTGGTCGAGCGCATCGACCTGGCGCGCTCGGTCGGCTTCGCCATTCCCGAGGCCACGCTGTCCTGGGCGGAACTGGTGGCGCATCGCCAGGGCTACATCGGCAACATCCACGCCAGCTACCGGCGACGCCTGGATGCCGACGGCGTGGTGCTGATCCCGCGGCGCGGGCGGCTGGTCGATGCGCACACGCTCGAATGCGACGACGGCGTGCGGGTCAGTGCCCAGCACGTGGTGATCGCCACCGGCGCGCATGCGGCGCGGCCGGACATCGAAGGCGCCGAACTGGGCCTGGTCTCGGACGACTTCTTCAACCTGTGCGAGGCACCGCCGCGGGTGGCGATCGTCGGCGGCGGCTACATCGCGGTGGAACTGGCCGGGCTGTTGCAGGCGCTGGGCAGCCGGGTGGAGCTGTACGTGCAGGGCGAGCGCCTGCTGGAGCGGTTCGACGCGGAACTAGCGCGGCAGTTGGCCGACAATTTGCGTCACCAAGGCGTGCGCCTGCATTTCGGCTATCGCGCCAGCGCCCTGCGCCGCAGCGACGATGGCTTGTGCGTGGTCGATGCGCAGGGGCGGTCTGGCGAGACCGTCGACAAGGTGTTCTTCGCGATCGGACGCCGTCCCAACACACGCGACCTCGGCCTGGAAGCGCTGGGCGTGCGCCTGGGCGACAAGCACGAGATCGTTGTCGACGATTACCAGAACACCGACGTGCCGGGGCTGTACGCGATCGGCGACGTGGCCGGCAAGGTCGGCCTGACCCCGGTGGCGATCGCCGCCGGGCGCAAGCTGATGGATCGCGTGTTCGGCGACCGGCCGCAGGCGCGGCTGGACTACGAGAACGTGCCCAGCGTGGTGTTCTCGCATCCGCCGCTGGGCCAGGTGGGGCTGGGCGAGGAGCAGGCGCGCGCGCGCTACGGCACCGACGCGGTGACCGTGTACCGCAGCAACTTCCGGCCGATGCTGCAGGCGCTGGCCGATTCGCCGCAGCGCAGCCTGTTCAAGCTGGTGTGCGTGGGTGCCGACGAACGCGTGGTCGGCGTCCATCTGCTCGGCGATGGTGCCGACGAAATCCTGCAGGGCTTCGCGGTGGCGTTGAAGCTGGGCGTGACCAAGCAGCAACTGGAGGACACCGTGGCGATCCATCCGACCTCGGCCGAGGAAGTGGTGCTGATGCGCTGAGGCCGCGGCGATCCGACGGCGGGTTGGCCGTCGCGCCGTAGAATGGCGGCATGTACGTGTCCTCTTCTCCCCGCCGCGGCGCTGCGCGATGAGCGCGCCCGGCACGTCCGCCCCCGTCGCTTCGTCCGCCACTCAGGCCAGCCTCGGCGGCGTGCTGCTCGCCGCGGGCGGCGCGATCGCGTTTTCCGGCAAGGCCATCATCGTCAAGCTGGGCTACCGCTACGGCGTCGATGCGGTGACCCTGCTGGCCTTGCGCATGCTGGTGGCGCTGCCGTGCTTCGCGGCGATGGCGTTGTGGGCGGCGCGGCGCGCGGCGCCGCTGCAGCCCGGCGACCGTTGGCGGATCGTCGCGCTGGGCGTGCTCGGCTATTACCTGGCCAGCTTCCTGGACTTCCTCGGCCTGGCCTATATCACCGCGACCCTGGAGCGGCTGATCCTCTACCTCACCCCGACCCTGGTGCTGCTGATCGGCGTGCTGCTGTGGCGGCGGCGTCCGCAGCGGCGCCAGTTGTGGGCGCTGGCGTTGAGCTATCTGGGCGTGTTGCTGGCGTTCGGCCACGACCTGCGTATCGGCGGCGCGCGCACCGCCTGGGGCAGCCTGCTGGTGTTCGGCAGCGCGCTGGCCTATGCGGCGTATCTGGTCGGCAGCGGCCAACTGGTGGCGCGGGTCGGCGCGGTGCGGCTGACCGCCTACGCCAGCCTGGTCGCCTGCGCGCTGTGCATCGCGCAGTTCCCGCTGCTGCGGCCGCTGCACGCGCTGGCCCTGCCGGCGCCTGTGTACGCGCTGTCGCTGCTCAACGGCACGCTGTGCACGGCGGTGCCGGTGCTGGCGACGATGCTGGCGGTGCAGCGCATCGGCTCGGCGCTGGCGTCGCAGATCGGCATGCTCGGCCCGGTCTCGACCATCGTGCTCAGCGTGCTGCTGCTGGGCGAGGCGATGGGGCCGTGGCAGATCGCCGGCACCGTTTTGGTGCTGGGCGGGGTGCTGCTGGTGTCGCGGCCGGCGCGGGCGGGGCCGGCGGCATGAGCCCGCGGCGGCCGCTCGCAGCGACGGCATCGCCGCCGGCCGCGACGACGGCAGCCGCCGAGGCGCATGCGCGGATCCTGGCGACGATCCGGGCGATCCCGCCGGGCCAGGTGCGCGGCTATGGCGAGGTGGCGATGCTGGCTGGGTTGCCGGGGCGCGCGCGCCTGGTGGCGCGCCTGCTCGGCGGCAACACCGACGCCGCGCTTCCCTGGCACCGGGTGCTGCGCAGCGACGGTCGCATCGCGTTTCCGGAAGGCTCGCGTGGCCATCGTGAACAATGCCAGCGCCTGCGCGCCGAAGGCGTGGTGGTGCAGGGGGGACGGGTGAAACGTGCGCCCAAGCCGGCGCGGGATCTCGATGCGGAGGTGTGGGGGCCGCGGTAGCGAGGCGTACCAGATTGCGGCGGTCCGTGTCTCGAAGAGCAGAAGAGGCCGGCTGTGAATGGCTTAGCCCCTCTCCCGCCGGGAGAGGGTTGGGGTGAGGGTCGGGGGCGCGAAGCGCATGCGGTGTTTCAACTGCGCCAGGCTGCGCCCGCACCCTCATCCGCCCCTTCGGGGCACCTTCTCCCGAGGGGAGAAGGGAAGTAAAAGCCCCTCTCCCTCCGGGAGAGGGGTTGGGGTGAGGGTTCGGGCGCGAAGCGCATGCGGTGTTTCAACTGCGCGAGGCTGCGCCCGCACCCTCATCCGCCCCTTCGGGGCACCTTCTCCCGGAGGGAGAAGGGAACGCCAAGCCCCTCTCCCTGCGGGAGAGGGGTTGGGGTGAGGGTAGGGCGCGAAGCGCATGCGGTGTTTCGACTGCACGAGGCTGCGCCCGTACCCTCATCCGCCCCTTCGGGGCACCTTCTCCCAAGGGGAGAAGGAAAAGCTAAGCCCCTCTCCCTGCGGGAGAGGGGTTGGGGTGAGGGTACGGACGCGTAGCGCATGCTGCGTGTTGACTGCGCAAGGCTTCTCCCGCGCTCTCCTCTGTCTCTTCGGCGCACCGCGCTCGCAATATTTCTTGGAAGAGGCGCGTTGGTCGTGGAATGCCGCCGCGCTGGTTGGAGTGCAGCCTCTAGCGACCGGCTATGATGGAGGCAGTTGCCACGGACCCGACCATGTTTCCCAGACTTCCGCCCGTCACCCAAGCGCTGCTGATCGGCAACGTCGTGGTGTTCCTGCTGCAGATGCTGCTCGGCATGAATACCTTCGAGCCCTTCATGCTGTGGCCGATCGGTGCGTTCGATGCGTTCTCGCCCGGGCAGAACTTCCAGATCTGGCAGTTGCTGACCTACGGCTTCCTGCACGACGACTTCATGCACCTGCTGTTCAACATGCTTGCCCTGTACATGTTTGGCGGTCCGCTGGAACAGACCTGGCGCGAGAAGCGCTTCCTGACCTACTACCTGGTCTGCGTAGCCGGCGCCGGCCTGTGCCAGTTGCTGGTCGGTTGGTGGATGGTCAGCAACGGCATGCAGGCGCTTCCGGTCGTGGGCGCCTCGGGCGGCATCTTCGGCCTGCTGCTGGCCTTCGGCATGCTGTTTCCGAACCAGCGGGTGGTGTTGCTGTTCCCGCCGATCCCGATGAAGGCGCGCACCTTCGTGATCGTGTTCGGCGCGCTGGAACTGCTGATGGGTTTTACCGGCTGGCAGCCGGGCGTGGCGCATTTCGCGCATCTGGGCGGCATGCTGTTCGGTTGGCTGATGATCCGCTACTGGCGCGGCCAGCCGCCGTTCGGCAAGCGCAAGCCGCCGCGTCCGCGCATCGTGCGCTGAGCCAGCGCCGGCGTCTGCGCGCAGGCATTGCCGCGCGCAACGCGTCGTCTGCGCACCGCAGGCGCTGGCCGCACGTTTTACCGACCCCTGAACGCAAGACGGCGCGGTTGCCCGCGCCGTCGTGCTGTGTGCCTGGCCGGCGCCTAGCGCCGGCACCGGCTCACGGCCACAGGTGGATCTGCTCGGCCTCGCTGCGCACCATCGGCTGGCCCGGCTTGCAGGTGAAGGTCGCGGCGAAGGCGGGCAGGTTGGCCAGCGCGCCGTTGGTGCGCCAGCGGCCCGGCGCGTGCACGTCGGCGGTGACCCGCTGCACGGCGTCGGTCGGCGATAGCTGCTGCGCCCACAGGCCGGCCCACGCCTTGTAGAACGCCTGCTTGCCTGCCTCGTTGGCCGTCGGCTGCGCGGCGCTGTAGGCCTGCCAGGCCAGTTCGACGCTGCCGATGTCGGTCAGGTCCTCGTCCTGGGTCAGCGGGCCGTTGACCTTGGCGCCCTTCACGCCGGGGAAGTCGTAGGCGCCGTACTGCGCGGCGGTGCGGGCCGCCAGCGCGTTCCAGGCGCTCTTGTCTTCCGGGGTCCACCAGTTGCGCAACTGGCCCTGTGCGTCGACCTGGCTGCCCTTGCTGTCGATGGCGCCGATCAGCTCGTGCGCGACCATCGCGCCGTAGGCGCCGTACAGCGCCGCGGCGTCGCCGCCGGCCGCGTACACCGGCGGCTGCAGCACCGCGGCGGTGACGATCAGGCGGTTCTGGGCGATGTCGTAGGTCAGCGCCGGCTGCTGCGGCAGCACGTCCCAGCGGCGGTCGGCGTTACCCTTGCCGATGCGCTTCATCTCTTCGCGGTGACGCCAGGTGGAGGCGATCAGCATGTTGCCGCCGAAGCTGCCGCGACCCATCGGCTGCAGGGTGTAGTCGAGGTCGCGGCGCGGCCCACCGACTTCGATCTTCAGCGCGGCCAGCTTGGCCTGCGCCTCGGTGCGCGCCGGCTCGCTCAGCCAGGTGCTGCGCTTGACCGCGGCGATCTGCGCGTCGCGCACCTGGTCGGCGATGGTCTCGGCCTGGCGGCGGGTGTCGGCCGACAGGTAGCGGGCCACGTACTCGCGGCCGAGCATGGGGCCGGCGGCGACGTTGATCGCGTCCAGCACCTGCGCCCAGCGCGGCGGCGGTGCGACCTGGCCCTGCAGCACGCGGCCGCGGAACTCGAAGCTGGCGTCGCGGAAGCTCTTGGACAGGTACGGCGCCATCGCATCGCCCACGCGCCAGCGCAGGTATGCCTTCCACTGCTCGGGCTTGATGCTGACGATCATGCCGTCGAGTTGCTTGAACATGTCCGGGTCGGCCATCGACACCAGGTCGTCGTTGACGCCCTGGGCCTTGAGGAAGGCGTCGAGCTGCAGGTTGCGGTACTGCTTGTTCAACTCCTTGGTCGAGATCGGCGAATAGTTGTTGAACGGGTTGTTGATGCCGGCCAGCGACTTGGCGCTGCGCGCAAGCGCGGTCTCGATCTGCAGCACCGATTGTGCGTCGGCCTCGAGGCGGTCGGCCGGGGTGCCGGTCAGGGTCAGGATCTGCTTGACGTAGGTGCGGTAGCGGCCCATCAGCGCCATGGTGTCGGCGTCGGTGCGGGTGTAGAAGGCCGGGTCGGGCAGGCCCATGCCGCCCTGCATGAAGTAGCCGATGTGGCGGTCCAGCGCCTTCAGGTCGACGTCGGCGCCGAAGTTGAACGCGACCGGGATGCCGATCTGGTGCAGCGCGGCGATCGAGGCCGGCACGTCCTTGGCCTTCTTGATCGCATCGATGCGGCCGAGCAGCGGCGCGATCGGGTTGGAGCCGTCCTTCTCCACCGCGGCCTCGTCCAGGCCGCTGGCCCAGAAGTCGCCCAGCGCCTTCTGCACCGCGTTCTGCGGCGACTGCATGGACGCATCGAGCAGGTCGCGCTGCTGTTGCTGCGCGCGCTCGGCGAGCTGGCCCAGCGCGGTGACCGCGCCGGTCTGCGGCACCGGGTTCTGCTTCAGCCAGTCGGCGTTGGCATCGTCGTAGAAGTCGCTGCAGGCGGCGCTGATCGGCGGGGCCTTGGGCGCGGCGGCACGCTTCTTCTTGGGCGCGGCATCGGCGGCGGAGGCGAGGGCGATCAGGCCGAGGGCGACGGCGAGGGCAAGCGGACGGGCATTGGGCATCGGGAACGCATCCGGTCAGGATTAAAGTCGGCGGAGTTTAACAAGCCGCGGTGTGCAACTGTGGCGATGACGTGCGTCCACCGCCCAACCGGATTCAGCGAGGGGCGCCGGCCGCTACGGATGCGGGCGGACTGGATGGGCGATCGGCAGCGCGGCCACTGTCGCAGGCCGGCAGCCGCGCAAAGAAAAGGCCCGGACATGCCGGGCCTTTTCGCGGGACGGCGGTGACGCCGTCGCTTACCAGATCACCACGCGCTTGTCGCCGCTGCGCACCATCGGCGCGCCCGGCTTGCACTGGAAAGCGGTGGCGAAGGCCTCCAGGTTCGACGGCGCGCCGATCGCACGGAACTGCGCCGGGGCGTGCGGGTCGGTGGTCAGGCGCACCATCGCGTTCTGCGGGGTGTACTTGGTGCGCCACACGGTGGCCCAGTTGATGAAGAAGTTCTGGTCGCGGCTCATGCCGCCGACCTTCGGGTCGTCCTTGCCCTCGGTGGCCTTCTTCATCGCGTCGTAGGCGGTGGTGATGCCGCCCAGGTCGGCGATGTTCTCGCCCAGGGTCAGCTTGCCGTTGACGTGCTTGCCGTCGACCTCGTAGCCGTCGAACTGCTGGACCAGCTTGCCGGTGAGCGCGGAGAACTTCTTGGCGTCGGCCGGGGTCCACCAGTTCTCGAAGTTGCCGGTCGGCCCGAAGCGCGCGCCCTGGTCGTCGTAGCCGTGGGTCATTTCGTGGCCGATCACCGCGCCGATGCCGCCGTAGTTGAACGCGTCGTCGGCCTTGGGATCGAAGAACGGCGGCTGCAGGATCGCCGCCGGGAACACGATTTCGTTCTGCAGCGGGTTGTAGTAAGCGTTGACCGTCTGCGGGGTCATGCCCCACTCGGTCTTGTCCACCGGCTTGCCGATCTTGCTCAGGTTGTACTTGTAGTTGAACGCGGTGGCGGCGCGCACGTTGTCCAGATAGCTGTCGCGCTTGGTGGTCAGGCTGCTGTAGTCGCGCCACTTGTCCGGGTAGCCGATCTTCGGGGTGAAGGTCTTCCACTTCTCCAGGGCCTTGGCCTTGGTCTCCTCGCTCATCCAGGTCAGCTTCTCCAGGCGCGCCTTCAGCGCCTGGCTCAGGTTCTCCACCAGTTGTTGCATCTTGGCCTTGTCGTCGGCCGAGAACGCGACCTTGACGTACATCTGGCCCATCGCCTCGCCGGCGCCGTTCTCGATGCTGCCGAGCACGCGCTTCCAGCGCGGCTTCATCTCGGCCTGGCCGTTGAGTTCCTTGCCGTAGAAGGCGAAGTTCTCCTGCGCGAAGGCATCGCTCAAGTACGGCGAGGCGCTGTCCACGGTGTGGAAGCGCAGGTAGGCGCGCCACACCGACGGGTCGGTGTCGCCCAGCGCCTTGCTCACTTCCTGGTGGAAGGCCGGGATCGCCAGCGAGAACTTCTCCGGCACGGCCACGCCCTGCGATTCGAAGAACTTGGTCCAGGGGAAGTTCGGGGTCAGCTTGTCGGCCTCGGCCGGGGTGACCGGGTTGTAGGCCAGCTCGGCGTCGCGCGAGAGCTGCTCGCTGGACTTGGACACCTTGGCCAGGCGGGTTTCCAGCGCCACCACGTCCTGCGCCTGCTTGGCCGCGTCGGCGGCCGGCACGCCGGCCAGCTCCAGCACCTTGGCCACGTGCGCCTGGTAGGCCTTGAGCTTGTCCTGCTTGTCGGCGTCGACGTAGTAGCTGCGGTCGGGCAGGCCGAGGCCGCCCTGCATGGCGTAGGCCATGTTCATCGTCGAATTCTTGAAGTCGGCTTCCGCGCCGAAGCCGAACAGGCCGTTCTCGCCCTTGGCCGCGCTCTGGCGCAGGTACTCGGCGATCGCCGGGCCGTCCTTGAGGCCGTCGATCGCGGCCAGGTCGGCCTTCAGCGGTTCGATGCCCTGGGCGTTGATCTTGGCTTCGTCCATGCCCGAGGACCAGAAGTCGCCGACGATCTTCTCCACGCCCTGCGCGTTGGCGGCGGCAGCGGCCTGTTCGGCCAACTGGTGCTGCACGGCCACCGAGCGCTCGTCCAGGATCGAGAACGCGCCCCAGCTGCTGCGGTCCTTGGGAATCTCGTTGGCGGCCAGCCACTTGCCGTTGACGTAGCCGTTGAAGTCGTCGCAGGCGTTCTTGCCGGCGTCCAGATCGTTGATGCTGAAGGCGTTGTAGGCCGGCAGCTTGCTGGTGTCGAGCTTGAGCTCGGCGGGCGCCGCGGCCGGGGCGGCGGCCGGCGCGGGCTTGGCGGCGTCGGCGGCGGGCGCGGCGTTCTCGGGCTTGTTGCAGCCGGTCAGCGCGGCGCTCACGGCCAGGGTCAACAGCAGCATCTTGGGATTGCGAAGGGTCACAGGCAGGCTCCAGGCCGACGTGGATAAAAAGGTGGCCCGTCCGGGCCGTGGCGAGACTCTACGCCGCTGCGGGAGGTTTCAGGGGTGTCGAAGGTCATGGGCGGCCGCGCGCGTTGGGCCGTGGGACGGTCGCGTCGCCTGCCGGTCGGCAGGCCCGCCGGCGCTGGCTTACCATGCGGCCATGACCCGTGAATCGCCATGCGATGCCCTGATCGTGGGCGCCGGCCACAACGGCCTGGTCTGCGCCGCCTACCTGGCGCGGGCCGGCTGGAAGGTGACGGTGCTGGAGCGGCGCGGCGTGGTCGGCGGCGCCGCGGTGACCGAGGAGTTCCACCCCGGGTTCCGCAACTCGGTGGCGTCCTACACGGTGTCGCTGCTGCAGCCCAAGGTGATCGCCGATCTCGACCTGGCCGGCCACGGCCTGCGCATCGTGCCGCGCCTGTGCAATAACTTCCTGCCATTGCCGGACGGACGTTTCCTGCTGACCGGCGCCGGCCACACCCAGGCCGAACTGGCCAAGTTCTCCGCGCGCGACGCTGCGCGCCTGCCGGCCTACGAGGCGCGGCTGGAGGGCATCGCCGACGTGCTGCGCGCGCTGGCGCTGCAGCCGCCGCCCAACGTCACCGACGGTGGCTGGCTGCAGGCGCTGCCCGAACTGCTGCGCGCCGGCCGCCTCGGCCGCCGCCTGCATGCGCTGGACGCGGAACTGCGCCAGGACCTGCTGGACCTGTTCACCATCTCCGCCGCCGAGTACCTGCAACGCTGGTTCGAGAGCGATGCGGCGCAGGCGCTGTTCGGCTTCGACGGCATCGTCGGCAACTACGCCAGCCCGTACACGCCGGGATCGGCCTACGTGCTGCTGCACCACGTGTTCGGCGAGAGCAATGGGGTCAAGGGCGCCTGGGGCCATGCGCTGGGCGGCATGGGCGCGATCACCCAGGCGATGGCGCGCGCCGCGACCGCCGCCGGCGCGCAGATCCGCACCGAGGCCGGCGTGCGCGAGATCCTGGTCGAGGACGGGCGCGCGGTCGGCGTGGTCACCGAGCAGGGCGAGCGGCTGCGGGCACGGCACGTGGTCGCCAACGTCAACCCAAAGCTGCTGTACGAACGCCTGCTCGGTCCGGCGCAGGTGCCGGCCGCCACGCGTGAGCGCATGGCGCACTGGCGCTGCGGGTCGGGCACGTTCCGCATGAACGTGGCGCTGTCGCGCCTGCCCAGCTTCAGCGCGCTGCCGGGGGCGGGCGACCATCTCACCGCCGGCATCGTGCTGGCGCCGAGCCTGGACTACATGGATCGCGCCTACCAGGACGCGCGCACGCACGGCTGGTCGCGCGAACCGATCGTCGAGCTGCTGATTCCCAGCACCCTGGACGACAGCCTGGCGCCGCCGGGCCAGCACGTGGCCAGCCTGTTCTGTCAGCACGTGGCGCCGCAGTTGCCGGACGGGCGCAGCTGGGATGCGCACCGCGAGGAGGTCGCCGACCTGATGATCGCCACCGTCGAGCGCTACGCGCCGGGCTTCGCCGCTTCGGTGCTGGGCCGACAGGTGCTGAGCCCGCTGGACCTGGAGCGCACCTTCGGGCTGATCGGCGGTGACATCTTCCACGGCGCGTTGAGCCTCAATCAGTTGTTCAGCGCACGGCCCATGCTCGGCCAGGCGGCGTACCGCGGTGCGATTCCTGGTCTGTTCCTGTGCGGCTCCGGCACCCATCCCGGCGGCGGCGTGACCGGCGCGCCCGGTCACAATGCGGCGATGGCACTGTTGCGCGGCTGAGCGGCGGCGGACGGTAGCGGCAAGAAAAAAAGAACCCTGGCATGGCGACCAGGGCGAGGGAAAGGCGCGGTGCGTGCAGTGCGCCGCGCGTGCCACGGCAGCGCCGTAGCTTTGTCTGCGTGGCGGGTCAGGGCGCGCCGGCCTGCGGCGCGGAAGCACCCAGATGTGCGTCGAAGAACCCCAGCATCCTCGTGTAGAGGTTGAGGTTGTTCTCTTCCTTGTAGAAGCCGTGGCCTTCGCCGGACTGCACGATCATGCCTTCGGGTGGGTTGCCGGCAGCCTGCAGCGCCTTGGCCAGCGCTTCGGTGTGCTCCGGCGGGCAGCGATCGTCGCGGGCGCCGGCGGCGAGGTAGATCGGCAGGGTCAGCGCCTGCACGTGGTTGATCGGCGACATCCGTTCCTGCTCGGCGGCGCTGCTGCCGAAGGCGCGCAGCAGGTAGCGCCTGCCGCTCTCGCTCTTGCTGGTGTCGCTGAGCCGCAATTGGATCTTGGCGTCGTACATGCCGACATAGCCGAACGCGCACTGGAACAGGCCCGGCGCGCGCACCGGCGCCATCATCGCCGCGTAGCCGCCGAAGCTGCCACCGTAGATGCAGATGCGCGATTTGTCGACCAGGCCCTGCTGGATCGCGTACTGCGTACCGTCGACGATGTCGTTCATGATGCCGCCGTCCCACTGCCCGTAGGCGCGGTCCATGAACGCCTTGCCGAAGCCGCCGGAGCCGCGGTAGTTGAGTTGCAATGTGGCATAGCCGCGGCTGGCGAACAGTTGCGCCTCGGAATGGAAGCCCCAGCTGTCGCGCGGCCCCATCGGCCCGCCGTGCACGTTGACGATCAGCGGCAGGTTCTTCGCCTGGGCCCCGGCCGGCACGGTGAGGTAGCCGTGGATGCGCAGGCCGTCGCGGGCGGTGAACTGGATCGGCATGACCGTGGCCATCTTCGCCGCATCGATCCACGGCCGGCTCTTCATCAGGAAACGCGCCTTGCCGGTGGCGCGTTCGTACAGGTACAGCTCGCCCGGGTTCTGGTCGCTGCGCACGCTGACCACGATGGTGTCGCCGGTGCGGGTTGCGCTGGCGAAGTCGACGTACTGTCCCGGAAAAGCCGCGGCCAGGCTGGCATACAGCGTTGCGTCCGGATGCGCCTCGTCGATCAGCCTGACCTGCGGCGCGCCGGCCTCGGTGACGACGGCCAGTGCGGTGTCC
Source organism: Xanthomonas sp. D-109 (assembly GCF_017746095.1). NCBI lineage: Bacteria > Pseudomonadati > Pseudomonadota > Gammaproteobacteria > Lysobacterales > Lysobacteraceae > Xanthomonas > Xanthomonas sp. D-109. The sequence continues at coordinate 58,636 of NZ_JAGHWV010000019.1, forward strand.
GAGCCGTCGGTGGCGGTGATGGTGCGCGCGACCTCGCTGGTGGCGTCCTGAAACAGCGAAACGAAACGCCCGCTCTGCGGATCCAGGTAGCCAAACGCACCGGGCGCCTTGCCGTCGTCGCGGGTGGCGTAGACGCGGCCGTCGGCGGTGGACCAGGCGATGTCCAGACGCGCGCCGTCGGCCTTGCTGGCGTTGATCAGTTCCCACTTGCCGTCCTTCAGCGCGTACACCTCGCTGTGGCTGTCGTAGCCGGTGTCCTCATCCTTGTCGCTCTGGCACGTGGCGAAGGCGGGCTGCTTGGCGGCGTCCAGGGCGATGGAGCAGTTCGCCTTGGGCGCACGGCCCAGCGACTTGCGCCGCCCGCTGAGGGTGTCGATCAGCACCACCTCGGTGCCGGCACCCTCCGAGGAGCGCGGATAGCGCACCTGCATGACCACGTTCTGTTCGTCGTCGCGCAGGGTGTCGAGCAGGGCGAAGGATTCGCGGCCCACGCTCTTGCCGCGCTGGGTGACGCCTTGCGTGCCATATTCGATCAGGGTGCGTGGCTGGCCACCGTCGGCGTCGACCGCGAACCATTCGCCGGTGCCCATCGGCCGCTCGAACGCACCGACCTTCTTGACCGCGGTGAACAGCAGCCGCTTGCGGCCGGTCCAGTAGAACGCGCCGACGCTTTTGCCGTCGGGCAGTACATTGACCTTGATCGGTTTGAGGTCGCGCGTGCCGAGCACGGTCAGCACGTCCTGTTCGCCGCGGTCCACGGTCAGCGCGAGATACTCACCGTCCGGCGAGATCTTGACTGCGCTGTAGGTGGGGCGCTTGACGAAATCCGCAATGGGCGGGGGCGCGGCCGCGGCGGCACTGCCGTGCAGGCACAGCCCCAGCGCGCAGAAAGCAACGAGTCGTTTCACGAGCATCCTTTTTGCGTGATTGCACACAGCGAGAGCCCGATGCCGGGCTCTCGCTGATCTCCAGTGCGCGTGCCGCGGCTCAGCGGAAGCGGTACTGGAACTCCGCCGCCACTTCGCGGCCGTACGGGCTGTAGGCACGCCAGAAGTACGGATACGTGTTGTAGCCGCTGTCCTTCGGATGCGTCTTGTCGAACACGTTGTTGACGTAGAAGTTGACCGTCAGCTTGTCGGTCAGCTTCTTGCCCACGTTCGCGTTCCAGATGAAGTACGGCGCGATGCGGCCGGTCTCCTGCCAATTCGGCAGGCTGCCGTAGCGGAGCATGAACACCGCCGCCTGCCAGTCGTTCCGCTGCCAGGTCGCGGTGGTGCGGATGCGGCTGCGGAAGTCGAAGTTGCTCAGGTCGTCGCGGTAGTCGAGGACCGGGTCGCCCTTGAACTCGGCCGACTTCTGCTCGAGGGTGTGCGAGTAGCCCACCTGGAAGCGGAAGTCGCCCAGCCGGTCGGTGTCCAGGCGGTAGTCCAGCGACGCGTCGATGCCCTTGGTGCCGAGGAAGGCGCGGTTGATCGGACCGCGGCGGATCTCGGTGATCTGGCCGTCGTTCGGCGTGCCCGGCGCGCTGAGGCGGGTGACCCGCGACAGCATGTCGTTGCAGAACGCCGAGCCCGGCGCACCCAGGGTGAACGGGTTGCGGTTGCGGGTCAGCCCGGTCACGCAGCCGGCTTCGCCGTCGAGGATGTAGGTGGAGGTGATGTCGGCCACCACGTTCTTCAGGCGGATGTCGTAGTAGTCGGCGGTGAGCGACAGGCCGCCGAGCACGTCCCACACGAAGCCGGCGGTCCACGACGTACCGGTTTCCTCGGACAGGTCGGTGGTGCCCTGGCGCACGCCGTACGCGGTGTAGTTCACCGTGGTGTCCGAGGTCGGGCACTGCGCCGCGGCGCGGCCGCTTTCCAGGCAGCGACGGGTGTCGAAGATGCTAGTGAACGAGCCGCTGCGGTCGGCGAACACATAGTGCAGGTCCGGCGCGCGGAAGCTGGTGGAGTAGGAGCCGCGCAGCAGCAGGCTGTCCAGCGGGCGCCACTCCAGGCCGGCGTTCCAGGTCTTGGCGTCGTCCACCGCGGTGACGTCGTCGTACTTGTCCAGGCGTCCGGCCAGGTGCGCCTTCAGCGAACTGAGGATCGGAATCGACAGTTCCACGCCCAGTGCGTAGCGGTCGCGCTTGCCGCCGCCACCGGTGCCGGTGAGGTTGTACGGACGGTCGGTGCCGGTGTAGTCGGGCAGGATGCGCGGGTCAGCGTTGAGCTTGTACTCCTGCTGCGAGGCTTCGACGATGCCGGCGAAGCCCAGCGCGCCGGCCGGCAGTTCGAACAGGTCGCCGGAGAGCACAAAGCTGCCCTGGTTGACGTGCGAGTTGGCGTCGGTCTTGACGGTGGTGCTCAGCGCCGCGAACTGGTCCGGGGTCAGCGCGCTGTAGTAGCGCTGCTGGTTCAGGCGATACACCGGATAGGTGACGCCGCCCACTACGCGGGTGCCCAGTTGCTGGCCGAGGAAGTAATCGTTGACCGCCGAGGCCATCAGGCGCGGACGATCGACCTTCACCTTGTACTCGGCGCGCGACAGCGTCAGGTCCCAGTCGAAGCGCTCGCCCAGCTTGCCGCGCAGGCCGGCGGCGAAGTCGTAGGACTTCTCCTTGTTGCGCGCCATCAGATGCTCGACGCCGCCGGCTTCCTGCGGGGCGAACACGCGCTGCGCGTCGACCAGTGCATTGAAACCGGGATCGAACCACAGCGCGCCATTGGTGCGGCCGGACCAGAACTGGGTGCCCGCGGTGTACTTGGACTCGGAGGACCAGGCCTGCAGGCTGGCCCAGCCCTGCATGCCGCCTTCGAAATCGAAGGTGCCGTACGCGTAGCCGGACAGGTCGTTGTTCTGGTTGCGGATGGTCTGGTAGGCCGGGTCCTTGAAGGTGCCGCAGGCCTGGCCGAGGTTGGTGATGGCGCCACTGGCGCTGGCGGTGCGGTAGTTCCAGCGCACCCACTCGTCGCCCAACTGCTCGCAGGCGCCGGCCGGCGGCGCGAAGTAGGAGTTGGTGGTCGAGCCGGTACGGCGGCGCACGCGCATGGTGCCGGTCGGCTGGATGCCGACGAAGGCCGGCGGGAACGGGTTGTCCAGCGACGAATCCATGAAGTCGCGCTGGTAGGCGAACAGCGGCTCGCCGGCGGTGTACTCGAAGGCATAGGTCAGGCTCCAGCGGTCGCCGGTCTTGCCGCCGATCCACTGGAAGTCGCCGGTGTCGCCGCCGCCGCGGGTCAGGGTGCTGCCGCGCAGCTTGACCAGGTCGCCCTCGTAGTTGGTCTTGAGGATGACGTTGACCACGCCGGCGACCGCGTCGGAGCCGTAGATGGCCGAGGCGCCGCCGGCGAGGATCTCGATGCGGTCGACCGCCGCGGCCGGGATGTTGCCGAAGTTGGCGAAGTTGCTCTGGCCGTTGTAGGGCAGCGGGTAGTCCGCGGCGCGGCGGCCGTTGATCAGCAGCAGGGTGCGGCCGGGGCCGAGACCGCGCAGGTTGATCACGCTGGCGTTGGGGGTGAAGCCGCCCTGGAACAGCTCGTTCTGGGTGGAGCCGGAGGCCTGGGTGAGCGTGCTCAGCGCGTCGAAGACGGTGTTGAAGCCTTCGCGCTCGATCTGGGTGGCGGAGATGATGGTGACGGGCGAGGGGCCCTCGACCTCGGTGCGCTGGATGCGCGAACCGGTCACCGTCACCTTCTCGAGGGTGCGCGCCTTGGCGCCGGTGGCCTCGGTCAGTTGTTCCGTCTCCGATTCCTCGCTCGCGGGCTGGCTTTGCGCCAGCGCCGATGCGGCGGGCAGGGCCAGAATGGCGGACACAGCAACGACCAGAAGACTCCGCTTGGGAGTCGGTGCTTTGACTGACATTGACAAATTTCCCCTAGATGCATGTGCAGTACCCAGGTCCCTTCCTGGACAGGTACGTGTAGAGAGCGTGAGGTCCGTTTCACGTTTCTTGACCGTAGCATGAACAAATCGGAAAAGTAACGAAAAATTTCCGTTACATGACATGTGGGTGCAGCCGACTTGCTGTAAAGGGCGCGTCCGGGTGGCCTTCGCTGCGGCGCTCCCTCACGTAACTCCTTGTCGCGCTGCTGTTTCGGCTTGCTCGGCGCCGTCTCGCGGCCTGTTTGTGCCAGCGCTTCGGCTGCGCACAGGCGGTCGGTGGCGACCGCTGCGCATGCACGCGAATGATGCGCTGCGGTCATAATCGGAGACCGCCGCGCGTGCCTGCGTGCCGACGCGGCCAGCCTTCCAGGGGAGATCGGGCGCATCCATGAGCGAACAGGTTCAGCTCTACAACCAGGCCATCGCCGCGCTCAACCGCAGCGACTGGCCGCAGGCGCAGCGGATCGCGCAACATCTGCTGCAGGCCTTGCCGCAGCATCCGGGCGTGCATTTCGTCGCCGGCGTGGCGGCGCTGGAGCTGCAGCAGATGCAGGTCGCGGCCATGCACCTGCACCAGGCCGCGACCCTCAATCCCGAGCGCGCCGACTACGCGGCGCAACTGGCGCGGGTGCTGGCGATGGGTCGGTTCCTGCAGGATGCGCACCGTTTCGCCGATCATGCGATGGCGCTGCAACCCACCGATGCGCATACCCTGGACACGCTGGGTGTGGTCTACAGCCAGGTCAACGAACACGCTGCGTCGCTGCAGGCATTCACGCGTGCGGTGCAGGCGGCACCGCAGCAGGCCAGCTTCCGCTACAACCTGGGCACCTCGTTGCTGTTCTCCGGCCGGCTGCAGGAGGCCGAGGCCGAGTACCGCGCCTGCCTGGCGCTGGAGCCGCGCTACTGGAAGGTGTATCTGTCGCTGTCGCAGCTGCGCAAGTGGACGCCGGAAGAGAACAACCTGGCCCTGCTCGAGGCCGCGCTGGCGTCGGCCGGCGACAATCCGGACGCGGTGCTGTACCTGAACCTGGCGCTGGCCAAGGAGCACGAGGATCTTGGCGACTACCGCGCGGCCTTCCGCGGCTATGTGCAGGGCAAGTCGGTGCACAAGCGGGCGCGCGGCTACACCTCCGAGCGCGATGCGCGCCTGTTCGATACGCTGGAGCGGACCTTCCGCTCCGACGATGCCCCGGTGGCGGGCTTCGAGAGCGAGGAGCCGATTTTCGTGATCGGCATGCCGCGCAGCGGTACCACCCTGGTGGACCGGATCCTGTCCAGCCATCCGCAGGTGCACTCGGCGGGGGAACTGCAGAACTTTTCGGTGGTGCTCAAGCGCCTGACCGGCACCCCGTCGCCGGAGATCCTCGACGTTGCCACGCTGAGCCAGGTGCAGGGGCTGGACTGGCGCGCGCTCGGCCGCGGCTATGTCGAATCCACGCGCCCCGGCACCGCGCTGAAGCCACGCTTCGTGGACAAGCTGCCGCACAACTTCCTCTACGCCGGCCACATCGCGCGAGCCTTGCCGAGGGCGAAGATCGTGTGCCTGCGGCGCGACCCGATGGATACCTGTCTGAGCAACTTCCGCCAGTTGTTCGCGCTGTCATCGCCGTACTACGACTATTCCTTCGACCTGATGGACGTCGGCCGCTACTTCCTGATGTTCGACCGGTTGATGGCGCACTGGAACGCGGTGCTGCCGCAGCGCATCCTGCAGGTCGACTACGAGGACCTGGTGACCGCGCAGGAGCCGACCACGCGCCGCCTGCTGGAGTTCTGCGGCCTGCCGTGGGACGACGCCTGCCTGCATTTCGAGCAGAACCAGGCGCCGGTGGCCACCGCCAGCGTGGTGCAGGTGCGCACGTCGATGACGCGTTCGTACATGGGGCGCTGGCAGCGCTACGGCGAGGATCTGGACGAGCTGAAGGCGCTGTTGTCGGGGTTCTATCCGTAGCGTTGCGGCGGCCCGGCGTGCGGTTGCTCGCCACCGTCCTGGCCGCGCATCGCGATGCCTGCGCGTGCCTTGTCGCGCACCGGCGCTGACGCGCGCACTGGGCGCGTGACTCGTCCGTCACGCATGCGGTTGGATGAGCGGGGCCGCGTCCAATCCATGGCACCGACGCGCCGGAGTGATGCCGCGGCGTGACGATCCCGACGATCGCGCTGCCTGCCGGCTGCGACATGCGAGGGCAGGACCGCCGGTCCACGATCCATCGTGCATAAAAAAACCCACCCTTGCGGGTGGGTTCTTTCATTGCATGCGCGCGTTCTTACTTGCCGAACGAGTAACGCATTTCCAGGTAGTACGCACGGCCGTACACATCGAAGTTGTATTCGTTGTACGCCCACTGCGCGCTGCCCGGGTAGGACGCGTCGAACGGCGGCATCTTGTTGAACACGTTGGTCACCATCAGCGACAGCTCCAGGCCCTCGAACGCCTTGTAGGTGACGCTGGCGTTGTGGGTGATGTGCGACGGCAGCTTGCCGGCGCGCGGAGCCGCATAACCATCGGCGCTGATCGTGGCGGCGTAGTTCGGGGTCTTGTCGAACCAGCTCGCGTACCAGGTGGTCGAGAACTTGCCGATGTCCCAGGTCAGCGACGCGTCGGCCTTGCGCTTCGGGTCGGTGCTCCAGTACGGATCGTTCAGCAGGTCGACCGGCGTGTCGCCCGCGTAGCGCACGTACTTGTGGCGCAGGTTCTCGCTGTAGCTGGCGATGGTGCTCAGGTCGCCCCAGCGGCCGAAGTCGTAGCCATAGCGGAACGAGGCGGTGACCGCTTCCAGCTTCTGGTTGGAGACGTTGACCTTCGGCGTGTAGATGTTGGTGATCTGGCCGGCCGTGTTGCGGGTGACCTGGGCGAACGTGGCCTGGCACAGCGCGGAGTTGGCATCGTCGATGCCGGCGCGGCAGCGGTAATCCTGCAGGCTCAGAGCATTGGCGCTCTGCTGGGTGACCTCATCGCTGATGTCCCAGTTGAGGTAGTCGACGGTCAGCGCCATGCGGTCCACCGGCGACCACACGAAGCCCGCGCTCCACACGTCGGCGTTGATCGGCTTCAGGTCCAGGTTGCCGGACTGCGTACCGCGGAACTGACGGCTCGAGTAGGCGGCCGGGCAGTTGTCGGTGTTGCCCGGCAGGTAGCCGCGCCGCGCGCACTGGTAGTAGTCGATGACGCTGTTGTAGTAGCCGCTCTGGCCCTGGTACAGGTCGGACAGGGTCGGCGCGCGGAACGCGGTGCCGTACTTGCCGCGCAGCAGCAGGGTCTCGAACGGACGGTACTCCAGCGAGATGCTGTAGGTCGGCTTGTCGATGGTGCGGCCGCTGGCCTTGAACGCGTCGTAACGACCGGCCAGGGTGATGGTCAGCGGGTCGAACACCGGCATGCGCAGTTCCGAGGTCAGCGCGTAGCGGTCGCGCTGGCCGCCGCCGGCCACCGAGGTCAGGCCCCAGACTTCGCCGTTGAGGATCACCGGATCCGGATCGTAGTCCCACTTCTGCTTGCCGTACTCGCCGACCACGGCCAGGCCCGCATCGCCGCCGGGCAGGCTGAACAGCTTGGCGTTGGTGGCTTGCAGGCGAATCATGCCGTCGGAGGTCTTGCTCTTGTTGGTGGCCTGGCCGGTGAAGCTGGCGAAGTCCGCCTGGCTGATCGGCGAGTAGAACGCCGCGTAGTTCGGCGAGTACACCGGATAGGCGCCGTACAGCGGATCCAGGCCGAGCTGCGGGCCCAGCACGCGGTTGACGAAGAACTGGTCGATCGCGTTCTTGTAGCGGACCAACTGGCGCTCTTCCAGCTTGTACTGGGTGTAGGTGACACCGGCATCGTAGTCCCAGCTCGACTGGCCGAGCTGGCCCTGGGCGCCGAAGGTCACGCGCACCGAGTCGCTCTTGTCGCGGCTCATCGTGTCCTTGATGCCGTTGATGCCCATTTCTTCCGGGGCGAACGAACGCTGCAGGTTCAGCAGGTCGCCCACGTTCGGATCGTAGTAGTAGCCGAAGTCGGCGGCGGTGCCCCACCAGATGTAGTTGGAGCCGGCGTTGTACTTGACCTCGTCGTGGCTGTAGAGCACGTCGCCATACAGCTGCACGTTGTCGTTCAGGTCATGGGTGCCGTGGATGTAGGCCTGCAGCGACTTGTTGCCGGCATCCAGGGTGCGGTAGCCCGGGGTGTACTTGGAGCCGCAGTAGTACTCGTCGCCGAAGCCGCGGCGCTGCTGCTTGGCGATGGTGCCGCCGAACAGGCCGGACACGTTGTTGCAGTTGTTCGGGTCGAGGAACTTGTAGCTGGTGAACGGGCTGTAGACCAGGAAGTCGCGGCTCGGCAGTTGGGCGGTGTAGCCCTGCGTGTTGAACTGCTTGGTTTCGTCGCGCTGGTAGGCCCAGATCGGATCCTTTTCTTCGTACTGCACGCCGCCCAGGATGCTGGTGCGGCCGTCGGCCGAGGTCCAGCCGTCGGCGAAGGTGGCGCGGAAGTTGCTGCCGCCGCCCTCGGAGAAGCCGCCGCCGCGGATGCTGAACACCGCGCCGTCCATCTTCTTCTTGAGGATGACGTTGATCACGCCGGCGATCGCGTCGGAACCGTACAGCGACGACTGGCCGCCCGGCAGGATTTCGATGCGGTCGACCAGGTCGATCGGAATGCCGCTGATGTTGTTGAAGGTGTCGCTGCCGTTGTACAGCGCCGGGTAGTTCGACATCGGGCGGCCGTCGATCAGGTACTTCACGTAGCCCGGCGGCAGGCCGAACAGGCTCACCGTCTTCGCGCCCTGGGTGAAGGTGCCCGAGCTCTGCCCGCCCTGCACGCCGCCGGTGGCGAAGGAGCTCTTCTGCAGCACGTCGGCAACGGTGCTGAAGCCGCGCGCCTTGATCTCTTCGGCATTGATCGTGGTGACCGGCGTGGCGGTCTCGATCTCGGTCTGCGGAATCAGCGAGCCGGTGACGGTGATCTTTTCCAGATCCGTCGCCTTGTCGGTCTTGCCGTCGGTCGTGGCGTCCTGTGCGAAGGCGGCGAACGCGGCCGGGACAAGCATGGCGGAGGCCAGTGCGGCACTCAGGTGGCTGTGCTTGAAACTACGAGTATGACGAGCAGTCATCTTTCTCTATCCCCGAAAATCAATCGATAAGGCGAGGGGCCTCGTGCCGCGACATGTGCCTTGAAAGTGGGATCGCATCCTGCGACCAACCCAAACGTAACACGGACTTAACACCGTTTGTACATGGGTGTCACTTTTTTCGTCTACGGACGAAAAGTGCCGCGATCAGGCGGGAAATGTCGGCGAACGCCGGGTCCTGGCACCTGTGTAGACAAATTTCGCGCTGCTATGCACCATTACGGGGCGTTTGTTGTGCAGGTTGCTGAACCTGGACGTCTCGGAGCCGGCCGTGCCCCGGAAGGCCCGCGCCGACTGGCGCGCGTCGGCATCGTCGCCAGGGAGGCGATGCCGCTGACGCACCATTTCGGTGAGTGCGATTCGCCATCGTGGGGCGTTGGGTGGGCGCACTGGGGACGCCGGCATCGTGCAAGGCGATCCTGTGCCTGTGTGGGCCGGTGTTCGTGGCGCGCATGGTCAGGGGCGAAACGCCCGACGGCCGTCGGTGCCAGGCGCCATTTGCGCAAGATCGGCCGGCGCGCGCGCCAGCGGCGGCGGCAGCGCGGGACCGTGTGGCGAGGCACTTGTATAGTCATGTCTGTGCGGCCCGCGCCGCTGCCGCTGCCAGCGGCATTCCTGCCGCGGTCCATGTTCCTTTCTGTCCTGCGCATGCCCATGTGCGCTGCCGACGCTTCCTGTTGAGTTTTCCGATGACCGAACGCCTGCGTCTCCCCGCCCACGCCGTCCAGCCCAAGCTCGCCCCGCACCCGCGCATCCGCAACGTCATCGCCGTCGGCTCCGGCAAGGGCGGGGTGGGCAAGTCCACCACCGCCGTGAACCTGGCCCTGGCCCTGCAGCGCCAGGGCGCGCGCGTGGGCGTGCTGGATGCCGACGTCTACGGCCCCAGCGTGCCGGCCATGCTCGGCCTGAGTGGGCGCCCGGACAGTCCGGACGACAAGAGCATCGAGCCGATGCGCGCCTTCGGCATCGAGGCGATGTCGATCGGGCTGCTGGTGGACCAGGACACGCCGATGATCTGGCGCGGCCCGATGGCGACCTCGGCGCTGACCCAACTGTTCGCCGATACCCTGTGGGACGACCTGGACTACCTGCTGATCGACCTGCCGCCCGGCACCGGCGACATCCAGCTGACCCTGGCGCAGAAGATCCCGGTGGCCGGTGCGGTGATCGTCACCACCCCGCAGGACATCGCCACGCTGGACGCGAAGAAGGCGCTGAAGATGTTCGAGAAGGTCGAAGTACCGGTGCTGGGCATCGTCGAGAACATGGCGGTGCACACCTGCAGCCAGTGCGGCCATGTCGAGCACCTGTTCGGCGAGGGCGGCGGCCAGCGCATGGCGCAGCAGTACGGTGTGCCGCTGCTGGGGTCGCTGCCGCTGGCGATCGCGATCCGCGAGCAGGGCGACGCCGGCACTCCGGTGGTGGCGGCGGCGCCGGACTCGGCCGCGGCGCAGGCCTACCTGGCCACCGCGCAGCGGCTGACCGAGGAACTGCGCAAGCGTCCGCGCGCGGCCATCCCGATCTCCGCAGCCCTGCGCTGAGCGGCGCGCGGCGCCTGCCGCGAACGCCCCGCGACCGGCTAGAATCGCCGGTCATTGCAGCCGGCCCCATCGGTCGGCCGCGCTCCCGGCGTGCAGGCTGCGGCCGCCGCCACCGGCATCAGGAACCCCCCATGAGCATCAAGAGCGACCGCTGGATCCGCCGCATGTCCGAACAGCACGGCATGATCGCGCCCTACGAGCCGGGCCAGGTCAAGCAGGTCGACGGCCAGCGCATCGTCAGCTACGGCACCTCCAGCTACGGCTACGACGTGCGCTGCTCGCGCGAGTTCAAGGTGTTCACCAACATCAACTCGACCATCGTCGACCCCAAGCACTTCGACCCCAAGAGCTTCGTCGACATCGAGGCCGACGAGTGCATCATTCCGCCCAACAGCTTCGCGCTGGCGCGCACGGTGGAATTCTTCCGCATCCCGCGCGACACCCTGGTGGTATGCCTGGGCAAGAGCACCTATGCGCGCTGCGGCATCATCGTCAACGTGACCCCGCTGGAGCCGGAGTGGGAAGGCCACGTGACCCTGGAGTTCAGCAACACCACGCCGTTGCCGGCGCGCATCTACGCCAACGAAGGCGTGGCGCAGATGTTGTTCTTCCAGTCCGATGCCGACGATGTCTGCGAGACCAGCTACAAGGATCGCGGCGGCAAGTACCAGGGCCAGACCGGCGTGACCCTGCCCAAGACCTGATCCTCCACCCCCTTCTTCCGACAGCACAAGGAGCGCGCAATGAACGACCCCAATCCCTACCAGGCCCCCGACGCGGCATTGCCGCCGGCGCTGCCGGGCACCGCCGGCGGCGAGGTCCTCGCCGGCCGTGGCGAGCGCCTCGGTGCGGCGCTGATCGACGGCGTGATCTCGCTGGCGACGTTCCTGCCGGTGGCGGCGCTGACCGGCTACTTCGGCAAGATCATGGAGGCCGCGCGCAGCGGCGTGCAGTTGCCGTTCCTGACCACGTTCGGCTACGGCGTGCTGGGTATCGTGATCTTTCTGCTGGTGCAGGGCTACCCGCTGGCCAAGAGCGGCCAGACCTGGGGCAAGAAGCTGCTGTGGATCCGCATCGCCGACCTGGACGGCGGGCAGCCGCCGTTCGGGCGCCTGATCGCGCTGCGGTATCTGCCGACCCAACTGCTGTCGCTGGTGCCGATCGTGGGCAGCATCTACGCGCTGGTGGACACGCTGTTCATCTTCCGCCAGGACAAGCGCTGCCTGCACGACCTGATCGCCGGCACCCGCGTGGTCAACGTCCGCCGCTGAGCACGCAGTCGCGACGCAGTAGCGGGGTGGGGATCGCCCAGGCGAATCCCCACTCCCGGCTTTCAACAGCCGCAGGCTGGTCATCCCCAATCCCGGCTCCATCTACTTGCCGCGGCCGAACAGCATGCCGACGCCGACCGCGACCAGGATCGCCGGCCACCAGGTGGCGATCAGCCGGCCCAGGCTCAGGTTGGTCCAGCCCAGGTTGTTGGCCAGGAACACCAGGCCGATCACGATCAGCACGATGGCGGCGATCACATTGGATTTCATGGAGGCGCGGCTTCCGTAAAAAGGGCGCCTATCGTAGCCGCTGGCGCCATGCCGCAACACGCGCCTGCAGTTCTTCGGCCGGCAGCCGCTGTGCGGTGCCGCTGCCCCACACCGGGCCGGGCCAGGCGGCATCGCCCGGATGCCGCCCCAGCACGTGCACGTGCAGTTGCCGCACCACGTTGCCCAGCGCGCCGATGTTGAGCTTGTGCACGCCCGGCTCCTGCCGCAGCAGCTGCGAGAGCTGGTTGATCTCGGCCAGCAGCAGGCGCTGCTGGCCGCCGTCCAGGTCGATCCACTCGCTGGCCTCGGCCACCCGTGGCACCAGCAACAGCCACGGGAAGCGCGCGTCGTCCATCAGTCGCACCTGCGAGAGCGGCCCGTCGGCGACGAACGCGCTGTCGGCCTGCAGCCGCGGGTCGAGGACGAAGTCGGCCATGCCGCGGCTCAGCCCACGTGCTCGGCGAGGAACGCCAGGCTGCGTTCGCGGGCGAGTTCGGCGCTGTCGGCGTCGTAGTGGTTCGGATCCACATGGCGGTCGAAGCCGTGCCCGGCCGGGTACACGAAGGTCTGCATCTGCGGCAGCTTCTCGCGGTGCTGCTGGATCGACTCGGCCGGGATGCTGCCGTCCTGCGCGCCGAAGTGGAACAGCACCGGCGCCTTCGGCGTCTCGTCCAGGAACTGGGTGTTGCGGCCGCCGTAGTAGCTCACCGACGGCAGGCCCAGGCGCAGCGCCGACAGCAGCGCGACGCTGCCGCCCCAGCAGTAGCCCAGGGTGCCGACCTTGCCGGCCGGGGCCAGCGCCTGTGCGGCCGCCTGCACGATGTCCAGAGCGCGATCGAAGCCCAGCGCACCGACCAGCTCCAGGCCCTTGCGCACGCCGTCCTGGTCGTAGGCCAGCTGCGCGTCCTTCTCGACCGGATCGAACAGTGCCGGCGCCAGCACCTCGTAGCCGTGGGCGGCGTAGCGGTCGGCGACCTCGCGGATGTAGTCGGTCACCCCGAAGATTTCCTGGATGACGACCAGGCCGCCGCGCGGCGTGCCCTCGGGCAGGGCGTGCCAGGCGGAGACCTGACCGTGAGCGGTATCGAGCGTGGTCCAGTGGCCCATAGCGGCGTTCCTGTGGCGTGGGGGAAGCGGCGGATTATCCATGGCCCAGGCTAAGCCGGGGTGAGTGGGCGCACACCGGCCGGGCCGCGTCGGCGGCCCCGGCCCGGTATACTTCGCGCGCTGTTTTTCTCCCAGGCCCCCGGACCCCGGCCCCAATGTCTCTCGCGACCCCCAAAGTCGGCTTCGTCAGCCTCGGCTGCCCGAAGGCCCTTGTCGACTCCGAACGCATCCTCACCCAACTGCGCGTGGAGGGCTATGCGATCGTGCCCAGCTACGACGCGGCCGACGTGGTGGTGGTCAATACCTGCGGCTTCATCGATTCGGCCGTGGCCGAGTCGATGGAGGCGATCGGCGAGGCCATGGCCGAGAACGGCAAGGTCATCGTCACCGGTTGCCTGGGCAAGCGCTCGGAGCAGATCCGCGCGGCCTATCCGGATGTGCTGGCGGTCTCCGGTCCGCAGGACTACCAGAGCGTGATGGAAGCGGTGCATGCGGCGCTGCCGCCGCGCCACGATCCGTTCGTGGACCTGCTGCCGCGCGCGCGGGGCGCCGAGGACGACATCGGGGTCAAGCTGACGCCGCGGCATTACGCCTACCTGAAGATCTCCGAAGGCTGCAATCACCGCTGCAGCTTCTGCATCATTCCGTCGATGCGCGGCGACCTGGTGTCGCGCCCGGTCGACGAGGTGCTGCGCGAGGCCGAGCGCCTGGTCAAGGGCGGGGTGCGCGAGTTGCTGGTGGTGTCGCAGGACACCTCGGCCTATGGCGTGGACCTCAAGTATGCCGAGCGCGAGTGGCGCGGCCGCAGTTATCAGACGCGGATGAAGGCGCTGTGCGAGGGTCTGTCGGAACTGGGCGCGTGGGCGCGCCTGCACTACGTGTATCCGTATCCGCACGTGGACGACGTGATCCCGCTGATGGCCGAGGGCAAGCTGCTGCCTTACCTGGACATCCCGTTCCAGCACGCCAGCCCGCGCATCCTCAAGCTGATGAAGCGGCCCGGTGCGGTCGAGCGCACCCTGGAGCGTGTGCAGCGCTGGCGTGCGCTGTGCCCGGAGATCACCCTGCGTTCGACCTTCATCGTCGGTTTCCCCGGCGAGACCGACGCTGAGTTCGAGCAGTTGCTGGATTTTCTCGACGAGGCGCAGCTCGATCGCGTCGGTGCCTTCGCCTATTCGCCGGTGGAAGGCGCCAGCGCCAACGCGCTGCCGGATCCGGTGCCGGAAGAACTCAAGCAGGAGCGGCTGGCGCGCTTCATGGAGCGGCAGGCGGCGATTTCTACATTGCGGCTGGAAGCCAAGATCGGCAGCGTGCAGGAGTGCCTGGTGGACTTCCTGGAGGACGGCATCGCGGTGGCGCGCTCCAAGGCCGATGCGCCGGAGATCGACGGCCTGGTGCATATCCAGAACGGCGGCGAACTCGGCTTGAAGCCAGGCGACCTGGTGCAGGTGGCGATCGGTGACAGCGACGAGCACGACCTGTTCGGCGATGCGTTGCCGGCGCAGGCGTCGTCGGCAACGCCGCTCGATCTGCGGGTGCTCTGAGCCCGCAGACGGCGGCACGCATGGCGCCCTGGCGCCGCGCGCTCACGGCGTGGCGTAGTCCACCGCCACCACCACGAAGCTGTGGCGGCCACCGGGCAACTGCGCTTCCACTTCGTCGTCGACGCGCTTCTTCAGCAGCGCCCGCGCCAGCGGCGAATCGATGCTGATCCAGCCGCGCGCCGCGTCGGTCTCGTCCGGGCCGACGATGCGGTAGCGGCGCAGTTCGCCGCTGTCGGCATCCTCCAGTTCGATGTGCGCGCCGAAGAACACCGCCTGCGGGTCGGACGGCGCGTCGGCGACCACGCGCAGCGCTTCCAGGCGCTTGCTCAGGTAGCGCACGCGGCGGTCGATCTCGCCCAGTTGCTTCTTGCGGTAGGTGTACTCGGCGTTCTCCGAGCGATCGCCCTCGGCCGCCGCCGCGGCCAGCGCCTTGACCACCTCGGGGCGGCGCACCCGCCACAGCTCGTCCAGCTCGGCCTTGAGCCGTGCATGGCCTTCCGGGGTGATCAGGGCGGTGCTTTTTTCGGCAGGGGGACGCCAGCGGCTCATCGGTACGACTGCGGTGGAGCGGGGTGGCGATGCTAGCGCGTGGCTGCGGCTTGCGCACCCGCAGGCGATGGCCGAAGCTGGCGCCGCCCCGCACATGGACGTCGCCCGATGTTGATCCTGCCGCTGCACAAGCCGCTGTCGCGGGACAACCTCCCGCTGGTCACGCTGCTGCTGATCCTGCTCAATGTCGCGGTCTACGTCGGCTGGCAGCGCCAGGACGCGGCGCCGTTGCGGCAGGCGCAGCGCTACTACACGGACTCCGGACTCGGCGCGCTGGAAGCGCCGGCCTATGCGCGCTACCTGGAACGCAGCGGTCGGCGCGCGCCGCTCGCGCAGTTGCAGCAGATGCCAGCGGCAGAGCGGCCCGCCTTCGTCGGCGACGCCACCCTGCATGACGTGCGGTTCGTGCAGGCCATGCGCGATGGCAGCGCCTTCTCAGACGCCGATGCCCGGCAGGCCTGGGCGCCGCTGCGCGCGCACTACGACGCGCTGCTGCAGCGCGTGTTCACCCTGCGCCATGTGCAGCGCAGTTCGGAATGGGCGCCCGCGCGCATGCTCAGCGCCGCGTTCCTGCACGCCGACGCCATGCATCTGATCGGCAACATGCTGTTCCTGCTGGCGCTGGGCACGCTGCTGGAGGGCGCGATCGGCGGCTGGCGGTTCCTGGCGGTGTACCTGCTCGGTGCGTTCGGCGCCAGCGCGGCCAGCCTGTGGTGGCGTTGGGGCGAGGCCGGGGCCGGGCTCGGCGCCTCCGGCGCCATCGCCGCGCTGATGGGCGCGTTCTGCGTGGTGTGGGGGCGGCGTCCGGTGCGCTTCTTCTACTGGGCGGCGGTGCTGTTCGACTACGTGCGCGCCCCGGCCATCGTGCTGCTGCCGCTGTGGCTGGGCTGGGAGTTGTACAACCTGCTGCTCAACGGCGATGCCGGCATTGGCTTCGACGCACATGCCGGTGGGTTGGTGGTCGGCGCCCTGCTCGGTGCGGTGCTGGTGGCGAGCGGACAGACCCGCGAGGCCTTCCTGCGCGATGAGGACGGGGCGCCGGCCGACGACCGCTGGGAGCGTGCGCAGACGCATCTGGGGCGGATGGAACACGTCCAGGCCGGCGCATTGCTGGACGCGCTGGCGGCGGAGGCGCCGCAGCGCTTCGATGTGGCACTGGCGCGCTATCGCCTGGCCGCCAACGCCGGCCAGGCCGCGACGGCGCGGCTGCGCGCGTTGGACGTGCTGCGCCTGGCGGCGCCGTCCGCGCAGGAGGCGCAACAGCAGGCGGCAGTGCTTGCCGCGGCCGGCGATCTGGATGCGTCGACGCGTGCGGCGCTGTTCGCGCACTGGATGGCGCTGGGGATGCTGGCCGAGGCCGAGGCGCTGTTGGCGCAGGATGGGGTCTCGCCGCGCGAGCAGCAGGCGCAGGCCTGGTTCCGGCTGGCGCTGGGTCATGGCGAACGCCAGGCCACGGCGGAGTGGCGGCGCGTGCTGCAGGCGCTGGTCGCGCGCTACCCGGACCTGCCGCAGGCGGACAAGGCGCGGTTCCTGCTCGCCAACGCGTGAGGCCGCGGCCCAGCACGGAAGCGGGGCGCCTTGGCGCGCCCCGCGCGGCCGGCGCTAGACCGGTGCGATCGTCACCGCGCGCAACGCCGCCTGCAGCTTGCTGCGTTGCACCTCGTCGTCGCAGCGGTTCAGCGCGTCCTCCAGCAGGTCGCGGGCCTGCGCGTCCTCGCCGAAGCGTTCGGCCAGCAGCAACGCGGCCTGCAGCGACCAGGCGCTGCGTTCCGGCGCCTTCGGCCAGGCACGCAGCGCGGCCTGCAGGCCGTCGGCGGCGAGTCGGAACTGCCCGGCCAGCTGCGCGCGTTCGGCCAGCAGCGTGGCCTGTTCCGGCAGCAGCGGCGCGAAGTCGGGATCGGTGTCCAGCGCTTCGCGCTGCAGCGCCAGCGCCCGGCGTTCCTGCTTTTCCTGCAGCAGCCGGTGGATGTACTGGCGGGTATGCTCGCGGCGTTCGTCGTGACGCGCACTGCCGCGCAGCAGGCGCTGGTACAGCTCGTGCACGCCCAGGCTCACCGCGCGGCTGCGCACTTCGCCGCGCAGTACCTGCAGCGCGTCGTCGGTATGGCCGTCGCGCACCAATTGTTCGGCCTCGTCGAGCACGCGCTGGTCCGGGTCGTGGCGGGCGAACGCACCTGCCGCGTCGGCGGCCGGTTCGTAGCCCAGCACCGCGTGATACTGGTAGACCAGATAGCCCATCAGGTGGAAGGCCGCGAACAGGCCCCAGATCGTCACCACGGTGACCGCCAGGTCGGCGACCAGCGGCGGCAGGGCGCGCTGCAGCCAGGCGGCGGCGCCCAGCGCGCTGGCCTGGATCACGAACAGCAGGCCGAACGCCGCCAGGTACGGCCAGCCGATGCGCAGCGCCAGGCCGATCGACACGGCCGGGTTCAGCGCACGACGCAGGCTGCCGTCCATCGCCAGGGAAATCAGGAAGCCCGGCTGCAGCAGCACCACCGCCAGCAGCATCAGCAGGCCGCCGACCGGCCCGGTCAGCAGCAGCGCCGCGAACACGGCCACGCCAAGCACGATCATCAGCGCAAACAGCCGCACGACCACGCCGTCGCCGATGTCGAACCCGCGTTCCGGCGCGTCCAGGTAGCCGTCGGCGGTGTGCCGCAGGATCTCGAAGGCGTACTTGTAGATCGCCAGGCTGGTGACGATGCTCAGGATCCAGCCGATGCCCGGCAGCAGGCCCAGCAGGCTGCACAGGGTCAGCGCGATCAGCGCGTACAGTGCGCCGCCGTGCAACGGATACAGCGCGATGGCGCGGGTGCGCGCCCAGAACGGCTCGGGTGTGCTGCGATGTGCGCGGCGTGCGCCCGCGCGACGACGGTCTTCCATGACGCCCCCTGTCTACGAAGTGCGACGATTGTGCGGGTCGGCCGCGGCGCGCGCAATCGGGAGCCGCCGGGCACGCCTGTGGTGGGGCCGTGGGTTGCCATGCCGCCATTGTGTGGTCGACTGCGCAACGCGCGTTCCGCCCCGCCGCCGCCATGCGCCGGCTCGCTACACTGCGCCCGAACGTGGACGGCGCGATGCCAGGCCGATGGTCCTGCACACGCGCTGCGCATCCCCCATTTCCCCTTGGAGCTTCGCTTGGATCCTTCCTTCGTTTCCGCCAATCCGCGCGTGCGCGTCACCAACATCGAGGTGCTGTCGGACAACTGGTACGTGCTGCGCAAGGTCAGTTTCGATTTCCAGCGCCACGACGGCAGTTGGCAGGCGCTCACCCGCGAGGCCTACGATCGCGGCAATGGCGCGACCATCCTGCTGTACAGCCGCGCCAAGGGCACGGTGATGCTGACCCGCCAGTTCCGCTTGCCGACCCTGCTCAACGGCAACCCCGATGGCATGCTGATCGAGGCCTGCGCCGGGCTGCTCGATCGCCACGATGCGGAGACCTGCATCCGCAAGGAGACCGAAGAGGAGACCGGCTACCGGATCGAGAACGTGCGCAAGGTGTTCGAGGCGTTCATGAGTCCGGGTTCGGTGACCGAACGGCTGTACTTCTTCGTGGGAGAGTATGTCGATCGCGACAAGGTCGGCGCCGGCGGCGGCGTGGCCGCCGAGGGCGAGGAGATCGAGGTGCTGGAGCTGACGCTCGATGCGGCGCTGGCGATGATCGACAGCGGCGAGATCGCCGACGCCAAGACCATCATGCTGCTGCAGTACGCCAAGCTGCACGGTTTGCTGGCCTAGCGTAGCGTTGTTGGTTCCTGTCTCTGCGCGTGGCATCGCCAGGAGCGAAGGCCGCGCCCAACAGCGAATCCAGCGTTCTGCATGCGGGGCCTGTCGATCGCTGGTGGCGACCTCAGGTGTCGGCGATGACCCATTGCACGTCCGGCACCCACGCCTGCCGCCATCGGGCCATTTTTGCTTCGGCATCCAGCCATTGCGGGGACACCGGCACTGCGGCCCCCAACGCCGGCGTCTTGTTCAGACAGCCGGCATTGACGGCACCGTAAAGCCGCCCCTGATGCTCGAACGTGACCGCGACCAGCACCCCGCACTGGCGGCACAACTGGAATTGGGCGGCCTCTGCGCCCTGGCGATAACGATGCACGGCCTCGGCATGCGTGGCCGTCAGTCGCAGTGTGCCGGCGGGATCGGAAACGTATGCCGCGCCATGCTTCTGGCAGAAGCTGCAGTCGCAGGCGCGCGGATGGATGTCCCCGGCCGTTTGATCCGTCGAGAACACAACGGCCAGGCAGCCGCAGTGGCAGCTTCCCTGGAGCGTTGTCGGCTTGTCTGGCCGCGACATCATTGCAAGGCGCTCATCGCGTTCCTGTCCATGCTGGAGCTTCATTTGGCGTCGGCTGCGCTCAGCGCTTGCCGCCGAAGATGCTGCCGAAGATGCCGCGCACGATCTGCTGGCCGATGCGGTTGCCGATGGTGCGCGAGGTCTGCTTGGCCATCGCTTCCAGCATGCCCTGGCGGCGCTTGGTGCCGAACACCGCGTCCTTGACCGCCTGGCCGAAGCCGCTGTCCTGCGCCTCGTCCTGTTCGCGGGTGCGTGCCGGCGGCGCGGCGCTGCGGTCGGCGCTCTGCTCGACGCGACGTGCCAGCAGTTCCGCCGCCGATTCGCGATTGACCGGCGTGTCGTAGCGCGCGCCGACCGGGCTGCCGGCGCGCACCTGCGCGCGCTCGGCCTCGGTGATCGCGCCCATGCGGCAGCGAGGTGGCGCGATCAGGGTCTGCTGCACCGGCGAAGGCACGCCCTTGTCCTGCAGCGTGGACACCAGCGCCTCGCCGGTGCCGAGCTGGGAGATGGCCTTGGCCACATTCAGCTTGGGATTGGCCACGAAGGTCTCGGCGGCGGTGCGCACCGCCTTCTGGTCGCGCGGCGTGTAGGCGCGCAGCGCGTGCTGCACGCGGTTGCCGAGCTGGCCGAGGATGCTGTCGGGCACGTCGTCGGGGAACTGCGAGCAGAAGTACACGCCCACGCCCTTTGAGCGGATCAGCCGCACCACCTGCTCGATGCGCTGCACCAGCGCCGGCGGCGCATCGTCGAACAGCAGGTGCGCCTCGTCGAACACGAACACCAGCTTGGGCTTGTCCAGGTCGCCCACTTCCGGCAGCCGCTCGAACAGTTCCGACAGCAGCCACAGCAGGAAGGTCGAGTACAGCCGCGGCTTGAGCACCAGGTGCGCGGCGGCAAGGATGCCGATCACGCCACGACCGTCGTGGTCGACCCGCATCAGCTCGGCCAGGTCCAGTGCCGGTTCGCCGAAGAAACCTTCGCCGCCGTCCTGGGCCAGGCGTAGCAGCGCGCGCTGGATCGCGGCCACCGACTGCGCGCTGACCAGGCCGTATTCGGTGGAGATGTCCTTGCGCTCTTCCACCACCAGCCCCAGCAGCGCGCGCAGGTCGTCGAGGTCGAGCAGCAGCAGGCCGCGGTCGTCGGCCAGCTTGAACACGATGTCGAGCACGCCGGCCTGGGTGTCGTTGAGTTCCAGCACGCGCGCCAGCAGGGTGGGGCCCATCTCGCTGACGGTGGTGCGCACCGGATGGCCGAGCTGGCCGTACAGATCCCAGAACACCACCGGGTTGGCGGCCGGCGCGTAGTCGGCCACGCCGATTTCCCTGGCGCGCGGCAGCACCTTCTCGCTGCCGTCGCCGGGCATCGCCAGGCCGGCCACGTCGCCCTTCACGTCGGCCAGGAACACCGGCACGCCGATCCGCGAGAAGCCTTCGGCCAGGGTCATCAGGGTCACGGTCTTGCCGGTGCCGGTGGCGCCGGCGACCAGGCCGTGGCGATTGCCCAGGCGCGGTTGCAGCAGCACCGCGATGTCGTCGGTCACGCCTTTGCCTAGCAGGATCGGGTCCATATCGGGGTCCGCAATGAGATGCCTGGATTCTAGAGCGTCCGCGGGATGGCCGAACGCGCGCGTGTCGCCCTGGGCGCGTCGCGGTGCCGCGCAGACGCCGGCGTGGCCGCCAAAAGCGGTCTTTGCCGTGTCTGGCCGTTCGCTGCTGCAACGCCGATACGTCCCGCCGCAAACGGCGTCGCCCGGGTTCGCATGCGATGCCCGTGCTGCAGCGCAGGATGCCCGCTGGCCATGAACGTCGGCCCGCCGCGGGCCGGGTCGTGGCCGCGGCGACCTTGCCGCAATGTGACGGCGGGGGCTACCCTGCGGCCTTTCCGTCGCCGCGTCCCACCATGCCCCTTCCGTTCCGCTTCACCCACGCGTGGCCCGTCGCGGCTGCCGTGGCGCTGACCTGCACCGCTCCTGCCGCCCATGCCCGCGTGTCCGCCCGCGACCAGGCCGCCATCGCCGTCCTCGACCAGCGCCTGGCCGCCGCCGAGAAGCGCTACAACGACGCCATGGTGCTGGTCGGCAACAGCGACCCCAAGGGCACCCAGGAAAGCGACGCCGCGCTGGAGGACATCGAGGACGTGATCCAGGCCTGCATCAAGCAGCGCGGCTGCGAGGTCGGCACCTACCTGGGCGCGTACAAGCGCCTGCTCAAGGCCAAGGCCGATGCGCAGGGCCAGGCCAGCGACACCGATGCCGCCGACGACGATTCCGCGCCGCTGCAGGCCGACCCCGACCACATCAGCCCGCTGGCCGCCGACGTGCCGGAAGCGGCGCGCGCGGCACGCCTGCTCAACGACAAGCGCCACGCCTTCGATTCGATGGTGGAGTACAACCCGGCGGTGCAGGCCGGCATCCGCCGCTGGCTCACCGACATGCGCCCGGCGTTGATGAGCAGCTACGAGAACTACCAGAACCTGCGCGCGGTCATGTGGCCGGAGTGGGAGAAGCGCGGCCTGCCGGAAGCGCTGCTGTTCGGCATCATCGCCAAGGAATCCAACGGTCGCGTGCACGCCAATTCGCGGGTGGGCGCCGCCGGGCTGATGCAGTTCATGCCGGCCACCGGGCGCCGCTTCGGCCTGGGCCCGGACGGCACCGGCTTCGACACCCGCTACGACGCGCGCAGCGCCGCCGAGGCGAGTGCGGTCTACATCAACGAGCGCATGGCCGAGCTCAACCGCAGCGTCGAGCTGGCCCTGGCCGGCTACAACGGCGGCGAAGGCCGCGCCGCGCGCGTGTTCAACCAGATGCCCGGCCGCAGCTTCTGGGACGCGTCGGTGTACAACCAGTTCCCGGCCGAGACCAAGGACTACGTGCCGATGGTGATCGCCGCGGCGTGGATCTTCCTGCACCCGCAGCAGTACGGCGTGGCGTTCCCCAAGATCAATGCGCAGCCGGCCACGCTGCGCCTGGCCAAGTCCACCACCATCTACGAACTGACCATCTGCCTGGGCAGCGACGGCACCCGCGACGGCTACATGCGGGCGCTGCGCAACCTCAACCCGCGCTACGAGCCGGACGGCTGGATCCCGGCCGGGGTGACCATCAATGCCACCACCAAGATCGTCGGCCTGTACAACCGCTACTGCGTCAGCGGCCCGCGTGCCGACTTGGCGCGCGCGCTGATCACCGCCGACGTCACCGCCGCGGTGCGCAGCGGCAGCCCGGCGCCGGCCGCCGACCTCACCGGCAACGTGGCGGTGGGTGACGTCAGCCCGGTGGCCGGCGTGCCGACCACGGTGGCCACTGGCCGCCCCGCGCCGGCCAAGCCCAAGCAGAAGCAGGTGCGCAACTACCGCGTGGCCAAGGGCGACACCCTGGGGCGGATTTCCGACCGCCACGACTGCGATCTCAAGGAACTGGCCAAGGCGAATGGCTTGCGTGCTCCGGGTTATGCGCTGAAGCCGGGGCAGTCGTTGAAGCTGGTGGGCTGCGAGAAGTAAGGCACAGCCGCTCCCTTCTCCCTCCGGGACCATGGCCCCCCTTTCGGGGGAAGGTAGCGCGTAAGCGCCGGATGAGGGTGCGGCTGCCGCGGTGTTGGGCGCGTGGCTTTTCAGTCATCTATTGCGAGTCGGCGGTCTGCCACCGTCCATGCGTCGGGACTGAAGTCCCTCCCACAGTGGAGGTGGCCGCAGCACTGGCTGTTAGGGACAAGCGCTGACCAATCCCTTCTCATCTCGGGAGAGGGTGGCGCGCAGCGCCGGAAGAGGGTGCGGCAGCCGCAGTGCCGTGGCGTGCGGCTTTTCCAGCCATCCATCGCGAGCTCGCGGTCTCTCAGCGCCAATGCGTCGGGACTGAAGTCCCTCCCACAGTGGGGCAATCGCTACAACGCCAGTTGTGAGACCCAAGCGCGGTCGAATCCCTTCTCCCCTCGGGACCATGGCCCCCTTTTCGGGGGAAGGTGGCGCGTAGCGCCGGATGAGGGTCGGGCCATTCGCAGTCTCGGGCGTGTGGCTTGCCGTCATCCATTGCAGGGAAAGGCGGTCCTTCCACCGTCCATGCGTCGGGGCTGAAGTCCCTCCCACAAGGGTGGCTCTGCACAACGGGGCCGCAGCGCGGCCCTCGCACCTCAGCGCACCAACCGCGCCAGCGCCTGCCCCAGCCGCACCGGCGATTCCGCCTTCAGCGCCGGGTCGAACGTGGCCACGCCGGGCGGCAGCAGCACGATCACCGTGGAGCCATAGTTGAAGCGCGCCATCTCCTCAAACCGCTGCAGGGTGATGCCCTTGCCGCGCCAATCCTTGCGGGTGATGCGATCGGCGTAGCGCGGGATCTCCACGCCGCTCCATACCGTTTCCACGCCGGACACCAGCAGTGCGCCGACCATCACCGACACCATCGGGCCGAAGTCGGTGTCGAAATGGCAGACCAGGCGTTCGTTGCGCGCGAACAGGCGCGGCACGGTGCGCACCGCA
Source organism: Xanthomonas sp. D-109 (assembly GCF_017746095.1). NCBI lineage: Bacteria > Pseudomonadati > Pseudomonadota > Gammaproteobacteria > Lysobacterales > Lysobacteraceae > Xanthomonas > Xanthomonas sp. D-109. The sequence continues at coordinate 82,666 of NZ_JAGHWV010000019.1, forward strand.
TCGGTGCCGACGCTGAACAGCCGGCCCGGCACGTGCACGGTTTCGCGCAGGGTGCCGGTCCACGGCATGTGCACGCGGTGGTAGTCGCGCGGCGACAGGTACACGGTGGCATAGAGGCCATTGGCGAACGGTGCCGCCGCGGCGTCGTCGCCGAGCAGTTCGGCGGCGGTGAACGACTGCCCCTTGGCCTGGAAGATGCGCCCGTCCTCGATCCGGCCGAGCTGGCTGATGCGGCCGTCGGCCGGCATCAGCAGCGCCTGCGGATCGGGGTCGGCGACGCGCGCACCCGGCTTCAGCGCTCGGGTGAAGAAGGCGTTGAAGGTCGGGTAGGCGGTCGCATCCGGTTGCGCGGCCTCGCTCAGGTCCACGCCGAAGCGGCGCACCACCGTGTCGATCAGCCACTGCTTGAGCCCGGGCCGCGACGAATAGGCCAGGCGTCGCGCCAGCGAGGACAGCAGCCGGTGCGGCAGCACGTAGGTCAGACGGGTGGTCAGGCTCATGGGGCGGTGGCCTTGGTCAGGGCCTGCAGGTCGGCGGCGATCGCGGCGGCATCGAACGGCGGGCGGATCAGCCCGGCCTGGCGGCCCTGCGGGTCGAGCACCGCGATCGCGGCGGAGTGGTCCATGCTGTAGTCGTTGGGGTTCTCGGCGTAATGCTTGCCGGGCACCTTCTGGAACACGAAGCCCAGCGCGGTCGCGAAGCGCTCCAGTTCGGGCACGTCGGCGGTGGCGGCGATGGTGTCCTTGTGGAAGGCGTGGGCGTACTCGCCCAGCCGCGGCAGGGTATCGCGCTGCGGGTCGACCGAGACGAACAGCACGCGCGGGCGCAGTGTGTCCGGCAGCGTCTGCCATTGCTTCTGCGCGCGCGCCAGGTCGGCCAGGGTGGTCGGGCACACGTCCGGGCAGGCGGTGAAGCCCAGGAACACCAGGGTCCAGTGGCCCTTGAGCTCGCCCGGCACCAGCGGCGTGCCGTCGGTCTGGCGCAGGTGGAAGTCGGGCAGGGGCCGCGGCTGCGGGTACATGCGCACCGTGCGGGTCTCCGGCCAGGCCGGGGTGGCGCTGCCGCCGAAGTACTTCTGGGCCAGCAGCAGCCCCAGGCCGGCGGCCAGGGCAACCACCAGGACGATGCCGAAGGTGCGGTTGAACATACTGATTTCCCATGCAACGAACGCTCATCATAGCGGCCGGGCCTCTATAATCGGGGGCCGAATTGCCTTGCCTGTTGCCATGACTGCCGACGCGGCCGCCGAACTCCACACGATCATCGACCTGATCCGCTACGGCACCAGCCGTTTCAACGCCGCCGGGCTGAGCTTCGGCCACAGCTACGACAACGCCCTGGACGAGGCCACGCAACTGGTGCTGCATGCGCTGCACCTGCCGCACGACCTCGGCCCGGCCTACGGCAGCGCGCGGGTGACCACGCCGGAGAAGGCGCAGGTGCTGGCGCTGTTCGAGCGCCGCATCGCCGAGCGCATCCCCGCCGCCTACCTCACCGGCGAGGCCTGGTTCGCCGGGCTCAGCTTCAAGAGCGATGCGCGCGCACTGGTGCCGCGTTCGCCGATCGCCGAACTGATCGAGGCCGGCTTCGAGCCGTGGCTGGCCGGCCGCCCGGTCGAGCGCGCGCTGGACCTGTGCACCGGCTCGGGCTGCATCGCCATCGCCATGGCCCACTACAACCCGAACTGGCAGGTGGACGCGGTCGACATCAGCGACGAGGCGCTGAGCCTGGCCGCCGAGAACAAGGAGCGGCTGCTGGCCGACAACGTCGAACTGGTCAAGTCCGACCTGTTCGCCGGGCTGAGTGGTCGCCGCTACGAGCTGATCGTGACCAATCCGCCCTACGTCACTCACGCCGAGACCGACGCGCTGCCGCCGGAATACGCGCACGAGCCGGAACTGGGCCTGCGGGCGGGCGACGACGGCCTGGACCTGGCGCTGAAGATCCTGCGCGACGCGCCGGCGCACCTGAGCGAGGACGGCCTGCTGATCTGCGAAGTCGGCGAGTCCGAACGCGCGCTGGCGCAGCTGCTGCCGGAAGTGGACTTCGCCTGGGTCGAGTTCAAGGTCGGGCAGATGGGCATCTTCGCGGTGGAGCGCAGCGAACTGCTCGCGCACCACGCGCGCATCGCCGCGCTGGCCGCGGACCGGTGACGCAAGCGACATGAGCGCGAACAGCTTCGGCACATTGCTGACCGTCACCACCTTCGGCGAATCGCACGGGCCGGCGATCGGCTGCGTGGTCGATGGCTGCCCGCCCGGGCTGGAACTGGACGCCAGCGAATTCGCCCACGACCTGCAGCGCCGCGCCACCGGCAAGAGCCGGCACACCTCGGCGCGGCGCGAGGCCGACGCCATCGAGATCCTGTCCGGGGTCTACGAGGGCCGTACCACCGGCACCCCGATCGGCCTGCTGATCCGCAACACCGACCAGCGCAGCAAGGACTACACCGACATCGCCCGGCAGTTCCGTCCGGGCCATGCCGACTACAGCTACTGGCAGAAGTACGGCATCCGCGATCCGCGTGGCGGCGGTCGTTCGTCCGCGCGCGAGACCACCATGCGCGTGGCCGCCGGCGTCATCGCCAAGAAGTGGCTGGCGCAGCGCTACGGCGTGCGCGTGCGCGGCTATCTTTCGCAGCTCGGGCCGCTGCTGCCGCAGGGCTTCGCCTGGGATGCGGTGGAGGACAACGCGTTCTTCTGGCCGCATGCGCCGCAGGTGCCCGAGCTGGAGGCGTACATGGATGCGCTGCGCAAGTCCGGCGATTCGATCGGCGCGCGCGTCACCGTGGTCGCCGACGGCGTGCCGGCGGGCTGGGGCGAGCCGATCTACGGCAAGCTCGACGGCGAACTGGCCGCGGCGATGATGAGCATCAATGCGGTCAAGGGCGTGGAGATCGGCGACGGCTTCGCCGCGGTGACCCAGAAGGGCACCGAGCACCGCGACCTGATCGCGCCGGACGGCTTCCAGTCCAACCATGCCGGCGGCGTGCTCGGCGGCATCGCCACCGGCCAGCCCCTCGTCGTCTCGGTCGCGTTCAAGCCCACCTCCAGCCTGCGCCTGCCCGGCGCCACGGTGGATGTGGACGGGCAGGCGGTGGATGTGATCACCACCGGCCGCCACGATCCCTGCGTCGGCATCCGCGCCACCCCGATCGCCGAGGCGATGATGGCGCTGGTGCTGATGGACCAGGCGCTGCGCCACCGCGCGCAATGCGGCGACGTCGGCACGATCACGCCGCGCATCCCCGGCGGTGGCGATGGCTGAGTCGCGGCCGCGGGTGTGGGTCAGCCAGCCGCTGTTCGACGATGTCGTCGCACGGCTGGGGGCGCATTGCGCGTTGACCACCACCGCGGACGTGACCAGGTATTCGCCGCAGGACCTGGCGCAGGCGCTGGCGCCGCTGGACGGCGCCCTGGTCACCCTCAACGAACGCATCGGCGCCGCCGAGATCGCCGGCGCGCCGCGGCTGCGCGCCATCGCCAACGTCGGCGTGGGCTACAACAATCTGGACCTGGACGCGCTCAGCGCGGCCGGCATCGTCGCCACCAACACCCCCGACGTGCTCACCGAGACCACCGCCGATCTCGGCTTCGCGCTGCTGATGGCGGCGGCGCGGCGCATCACTGAATCCGAGCGCTGGCTGCGCGACGGGCAATGGCAGCAATGGTCGTTCCAGACCATGCTCGGCGCCGATGTCCACGGCAGCACCCTCGGCATCCTCGGCATGGGCCGGATCGGCCAGGCCATCGCGCGCCGCGCCGCCGGCTTCTCGATGCGCGTGCTGTACCACAACCGCAGTCGTCTGCCGGACGAGGTGGAACGCGCGCATCGCGCCGAGTACGTCGGCTTCGACGCGTTGCTGGCGCGCGCCGACCATCTGCTGCTGGTGTTGCCGTACAGCGCGCAATCGCACCACATCGTCGACGCTGCGGCGCTGGCGAAGATGCAGCCGACCGCCACGCTGGTGAACATCGCCCGCGGCGGCCTGGTCGATGAAGTCGCGCTGGCCGACGCGCTGGCCAACGGGCGCCTGGCCGCGGCCGGACTGGACGTGTTCGAAGGCGAGCCGGCGATCCGTCCGGAGCTGCTGGCGCTGCGCAACGTGGTGCTGACCCCGCACATCGGCAGCGCCAGCGTGGCCACGCGCCGGGCGATGGTGGCGCTGGCGGTGGACAACCTGCTCGCCGCGCTGGGCGTCGGCGCCGACGCCGGACGCCCGCCCAATGCGCTGAACCTGGACGCGATCGCCGCGGCCGGCGGCGGCGCGCGGGCGATTGCGGACAAAAAACGATAGGGAGCCTGCGGCGCCGCGCGCGGCGCGCACGGCAGGTTCCCCGAATCCACGTGGCAGTGCGGCTGTTCCTCCCCTTCTTTTTCTGCGGATCGAATCTTCCATGAGCAATGCAACCCGTCGTTTCAACGTCGCCGTCGTCGGCGCCACCGGTGCCGTCGGCGAGACCATGCTGAGCATCCTCGCCGAGCGCGATTTTCCCGTCGCCACGCTGTACCCGCTGGCCTCCGAGCGCTCGGCCGGCGGCCAGGTCGAGTTCAAGGGCCAGAAGGTCACCGTGCTCGACCTGGCGACCTTCGATCCGAGCGGCGTGGACATCGCGCTGTTCTCCGCCGGCGGCGGCATCTCCAAGGAATACGCGCCGAAGTTCGCCGCGGCCGGCGCGGTGGTGATCGACAACTCCTCGACCTTCCGCTACGACGACGACGTGCCGCTGGTGGTGTCGGAGGTCAATCCGCACGCGTTGAAGAACCGCCCGCGCGGCATCGTCGCCAACCCCAACTGCTCGACCATGCAACTGATGCCGGTGCTGGCGCCGATCCACAAGGAATACGGTATCGAGCGCATCAACGTGGCCACCTACCAGTCGGTGTCCGGCGCCGGCCGCTCGGGCATGGAGGAACTGGGCAAGCAGACCGCGCAGCTGCTGGCGTTCCAGGACATCGAGCCGCAGAAGTTCCAGGCGCAGATCGCCTTCAACCTGATCCCGCACATCGACGACTTCCAGCCCAACGGCTACACCAAGGAAGAGATGAAGCTGGTGTGGGAGACGCAGAAGATCCTCGAGGACAGCAGCATCCTGGTGAACCCAACCGCGGTGCGCGTGCCGGTGTTCTTCGGGCACTCGGAGGCGGTCAACATCGAGACCAAGCGCAAGATCACCGTCGAGCAGGCGCGCGCCCTGCTCGGGCAGGCGCCCGGCGTGGAAGTGGTCGACGAGCACAAGGCCGGCGGCTATCCGACCCCGGTCACCCATGCCTCGGGCAAGGATCCGGTGTTCGTCGGCCGTATCCGCGAGGACTTCTCGCACCCGCGCGGCCTCAACCTGTGGGTGGTGGCCGACAACATCCGCAAGGGCGCCGCGCTCAATGCGGTGCAGTTGGCCGAGCTGGTTGCCCAGGAGGGCTGAGGGGTAGGGATTCGGGAGTCGGGATTGGGGATTGGCAAAAGCTGTGCAGCGTGATTCCAAGGCTGCGTAGCGCCGAATGTCCCGGCTATCACGCAACGGCCAGCGGCACATGCCCTGGCCGTTGTCGTATCCGGCGTCCCGCGTCGTGCTGCGAAGACAGCGCCTGCGGGCGATGATGACGTGCGCATCCCCCGTAGGAGCGGCTTCAGCCGCGACGAAGCGTTCCCGGGAACGCCATCGCGGCTGAAGCCGCTCATACAGGACAAGAGGCGTTGCAGTACTTGTCGGTCACTGATCCCGCAAGGGGAGGAGAGGCCGCTTGCGCACCCCGCGCGAGCGCGCGCCCCGCCGCTGCAATGCCCGCAACGAATCCCCAATCCCAAATCCC
>NZ_JAGHWV010000020.1:0-4443 GCF_017746095.1 Xanthomonas sp. D-109
CACCAAGCGCCTGGACGCGATCGTCAACCTGATCGGCGAACTGGTGCTGTCGCGCAACCGCCTCAAGACCCTGCGCGTGCGCCTGCGCGACGAGGAACTGGACCGCGCGGTCAGCAGCCTGGACATCGCCACCGCGCGCCTGCAGTCGGCGGTGATGCGCACGCGCATGCAGCCGGTCGGCAAGGTGTTCTCGCGCTTCCCCAAGGTGGCGCGCGACGTCGCCCGCTCGCTCAACAAGGAAGTGGAGCTGGAGTTGGTCGGCGCCGACACCGAACTGGACCGCAACCTGGTCGAGGCGCTGGCCGATCCGCTGGTGCACCTGGTGCGCAACGCGATCGACCACGGCATCGAGGCGCCGGCGCTGCGCGAGGCCACCGGCAAGCCGCGCGGCGGCCATGTGCGCCTGTCGGCGCAGCAGGAAGGCGACTACGTCAGCATCGAGGTGCAGGACGACGGCGCCGGCATCGACCCGGAACGGTTGCGCGCCAAGGCCCGCGAGAAGGGCCTGATCGATCCCGAGGCCGCGGCCCGCCTGACCACCGAGGAATGCCTGCACCTGGTGTTCCTGCCCGGCTTCTCGACCAAGTCCGAGGTCACCGACATCTCCGGCCGCGGCGTCGGCATGGACGTGGTGCAGTCGCGTATCCGCGAGCTTAGCGGCCAGATCCAGATCCAGTCGGAACTGGGCCGCGGCAGCCGCTTCCTGATCCGCGTGCCGCTGACCCTGGCGATCCTGCCGACCCTGCTGGTGCAGGCCGGCGACACCGTCTATGCGCTGCCGCTGGCGCGCGTGGTGGAAGTGCTGCACGCCCCGCGCCGCTCGCTGGGCTGGTTCGACGGCCGCGCCGTGCTCGACCGGCAGTCGCACACCCTGCCCCTGGTGGACCTGCGCCAGTGGCTCAACATCGACGCCCCGCAACTGCCGCTGCTCACCGTGGTGGTGCTGCAGGCCGGCGAATCGCGCATGGGCCTGGTCGTGGACCAGGTCCGCGGCCGCGAGGAAGTGGTGATCAAGCCACTGCCGCGCTCCCTGCGCGGCCTGCCCGGCTACGCCGGCGCCACCCTCATCGGCGACGGCCGCCTGGCGCTGATCCTGGATGTGGATGGCTTGAAGGCCTGATGGGCTGGGAATGGGGAATGGGGATTCGGGAATCGTCAAAGCGGGTTCCCTGGCGCCTCGTTTTTCCTGATTCCGCCGTAGGAGCGGCTTCAGCCGCGACGCGGTGGGGCCGGGAATCGGGATTGGGGAATCGCAACAGCGGCTCCCGTGTGCCTCGTTCCCCGCTGTGAGAGCGGCTTCAGCCGTGACGCGATAGAGCATGGATGAGGGGTTCGCGATTTGCTGATTCGCGAAACCGGGTGTCCGTAGCGCCCTGGTCCCTGACTCGCCGCCTGGCCAAGGTCCGCGCGTCGCGGCTAAAGCCGCTCCTACAGCAACCCGATCGGGCATCAGTGCGCGCACTTTTGCGATTCCCCAATCCCCATTCCCGAATCCCGGCTTCATCGATTCCCCATTCCCTATTCCCCATTCCCGGCCCCCAACCCATCAAGTCCCCTGGCCCCTGGCCGATACCTCCTGCATGGACAAGCTCAGTCTCATCGGCCTGCTGTTGGCGATTCTGTCGCTCATCGGCGGCAGCATCCTCAAGGGCGCCGGCATTTCGGCGCTGTGGTCGCCGGCTGCGTTCGTGATCGTGATCGTCGGCACCGTCGCCGCGATCCTGGTGCACACCCCGCCGTCCGTGTTCCGCCGTGCGTTCCAGATCGCCAAGTGGATCCTGTGGCCGCCGCCGAGCGATCGCCAGGCGCTGCTCAAGCAGATCGTGGAATGGAGCAACATCGCGCGGCGCCAGGGCCTGCTCGGGCTGGAGAACCAGGTGCCGCAGCAGCAGGATCCGTTCGTGCGCAAGGGCCTGCAGATGCTGGTGGACGGCGTGGAGCCGGAGGCCATCCGGCACATGCTGGAGATCGACCTGGAAGGCCAGGAACATTGCGACCTGGCCGCGGCCAAGGTGTTCGAGGGCATGGGCATCTACGCACCGACCCTGGGCATCATCGGCGCGGTGCTGGGCCTGATCGCGGTGATGAAGAACCTGGCCGACCCGAGCAAGCTCGGCCATGGCATCGCCGCCGCGTTCACCGCCACCATCTACGGCATCGCCTCGGCCAACCTGCTGTTCCTGCCGATGGCCGCCAAGCTCAAGAGCGTCATCAAGCACAGTTGCGGCGAGCGCGAAATGATCATCGAAGGGTTGATCGCCATCGCCCAGGGCGAGAACCCGCGCAACATCGAATCGAAACTGGCCGGATTCTTGCATTGAGTTGCCAATGGCCCGCAAGCACTCCCACGACGAGCACGCCAACCACGAGGCATGGGCCATCCCCTATGCCGACCTGATGACGTTGCTGCTCGCCTTCTTCGTGGTGATGTACGCGTTGTCCACGGTCAACGAAGCCAAGTACCGGGTCATGGCCGACGCGATGAGCGCCGCGTTCGGCGGCACCCCGACGACGCTGCGCCCGGTGCAGGTCGGCGACCATGCATTGCAGGGCCAGGGCGGCGAACGGCCGACCCCGATCAAGTCCAGCCCGGCGCTGACCCTGCCCGATCCCAACCGCCTGCCCTCCGGCACCGCGCAGCGCGGCGACGACCTGCGCGACGCGCAGCAGCTGCGCCGCGCGCAGCGCCAGCTCGACAGCATCGCCGACCGCCTCGGCGCCGCGCTGGCGCCGCTGATCCAGAAGAAGCTGATCACCGTGCGCCGCGCCGGGCTGTGGATCGAAGTGGAGATCAACAGCGACATCCTGTTCGGCTCCGGCTCGGCCGCGCTCGACCAGAGCGCGCGCGCCACCCTGGCGGAACTGGCGCAGGTGCTGTCCGGCGTGCCCAACGGGGTGCGCGTGGAGGGCTATACCGACAACACCCCGATCGCCACCGCGCAGTTCCCGTCGAACTGGGAACTGTCGGCGGCGCGCGCGGCCAGCGTGGTCCACCTGTTCGCCGACCAGGGCCTGCAACCCTCGCGGCTGTCGATGATCGGCTACGGCCAGTTCCGCCCGCGCGCCAGCAACGACACCCCGGCCGGCCGCAACGCCAACCGCCGCGTGGTGCTGGTGATCCTGGCCGATTCCGGCGACAGCAGCGATCCGACGCCGTCGGCCCCCGACCGTCTCAGCGCCGGCGCCGCGCCGGCCACCCCGACACCCCCCGCCGCGGCGGCCCCCGGCAGCGCCGGTGGGCCCCGCGCTGTACCTGCCATTGAAGGAGTCAACTGATGCGCATCTGGGCGATCGCCAACCAGAAAGGTGGCGTGGGCAAGACCACCACCACGCTGGCCCTGGGCCGTGGGCTGGCCATGCTCGGGCACCGCGTGCTGATGCTCGATCTCGATCCGCACGCCTCGCTGACCCGGGCCTTCGACGTGCCGCAGGAACCGCAGCCGCCGGGCGTGCTGGATCTGTTCGGGACGCCGCCGGGCGAACTCGCCGCGCTGGCCCGCGACACCGCGGTCGAGCGCCTGAGCTTCGTCTGCGGGCAGACCGCGCTGGCCACCCTGGAACGCCGCAGCGCCAACCAGCCCGGCCTGGGCCTGGCGCTGCAGCAGGCCATGGCCCGCCACGCCGGCCAGCACGACTACATCCTGCTCGACTGCCCGCCGACCCTCGGCCTGCTGATGATCAACGCGCTGGCGGCGGCCGACCGCGTGATCATCCCGACCCAGGCCGAGCCGCTGGCCCTGCACGGCCTGGCCAGCATGGTCCGCACCGTGGACATGGTCGAGCGTTCGCGGCGCCGCCCCCTGCCCGCCTCGATCCTGCCGACGCTGTTCGACAAGCGCACCCGCGCCGGCAACGAGACCCTGCGGCAGATGCAGGACAGCTACGGCGAGCGGGTCTGGGAAGACGCGATCCCGGTCGACACCAAGATCTGCAACGTCAAGGCACTGACGGTGGCCGGCGTGCCCGGCGACTATCCCGGCCGCGGCCTGGCCGCCTACCGCCGCGCGCTGGAATGGCTGGTGGCCAGCGATGCGACGCCGATGGAGCAAGCCGCATGAGCACTCCCGGCATCATCGACGATTATCTGGAAGGCCTGCTCCACGACGTGATCGCCGAGGAGCAGAAAGCCGTGCCGCCGAGCCCCGCGCCGGTCGCGGTCGCCGACGTGCAAGCACAAACCGAGACGCCGGCGCCGGCGCCGGCCCCGGCCGCGGCCGGTCCGACGCCCGAGCAGATCGCGGCCGCGGTCCTGGCCGAAGCCGATTCGGACCCGGCCCTGGCCGGCATCATGTCGCAGCAGGCGCTGGCGCCCGCTCCGACCGGCCCGACCCCCGAACAGATCGCCGCCGCGGTCCTGGCCGAAGCCGATTCCGATCCGGCCCTGGCCGGCATCATGTCGCAGCAAGCGCTCGCGCCCGCGCCGGCCGGCCCGACCCCGGAACA
>NZ_JAGHWV010000020.1:4516-86303 GCF_017746095.1 Xanthomonas sp. D-109
TCATGTCGCAGCAAGCGCTCGCGCCCGCCCCGGCCGGCCCGACCCCGGAACAGATCGCCGCCGCGGTCCTGGCCGAAGCCGATTCCGATCCGGCGCTGGCCGGCATCATGTCGCAGGACGCGCCCGCGCCTGTCGCGTTGACCCCGGCCCAGCAGGCCGAGCGCCAGGCCGACCTGGACGCGGTCGCGGCGATGGAGCGGCAGCGTGCCGCCGTGCCGCGCGACCTGGCCGCCGAAGACGATGCCGCCGCCGCGCGCGCGGTCAAGCGCCCGCCGATGGCGGTGCCGCCGGAACGCCGCGCCGAGGCCAGCCGCGCCCAGGCCGCCGGCGCCAAGCTGCCGCCGAACCTGCAGTCCTTCATGGCCCCGAGCGTGCCGCACGGCTCGGCCATCGCCCCCGACCGCCTGTCCGAGCGCCGCACCCGCTGGCTGCGCCTGCGCTGCGGCGAGCAGGCCTACGCGCTGGAACTGCTGAAGGTGCAGGAAGTGGTGCTGCCTGTGCCGCTGCTGGCCCTGCGCGGCACCCCGCCGGCGATGCTCGGCATCATGAACCTGCGTGGCCAGGTGGTGCCGGTGCTCGACCTCGGCGTGCACCTGGGCGCGGCCCCGATCGAGATGGACATGCAGACCCGGGTGGTGGTGCTGGAAGAGAACGGCGAGACCCTGGGCCTGCGCGTGTCGGCCGTGGAAGACGTGGCCAGCCTCAGCGACCAGCAGATCGAGCCGCCGGACAACGCCCGTATCTGCCGCATTTCCAACCATCTGTTCCGCGGCGTGGCGCGGCTGGCGCAACAGCCGATGATCCTGCTCGACGCCGAGCAACTGCTGCACTGACCCGGGCCGGCGGGCGGCAACTGCGAACGGTGCCGCACTTTCCAACCGCCGCTAAAGCTTTTCAGGCCACGGCCGTTATCTGCCATAGAACCATTGGTGCGGAGTAGTGATGAGCACAGTCCCCCTTGGCGAGGATCTCGGTATCGAGACCAGCGCCGACCTGAAACAACGCCTGACCGCGTTCCTTGCGTCGGACGACGTGCTGCGGCTGGACGCCGGCGAGGTCCGCCGCGTCCATACCGCGTCGGTCCAGGTGCTGTGCGCATTCGTCGATGCCCGCCGCAAGGACGGCAAGCGCACCGAATTCGAGGCCTGCAACGCGACCTTCCGCGACGCGGCCCGCCTGCTAGGGGTCAGCGAATCGCTGGGCCTTCCTGCAACCCCTGACAATCTGAAATCTGTGGAGAACGCGGCATGAGCGCACGTATCTTGGTTGTGGACGATTCGGCGTCGATGCGCCAGATGGTCTCCTTCGCCCTCACCTCGGCCGGCTTTGCCGTCGAAGAAGCCGAAGACGGCGCGGTCGCACTGGGCCGTGCCAAGGGCCAGCGCTTCAACGCGGTGGTCACCGACGTCAACATGCCGAACATGGACGGCATCACCCTGATCCGCGAACTGCGGCAGCTGCCGGACTACAAGTTCACCCCGATGCTGATGCTGACCACCGAGTCGGCGGCGGAAAAGAAATCCGAGGGCAAGGCCGCCGGCGCCACCGGCTGGCTGGTCAAGCCGTTCAATCCCGAACAGCTGATCGCCACCGTCCAGAAAGTCCTGGGCTGATCCCTTCCCTCCTTTTCCGGATTCCCGCCCCATGAGCATGGACCTGCAACGTTTCCACGCCACCTTCTTCGAGGAAAGCCGCGAAGGGCTGGATGCGATGGAAGCCGGATTGCTGTCGTTGGAAGAAGGCAATCGCGACCCCGAGACCATCAACTCGGTGTTCCGCGCCGCGCACTCGATCAAGGGCGGCGCCGCCACCTTCGGCTTCGAGGCGATGGCCGGCCTCACCCACGTGCTGGAGACGCTGCTCGACGAGCTGCGCGCCGGCAAGCGCGAAGTCGAAGCGCACGCGATCGATGCCATCCTCGGCTCGGTGGACGTGCTGCGCGCCCTGCTGCGCGAAGCCGAGCACGGCGTCCCGGCCGATCCGGCCGCGGTGAAGGCCGTGCACGAACGCCTGCAGCACGCGTTGAACGGCGGCCCGGCCGCGCCGGCCGCCGCCACCCCGGCGGCGAACCAGCCGGCCGAGCCGGAAGCCTGGCAGATCGGCTTCACCCCGGCGCCGTCGCTGTTCATGAGCGGCAACGACCCGCTGCGCATCATCCGCGAACTCGAACACCTCGGCCCGCTGCAGGTCGCCTGCCGCACCACGCGCATGCCCGGCTTCGCCGAACTCGACCCGCTCGAGGCCTACCTGGCCTGGGACCTGGGCCTGGTCGGCAAGATCCCGCGCAGCGCCATCGAAGACACCTTCGCCTGGGTCATCGACGATTGCGAACTGGAGATCCGTCCGGTGCCGCCGCCGAGCCTGGCCACCGCGCCGGCACCGGTGCTGACCGCGCCGCCGACCGCCGCCACCGCCGCGCCGGCCGCGGCCGTGGCCGCCAATGCCCCGGCCGGCAACGCCGCCGCCGCGCACGAAGCGGAAAGCTCGATCCGCGTCAGCGTCGACAAGGTCGATGCGTTGATCAACCTGGTCGGCGAACTGGTCATCACCCAGGCCATGCTCAAGCAGGTCTCCACCGGCCTGGACCAGGCCGTGGCCGAGCGCCTGTTCGCCGGCCTGGACCTGCTGGAACGCAACACCCGCGACCTGCAGGAAGCGGTGATCGGCGTGCGCATGCTGCCGGTGGACGCGGTGTTCCGCCGCTTCCCGCGCCTGGTCCGCGACCTCTCCACCCGCCTCGGCAAGCAGGTGCGCCTGCGCACGATCGGTGAGGGCACCGAGCTGGACAAGGGCCTGATCGAGAAGATCGCCGATCCGCTGGTGCACCTGGTGCGCAACTCCATCGACCACGGCCTGGAACTGCCGGAGGCGCGTCGCGCCGCCGGCAAGGACGAGACCGGCACCATCACCCTGGCGGCCTCGCACCAGGGCGGCCACATCGTCATCGAAGTCAGCGACGACGGCGCCGGCCTCAACCGCAACCGCATCCTGGCCAAGGCCGCCGAACGCGGCATCGCGGTGCCGGACAACCCGAGCGATGCGCAGGTCTGGGACCTGATCTTCGCCCCGGGCTTCTCCACCGCCGACGCGGTCACCGACCTGTCCGGCCGTGGCGTCGGCATGGACGTGGTCCGCCGCAACATCCAGGGCCTGGGCGGCGAAGTGCAGCTGGAAAGCGAATCCGGCCGCGGCACCCGCGTGCTGATCCGCCTGCCGCTGACCCTGGCGATCCTCGATGGCATGACCGTGGCGGTCGCCGGCGAGACCCTGATCCTGCCGCTGGCCTACGTCATCGAGGCGCTGCAGCCCAAGGCCGACGACATCCGCACCATGGCCGGCGAAGGCCGCGTGCTGCGCGTCCGTGGCGAGTACCTGCCGATCCTCTCGCTCAGCGACTCCTACGGCTTCGGCCGCATCGAGCAGAGCGAAGAACCGCTGGTGGTGGTGGTCGAGGCCGACGGACAGAAGCTGGCGCTGGAAGTGGACGAACTGATCGGCCAGCAACAGGTGGTGGTCAAGAACATCGAGAACAACTACCGGCGCATCAGCGGCATCTCCGGTGCCACCATCCTCGGCGACGGTCGCGTCGCGCTGATCGTGGACATCGGCGGCCTGGTCCGCTCGCTGCGGGTGCAGCAGGCGGCCTGACCGCAGCACCTGGCGGGTTGCGTCCCACACGAGCCCCGGCAGCGATGCCGGGGCTTTTCGTTTTCGGTGCGTGCTGCAACCCCACCTGTTCGCCCATGGTCGCCGCGGACAGGCGCGATATGCGCTGCATGCGGCGCTAAAGAATTCCCCGCGACTGTCGATACAACATCAAGCGCACGTTTTTTGTCTACATCGGTGCGTGCCGGCAAGGCCTGGGGAGGTCCACCGGCGCTTCAGAGGGAACGATCGGCAGACACGCCGGTCGCTGAAGTCGAATACCAAACGGGGAAAGGTCGCAAGCCCTGACGACTGATCTTTTCGTGCATGCATGCCATGCGCGCAGGCTCGACTTGCAGTTTTTCGCCACACGTTTCGTCAGCTCGCACCACACCCGGATCCCCGGCGCACCGCAACACGCGTCGTTTCTTCAATCGTACACGGGGGCCCAGCATGCATGCGATCTTGCGACACCAGGACGCATCCACCGATACGACCGGTCGTCGCCACAGGCGATTCCAGGTGCGGATCGGGCATGCCAACGCCATGGTCACCGTCGCGATTGCGGCGCTTTCGCACGCCCTGCCCGAGGCGTCGCCGGTCATCACGCCATGTGATCGCCGACGTCTCCAACGCACGCCGTGTCTCTGTGCCCGCGTCAACCGCCGACGTCGCATCCCTGCGCGCCGAGCCGCCTTTTTGCCCCTTGGAGATGTGAAATGACCCGCTTTCTGCAACGCTACAACGTCGGTATGCGCCTATCGGCCGCATTCGGCCTGCTGATTGTTCTTTCGGTGATCCTGGTGATCATCGGGCTGTCCGGCATGGCCGACGCGCGCAAGCAGTTGGACATGATCGTGCTGGACCGCATGGCGAAGATCGAATTCAGCAACCAGATGCTCGACGCCAATTCCTCGGTGCTCGTCGCCCTGAGCACCTACACCACCTCCACCGATCCTGCGATCCGCAAGCAAGCATTGGAGACGTTCACCAAGCAGCGCGAGCGCTACGCCGCGGCACGCGTCAAGATCGACACGCTCTCCAGCACCCCGACCGGCCGCGCGATGCGAGCGGATATGGATGCCAAGCGTGCTGTCGCGAAGAAGATCAACGACGCCATCGTGGCGACGCGCGAAGCAGGCGACACCGCCAAGGCCGTGGAGATGCTCAATCGCGACGCGCTGCCCGCGACCCTGGCATGGCAGAGCAAGATCCGCGAGTTCGCCGATCGGCAAAAATCCCAGGCCGCCGCGGCCTACCAGTCGGCGCTGGATGCTATGAAACGCGGCCGCATGCTGTTGATCGGCGGCACCGTGTTCGCGCTCGCGCTCAGCGCACTGCTCGCACTGACCATCACCCAGAGCCTGACCGCGCCGCTGCGCCTGGCCACCCGCACCGCCGAGGCCATCGCCGATGGCCACATGGACAATGCCGTGCGCACCGAGGCCCGCGACGAGACCGGCCGCCTGTTGAACGCCATGGGACGCATGCAGCAGCAGTTGCAGGCCGTGCTCGCCGCGCAGGCCGAGATGGCGCAGCGCCACGACGCCGGCCAGACCAGCTACCGCATGGACGAAAGCAGCTTCCCCGGCGACTACGGGCGCATGGTCCGCGACAGCAACGCGCTGGCCGCCGCGCATATCGCGGTGACCGAGCGCCTGGCGCAGATCATGGGCCGCTACGCCATCGGCGACCTGTCCGAGGACATGGACCGCCTGCCCGGCGAGAAGGCCCGTCTCACCGAGACGATGGACACGGTCAAGCACAACCTGACCGCGATGAACACCGAGATCAAGCACCTGGCCGGCGCCGCGGCGGCCGGCGACTTCAGCGTGCGTGGCGACGCCGAGCGCTTCCAGTACGACTTCCGGCTGATGGTCGACAGCCTCAACCAGTTGATGGCCACCGCCGACGGCAACCTGCAGGCGCTGTCGTCGCTGCTGCAGTCGATCGCCGCCGGCGACCTGACCGCGCGCATGCACGGCCAGTTCCAGGGCGTGTTCGCCACCATGCGCGACGACGCCAACGCCACCACCGAGCAACTGGCCGCCATCGTCGCGCGCATCCAGACCGCCGCGGTCAGCATCAATGCCGCCGCCAGCGAGATCGCCACCGGCAACGACGACCTGTCGCGCCGCACCGAGCAGCAGGCCGCCAGCCTGGAAGAAACCGCCGCCTCGATGGAAGAGCTGACCTCCACGGTCAAGCAGAACGCCGAGCACGCGCGCCAGGCCAACCAGCTCGCGACCGGCGCCGCGTCGGTCGCCTCGCAAGGTGGCGACGTGGTCGGCCAGGTGGTGCAGACCATGAGCGGCATCGAAGCCTCCTCGCGCAAGATCGCCGACATCATCTCGGTCATCGACGGCATCGCCTTCCAGACCAACATCCTGGCGCTCAACGCTGCAGTGGAAGCCGCGCGTGCCGGCGAACAGGGCCGCGGCTTCGCCGTGGTCGCCAGCGAAGTGCGCACTCTCGCCCAGCGCTCGTCGAACGCGGCCAAGGAGATCAAGGATCTGATCGACGACTCGGTCGGCCGCGTCGCCCAGGGCTCGGCCCTGGTCGACCAGGCCGGCAGGACCATGCACGAGATCGTCGCCTCGGTGCAGCGCGTGACCGACATCATGGGCGAGATCTCCGCGGCCTCGCAGGAACAGTCGGCCGGCATCGAACAGGTCAATCAGACCGTGATGCAGATGGACGAGGCCACCCAGCAGAACGCCGCCCTGGTGGAAGAAGCCACCGCGGCCGCACGCTCGATGGAGGATCAGGCCGGCCAGTTGAGCCAGGCGGTGGCCCTGTTCAAGATCGACCAGCAGGCACCGGCCGCGCCCCACCGCGCACCGGCACCGGCACCGGCACGCGCCAGCGTCGACGCACCCCGGCCGACCCGCACGCCTGCGCCACCGGCGACCACGCACCGCGCTGCCGCTGTCGTCCCGGCTGCCGTCGCGGGCGGGGACTGGCAGGAGTTCTGACGCCCTTCACCCAAGGCATCCGAAACACCCGAATCAAGCCCGGGAGCGCGCGCTCCCGGGCTTTTTTGCGCGTCCCACGCTGCCCAAAGGTCGCGCACGGACATGCGGCGCTTGGCAGAGCGTGAGCCCCATCCCCGTTCGCGTGAACACAACGTGAAAACAGTCTAAATGCGAGCCACTGCCTCCTAAAGAAGACCGAGGACACGCCGATACGAGACTTGCGTACACAAATTGTCTACAAATTTGAACAGCATTGGCTGAGAACGGGCTAAAGCAAGACAAGCACCACTGAAAAATCCGTTTCGATCTTCAAAACCTATTAATTCGACGAAAACTATCGATTGAATTTTTTTGATTCACAGACGAAATAGATAAGGCAGCGCCCGACGCCTCCGCGGACATCGACTCAGGCAAGGGGTACGCCATCCCCAACGCTTCACCCATTAGGACTCCGACGATGACGCTCAAGAATCTCAGTCTCTCCGCCAGGCTCGCGCTCAGCTTTGCCGTCATCGTGCTGATCACGGTGATCATCGGCTCGATCAGCCTGAGCAGCCTTTCTTCGCTCAACAGCGCCGCCGACATGAACGACCACACCTACAAGGTGATGGCCACCGGCGACATGATGGAAATCGATGCCCTCAACGTCGAGACCGGCTCGCGTGGCTATCTGCTGGCGGGCGAGCAGCAGCATCTGCAACCGTTCACCGCGGGCGTCGCCGGGTTCGAAAAGAATTTCGCCGAGGCCAAGCACCTGACCGCTGACAATCCACGCCAGCAGGCGCGGCTGGAGAAGGTGCACGCGGCGTTCGACGATCTGGTCGGCATCGAGAAGCAGATCATCGCGTTGCGCACCCAATCCAACGACCCGGCGAAGATCGCCGCGGAGTTCGGCCAGGCCCGCGACCGCAAGGCGATGCAGGAGATTCGCGGCCTGCTCGGCGACTTCAGCAACGAAGAGCGCGGCCTGCTGGCCAAGCGCACCGACACCCTGATCGCCGTGCGCGCGCAGAACAAGTGGGCGGTGCTGCTGGGCAACCTGCTGGTGATCGTGGCCGCGATCGGCATGGCGATCGTGATCCGCCGCCAGTTGCTCAAGCGCCTCGGCACCGCGATCGGCGTGGCCGACGCCATCGCCCGCGGCAAGCTCGACAATACGATCGACCTGCGCAGCAAGGACGAGGCCGGCGTGCTGCTGCTGAGCATGGACAAGATGCAGAGCCAGTTGCAGTCGGTGCTCGCCGCGCAGGCCGAGATGGCCCAGCGCCACGACGCCGGCCAGATCAGCTTCCGCATGGACGAAACCGTGTTCCCCGGCGACTACGGTCGCATGGTCCGCGACAGCAACGCCCTGGCCGCCTCGCACATCGCGGTGAAGCTGCGGCTGGCGCAGATCATGGGCCGCTACGCGATCGGCGACCTGTCCGACGACATGGACCGCCTGCCCGGCGAAAAGGCCGTGCTCACCGAGACCATGGACAAGGTGAAGCAGAACCTCACCGCCATGAACCACGAGATCAAGCACCTGGCCGGCGCGGCGGCCGCCGGCGACTTCAGCGTGCGCGGCGATGCCGAGCGCTTCCAGTACGACTTCCGGCTGATGGTCGACAGCCTCAACCAGCTGATGGCCACCGCCGACGGCAATCTGCAGGCGCTTTCGTCGCTGCTGCAGTCGATCGCCGCCGGCGACCTGACTGCGCGCATGCACGGCCAGTTCCAGGGCGTGTTCGCCACCATGCGCGACGACGCCAATGCCACCGCCGAGCAACTGGCGGCCATCGTCGCGCGCATCCAGACCGCCGCGGTCAGCATCAACGGCGCCGCCAGCGAGATCGCCGCCGGCAACGACGACCTGTCGCGCCGCACCGAGCAGCAGGCCGCCAGCTTGGAGGAAACCGCTGCGTCGATGGAGGAGCTGACCTCCACCGTCAAGCAGAACGCCGAACACGCGCGTCAGGCCAACCAGCTCGCCACCGGTGCGGCCACGGTCGCCTCGCAGGGCGGCGCCGTGGTCGGCCAGGTCGTGGAGACCATGAGCGGGATCGAGGCCTCGTCGAAGAAGATCGCCGACATCATCAGCGTCATCGACGGCATCGCCTTCCAGACCAACATCCTGGCGCTCAACGCTGCAGTGGAAGCCGCCCGTGCCGGCGAACAGGGCCGCGGCTTCGCCGTGGTCGCCAGCGAGGTGCGTACCCTCGCCCAGCGCTCGGCCAACGCCGCCAAGGAGATCAAGGGCCTGATCGACGAGTCGGTCGGCCGCGTCACCCAGGGCTCGGCGCTGGTCGACCAGGCCGGCAAGACCATGCAGGAAATCGTGACCTCGGTGCAGCGCGTCACCGACATCATGGGCGAGATCGCAGCCGCCTCGCAGGAACAGTCCGCCGGCATCGAGCAAGTCAATCAGACCGTCACCCAGATGGACGAGACCACCCAGCAGAACGCGGCCCTGGTCGAAGAAGCCACCGCCGCCGCCCGCTCGATGGAAGAGCAGGCCGGCTAGCTGAGCCAGGCCGTGGCCGTGTTCAAGATCGAGGCGAGCAGCGCCCCGCTCGGCCAGCCGGCCGTCGCCAGCGTTCCCGGCGCACCGGCTCGCCCGGTCGCCCGTTCGGCGGCCAAGCCGGCGGCCAAGTCCGCTCCTCGCCCGGTCCGGCCATCGGCCCGTCCGGTCGCGGTCGCGGCGGGCGACGACAGCTGGCAGGAGTTCTGAGTCCGCGCAGCGGCCGTCAGTCCAGCGTCAACAGCCCCGGGAGCACGCGCTCCCGGGGCTTTTTTTGGGTCTTCAGGCGGCGATGGCAGTCACGGGCAGGAAGAACCAGGGGCGATTTGTTGATATCCCCGCCCCCACGTGGTGCTAAAGCGGTCGCGCAGCGCGGATCAGTGTTTCAACACCACCTTGCCAGGTGCGCCGGCTGCAACGGCGGCGTGCGCGGCACCGAGGTGTTCCAGCGGAACGATCTGCGCGATCGGGATGACCAGGTCGCCACGTACAGCCGCGTCGAGGACCGCATCCAAGGTGGCCGCGTCGGTCTGGTGAAAGAGTTCCCGAATCGTCACCCGGCCCGTCGCGTTGGCGCCATCGGGCACCGGCACGATGCTGGCGATGGTGCCGCCATCGCGCACATGGCCGATCAGGTTGCCGGCCACCGGGGCTGCCGTACTGATCGCGAAGTCGACGTCGGGCGCGGCGGCGGCGATGGTGATGTCGATGGCGTCGCCGGCCAAGGCACGCGCCTCTGCGAGGCGCTCGGGGCGAACCCCGGCCACGGGCTGCGCGCCCAGTTCCTGGAGGTATTGCACCGCGGCGCGGCCTGCCGCTCCCAAGGCACCGGACACCAGCACGCGGTCGCCGGCCTTGATGCCCAACGCCGCGACCGTCTGCCTGCCGATCAGGCCGGCCTTCACCAAGGCAGCGCCCTGTTCGAAGCTCAACGCCTCCGGCAGCCGTGCCATCGAGGTGGCAGGCACGACGCCCTGCTCGGCATGGGCGCCGCGACCGTTGTGCCGGAAGTCGGCGACGACGCGCTCGCCCACCGACCAGCCGCTCACGCCCTCGCCGAGCTTGGCGATCACGCCGGCCGCATCGCTGCCCAGGATCGCCGGCAGCGGCAAGGGAACCATCTCGGCAAAGTAGCCCTGGCGCAGATAGAGGTCGAACGGATTGACGGCGGAGGCATGCAGGCGCAGCAGCACCTCGCCCGGACCGGGTTCCGGCGTTGCCGTGTCGCCGAACAGCAACCGGTCGGTGTCGCCATAGGATGTGAGAAGAACCGCTTTCATGGGATGCATTCCTGTGAAGTAGGGGCTGCGTAAGCGCCGGGTCGATGGATGCAGCAGGAGGAATCAGGCGAGCGCAACGCGCCGCGATGCGGGGCGCAGGACGTTGTCGAGTGCCCAGGCCCCCGCGCCTGCAAAGGCGAGGTAGAGAAAGATGAAGCAGAACAGCACGGCCGGTTCGCCCATGTTGAGCACGGGCCAGAACCCCATCGACAGATGCACCATGAAATATGCGGCGGCCATTTCCCCCGACGCGATGAACGCGGCGATCCGGGTGTAGTAGCCGCTCGCGATCAGGCACGAGGTGACGATTTCGATGACGCCGGCGACCAGCATGATGGTCGGCAGCGGATAGGCGACACCCGGAACCGGGGCAGGAAACTGGAACAACTTCATCGTCGCGTGTTCGAGGAACAGCAGTGCGGCGACGATGCGCAGAACGGCGAGGACGCGTGGCGTCCAGACGGTGGTGTCGATCATGATCGTTTTTTCCTATCCAGGGGGCGTCAGGGGGTGATGGCGGCGACCTTGAGGTCCGTGTTTTCCTTCCAGAGCCGCGTCAATGCGGCCAGCACGCCATCGACATAGTTCCGGTAGACCGGCATCGCCGCTGGATCGCGGCCGAATCGCTGGGCGAGCGAGGCGACGATGGCGTCCGACTCGGCGATGTATTGGCCGGGCTGCAGTTGCGCCGCCGGGAAGCTGACCCTGCTCAACTGCGGCGCGAGCTCGGCGCGGATCGCCTCTTCCTGCGGCGTGCCGCTGGCGAAATCGCGCGTCTCGACCGCGGCCCCGAGATTCGCTTCCAGGATGAACACGCGGATCTTCATGCAGAAGGGGCAGTGCTGCTTCAGGTAGACGATCGGCTTAAAGGTGTCGGTCATGGTCACTGGCTCTGGGAAAGGACGGCAGGAAGCGCGCCGAAGCGGAAACTCGACGCGGTGATCCCACCGATGAAATCGTGTTGGTGATAGCTGAGCGTCGCGGCGTCGTCCTCTGCGGCGCCGACGGCCACCATCAACGGCAGCAGGTGGTCTTCGCGTGGGTGCGCTCTCCGCGCCGCCGGTGCCTGTTCCCAGTGCAGCAATCGTGCGACACGGGCATCGGGCGCAGTGTGGACCACGGTCTGCTGCAGCCAGTCGTCGAACTGGCGCGAGGCTTCGCGGCTCTCGGCCGCGCCGATGTTCGAAAGATTGTGGTAGCTCTGGCCGCTGCCGACGATCAGCACGCCTTCGTCGCGCAGCGGCGTCAGCGCTCGACCGACGGCGATATGCAGCGCGGGATCGAAGCTGCTGTCGAGCGAGAGCTGGACGACGGGGATGTCCTCGTCGGGATAGAGCGGCTTCATCAGGCTGAAAGTGCCGTGGTCGAAGCCACGCGCCGGATCGAGCCTGACCTCCACGCCGGCGGTGCCCAGCATCGACTTGACCCGCTGCGCCAGCGCTGGCGACCCAGGCGCGGCATAACGAATACGGTAGAGATGCTCAGGAAAGCCGCCAAAGTCGTAGACCATGCCGGGCCGTTCGCCGGACGAGACGGAAAAGCCGTCCGTGTCCCAATGGCCGGAGATGACGAGTACCGCCTGCGGCACGCCATGCAGGCCGGCGCGCATCTCGACCAGGGATTGCTCCAGCCTGTCGAAATGGCGACGGAACGCGCCGGTCATGTAGGGCCAGGGTCCGCCGCCATGGCAGAGGAAATAGGTGGGAAGGCGGCCTGCACGCACGATGGAATCCTCGCTATGGTCCGAACCAGGCTGTCCCAGCCTGGAGGTCACGGGGCGTCGCCACCGCGCCCGCACAAGGTCATCTTTTCCTTTCAGAGGAACAACGGCCCTTCCATAGAAGAATCATTTCCTCTAGATTGACGATCCATGGATACGCTGACGAGCTTGCGGGTCTTCTGCGCGGTGGCCGAGCTGGCAAGTTTCACGGCGGCGGCGAGCCGTCTTGGCCTGTCGATCCCCATGGCCAGCAAGCATGTGCAGCACCTGGAGGATCGACTGGGCATCCGCCTGCTCAACCGCACCAGCCGGCGTGTCAGCCTGACCGAGGCCGGCGCGCTCTATCTGGTCCAGGCGCGGCAGACCCTAGACGGCCTGGACGAGGTCGAGGCGGCGCTCAGCGATGTCGCGGTGTCGCCCCGCGGAACCCTCAAGGTGAGCGCGCCGGTCTGGCTCGCGACCCCGCGGATCGTCGCGATGCTGGCCGATTACCAGCGGCGTTATCCGGAGGTGCGCCTCGATCTGGATCTGAGTGGCCGGCTGGTCAATCTCGTCGACGAGGGCTTCGATCTTGCGCTGCGCGCGACCACGCCGGAACGGCTCGATCCTGGTCTGGTCGCGCGCACACTCGGGCGCATCGACTTCTGCCTGGTCGCCGCGCCGTCCTATCTCCAAGGCGCCGACGAGATTGCCCGGATCGCGGACCTCAACGGCCACAGTCTGTTGCTCTACAGCGGCGTCAACATCGGACCCGATATCACGTTCCATGGCGCGGACGGGCCTGAGACGGTGCGCTTTCGCGCCGTGATGCGCAGCGGTAACGAGACCCTCCTGCATCTGGCGGCCCTGGAGGGGATGGGATTTGCCATGCTGCCGGCGTGGATGGTGCTGGCCGACGTCATGCAAGGGCGGCTGCGCGCCGTGCTCCCCGAGGTGGCAACGTTCAGCGCCACCCTGCACGCGGTCTACCCAAGCCGGAAATACCTGTCGGCCAAGGTACGGACCTTCATCGATCATCTCGCCTCGCAGGATAGTCCCTGCACCTGGTACCGCATCCCCGAAATGCCGATGCACCCCTAGCGGTACGGCACCGCCCTGCCGGACGTGGCGGCGGGCACACCATAACGCCCACTACATTTCTGGGACGCCGTGCCGATAACGAGGACGTCGCACACGTCCCCTGCCCCGACTGCCTCACGCCAGGAGGCAGTCGGAGTCCACGACGGCGCGCGCTCCATTCCTCCCATCGAGACGACCGCGATGCCCACGACGTCCTCCACACGCCCGAGCAGTGTCGCCACCCGCCTGATGTTGGGCGTGGCCGCGATCGCCCTGCTGTGCTTCGGCATTACCGCCGCCATCATCTACGCCCGCAGCAGTTCGGCCCTGCTCGCCTCGGCCAAGGTCGGCATGACCGACACCGCACGCCTGGAATCGGAGCGCATCGGCAACACCATCGGCGCCTCCGCCGTCTCCAACCAGGCGCTGGCCAATGCGCTGCTCGCCCAGCGCGGCCAGGACAAGGCGCGCGAGCTGTTCAGCGACAGCCTGCGCCGCGAACTGCAGCAGCACCCGGACTGGACCGGCATCGGCACGCTGTGGGAACCGCAGGCGCTGGACGGCAAGGACGCGGACTACGCCAACAGCGCGGGCCACGACGCCAGCGGCCGCTACATGGTGTACTGGTCCTGGCAGAACGGAAAACTGGTGCGCGATCCGCTGCGCGACTACGACGTGGCCGGCGCCGGCGACTGGTATCTGAATCCGCGCAAGCTGCTGCGGCCGACCGTCGCCGAACCCTACGATTACGAGATCGCCGGACAGAAGGTGCTGATGACCACGGTCAGCACGCCGATCCTGGAAGACGGCACGTTCCTGGGCGTGGTCACCACCGATTTCGGCCTGGCCGCGCTGCAGCAGCGTGTGGCCAAGCTGCGCCCGCTCGGCGCCGGCCACGTGCGCCTGCTCTCGCCCGGCGGCGCCATCATCGCCGACCGCGATCCTGCGCTGGTCGGCAAGACGCTGCAGGATCCGGCCACCCGTGCCTTGCTGACCGATATCGCCCAGGGCAGGACCGTCAGCCGCGACACCGTGGATCCGCAGACCGGTGCCACCGACGTGGAAGTATACGTGCCGCTGCAGATCGGCCAGGCCCAGGAGCGCTTTGCGCTGGGCGTGGCGGTGCCGAAGGCGGTGCTGATGGCGCCCGCGCACAACCTGCTGTGGACCATCGCCGCCGTCGGCCTGTGCGCCGCACTGCTGCTCAGCGGCGGTCTCTACCTGCTGCTGCGGCGGCTGGTGGTCAAGCCGTTGGCCAGTGCGGTGGAAGTGTCCAGTGCGGTCGCCGCCGGCCGCCTGGACAGCCGCATCCAGTACCCGCGCAACGACGAGCTGGGACAGTTGCTGGGGTCGTTGCAGCGCATGCAGCAGCAGCTGCGCGCGGTGCTCGACGCGCAGAAGGAAATGGCCCAGCGCCACGATGCCGGCGAGATCAGCTACCGCATGGACGAGCGCGCCTTTCCCGGCGACTACGGGCGCATGGTCCACGACAGCAATGCCCTGGCCGCCTCGCACATCGCGGTCAAGATGCGCCTGGCGCAGATCATGGGCCGCTATGCCATCGGCGACCTGTCCGAGGACATGGATCGGCTGCCGGGCGAAAAAGCGGTGCTGACCGACACGATGGACACGGTCAAGCGCAACCTGACCGCGATGAACACCGAGATCAAGCACCTGGCCGGCGCCGCCGCGGCGGGCGATTTCAGCGTGCGCGGCGATGCCGAGCGCTTCCAGTACGACTTCCGCCTGATGGTCGAGAGTCTCAATCAGCTGATGGCCACCGCCGATGGCAACCTGCAGGCGCTGTCCACGCTGTTGCAGGCGATCGCCGCCGGCGATCTGACCGCGCGCATGCACGGCGACTTCCAGGGTGTGTTCGCGACCATGCGCGACGACGCCAATGCCACCGCCGAGCAGTTGGCGGCGATCGTCACACGGATCCAGACCGCCGCGATGAGCATCAACGGGGCCGCGGCCGAGATCGCCGCCGGCAACGACGACCTGGCGCGCCGCACCGAGCAGCAGGCGGCCAGCCTGGAGGAGACCGCGGCGTCGATGGAGGAGCTGACCTCCACGGTCAAGCAGAACGCCGAGCACGCACGACAGGCCAACCAACTCGCCGCCGGCGCCGCCACGGTGGCCTCGCAGGGCGGCGCACTGGCCAGCCAGGTCTCGGACAAGATGAACGGCATCGAGATCTCGTCCCGCAAGATCGCCGACATCATCGGCGTCATCGACGGCATCGCCTTCCAGACCAACATCCTGGCGCTCAACGCCGCCGTGGAAGCGGCACGCGCCGGCGAACAGGGCCGCGGCTTCGCCGTGGTCGCCAGCGAAGTGCGCACCCTCGCCCAGCGTTCTTCGAATGCGGCCAGGGAGATCAAGACCTTGATCGACGATTCGGTCGAGCGTGTCGCCGAGGGCTCGGCCCTGGTCGACCAGGCCGGCATCACCATGCAAGAGATCGTCGCCTCGGTGCAGCGCGTCACCGACATCATGGGCGAGATCGCCGCCGCCTCGCAGGAGCAATCCGCCGGCATCGAGCAGGTCAACCAGACCATCACCCAGATGGACGAGGCGACCCAGCAGAACGCCGCACTGGTCGAGGAAGCGACCGCGGCGGCACGCTCGATGGAAGACCAGGCCGGCCACCTCAACCAGGCCGTGGCGCTGTTCAAGCTGGAGACCGGCGCCAAGGCGGGGACCGTCGCGGCGGCGCCCGCACGCGGTCCTGCCGCGGCGACGCCACGGCGGCCGGCTGCGGCACCGCTGCGCGCGGTCCCACGCGCGACCACGCCGCCGGACGACGCGCAGTGGCAGGAATTCTGAGCCACCCGGTCGTCCCTGATCCGCGCAAGGCGCCCGAGCGCCTTGCGCCTCTCCCAGCCTTCAGGCGCGTCGGCCACCGCAGAGCGCTTAGCACGTCACGTTCGTAAAGAAACGGTCTTCAGGGTCGATATAGAAAGCGGAACTGCCACGCCATGGGCACCGCACGCGCCTCGGCGCCGGACGCACTGCGCCCGGATTCCCGGTTCCGACCGAACCGCCACGGGAGGCGCCATGAAGCCAGTCGTTCTTGCCAGTTGTCTGACGCTGTTCGGCCTTGCGGGAGGGGCGCACGCCGAAGCCGAGCCGATCGCCACCGATCGCCCCGACTTCGTGGAATCCAGCCTCACCGTCGGCGATCGGCGCCTGCAGGTGGAAACCAGCGTGGCCTGGGAACGCGACGGCGATGTGGATGGGTACACCACGCCGACCCTGTTCCGCTACGGCATCGGCCCGACCTGGGAACTGCGCGTGGAAACCGACGGCTGGCAGACCATCGACGTCCCCGTCGGCGATGACGTCTCCGGTTTCTCCGACATCTCGCTCGGCCTCAAGCACCACCTCGCCAGCGAGATCGGCGGCGCTTCGCTGGCCTGGCTGCTGCATGTGGACCTGCCCAGCGGCGCGCGCGACGTGCGCGGCAGCGGTGCCCGCCCCTCGTTCCGCCTGGTGGCCGAATGGGAACTCAGCGACAGCGTCTCGCTGGGCATGATGCCCGGGCTGATCCGCGACGAGGGCGACGGCGGACATCGCTATACCGCCGGCATCTTCGGCGTGGTGCTGGGCAAGGCCTGGAACGACCGCACTCGCTCGTTCGTGGAACTGGCCCTGCCGCAGATCGCGCATGCCGACGACGGCGGCACCATCGCCCTGCTCGACGTCGGTTCGGCCTGGCTGCTCAGCCAGGACGTGCAACTGGACGTGGTGTACAGCCGCGGCCTCAACGACCGTTCGCCGGACCACGCGCTGGGCGCGGGCCTGTCCTTCCGTTTCTGATCGGGCCACACCGATGAAAATCATGCATATGCTCGGGATCCTGGTGCTGGTGGCGGTGCTCGCCCTGCTCGCACTGGGCGGGGTCGGCTACGGCGCACAGCAAGGCCTGCTGCGCTCGGTCGCCGCGCAGGTCACCTCCTCGGACGCACTGCGCAACCACATGCAGGCCGACATGATGCACGACGCCCTGCGCGGCGACGTCACGTCCGCGCTCCTGGCGGCGGCGCGGCAGGATGCGGACGGGGTCAAGGCGGCGCGCACGTCGCTGGGCGAACACGCCGGCGAATTCCGCAAGGCGCTGGACGACAACCAGAAGCTGCCGCTGGACGGCACCCTGCGCGCACAGCTGGATGCCGCCGGGCCGGCGCTGCAGCGCTACATCGCCGCCGCCGACAAGGTGGTGACGCTGGCCGAGACCCACGGCGACAGCAGCGCCGCCTATGCGGACTTCACCGCGCAGTTCACTCGGCTGGAAAGCGAGATGGACACGATCAGCGACAGCATCCTGGCGCTGAACGAGCAGAGCCGCAAAGCCGCCGAACAGCAGAGCCAGCGCGCCACCTGGCAGCAGGCTGGCGCGGTGCTGGCCGCCGTGCTGTGCCTGGCCGCCGCCGCGGCCTGGATCCTGCGCTCGGTCGCGCAGTTGCTCGGCGGCGAGCCGCGGGTGGCGATGGACGCCGCCCAGCACATCGCCGAAGGCCGCCTGGACCAGCCGATTCCGGTCGCCGCCAGGCACGGGCGCAGCCTGATGGCGGCGCTGGCGCGGATGCAGCGCGAACTGCGCGAGCGCATCGAACGCGAACGCAGCGTCGCCGCGGAGAACCTGCGCATCCGCACCGCCTTGGACAATGCCTCAACCGGCATGTACATCGCCGATCCCGACCTGACCATCATCTACGCCAACACCGCGCTGCAGACCCTGTTGCAGACCCACGCCGAGGACATCCGCGCCTGCGCGCCGGCATTCGACCGTTCCGCGCCGCTGCTGGGCCAGTCGGTGGCGCTGCTGGAAGTGGGCAATTCGCAGGACGCGGAAATCTACCAGCGGCTGGACCGGCAAGGCGCGGCGCAACGCGAGGTCCGCTATCGCGAGGTCTGCATCGCCCAGGAGATCTCCGCCATCCGCAATGCCGAGGGCGCGCACCTGGGCTTCGTCTGCGAATGGCGCGACCGCACCGCCGAGACCCGGGTGGAAGCGGAAGTGGCCGCGGTGGTGCGCAGCGCCGCCGCCGGCGACCTGTCGCAGCGCATCGACCGCACCGGCAAGCAAGGCTTCTTCCTGATGCTGGCGCAGCAGCTCAACGGCCTGCTCGACGCCAACGCGATCAGCATCGCCGAGGTCTCGCGGCTGCTCAGCGCGCTGGCCGACGGCGATCTCGGTGCGCGCATGCACGGCGAGTTCCACGGCATCTTCGCCACCATGCGCGACGACGCCAACGGCACCGCCGAGCGCCTGGCCGACATCGTCGGCCGCATCCAGCGTGCCGCCGGCGACATCCACAGCGCCGCCACCGAGATCGCCCAGGGCAACAGCGACCTGTCGCAACGCACCGAGCAGCAGGCGGCCAGCCTGGAAGAGACCGCGGCCTCGATGGAAGAGCTGACCGCCACGGTCAAGCAGAACGCCGAGCACGCACGCCAGGCCAATCAGCTCGCGGCCGGCGCCGCCGCGGTCGCCTCGCAAGGCGGCGCGGTGGTCGGCCAGGTGGTGGACACCATGAGCGGCATCGAGACCGCGTCGAAGAAGATCGCCGACATCATCTCGGTCATCGACGGCATCGCCTTCCAGACCAACATCCTGGCGCTCAATGCGGCGGTGGAAGCCGCCCGTGCCGGCGAACAGGGCCGCGGCTTCGCCGTGGTCGCCAGCGAAGTGCGCACGCTGGCGCAACGCTCGGCCAATGCCGCCAAGGAGATCAAGGGCCTGATCGACGACTCGGTCGGCCGCGTCGCCACCGGCGCCGAGCTGGTACATCGTGCCGGCCAGACCATGCAGGAGATCGTGGCCTCGGTGGGCCGCGTGACCGACATCATGGGCGAGATTTCCGCGGCCTCGCAGGAGCAGTCCGCCGGCATCGAGCAGGTCAACCGCACGGTGACGCAGATGGACGAGAGCACCCAGCAGAACGCTGCGCTGGTCGAGGAAGCCACCGCCGCGGGACGCTCGATGGAGGACCAGGCCGCGCAGCTGAGCGACGCGGTGGCCGTGTTCCGACTGGAACAGCACGCCACGCGTGCCACCCCTGCCCCAGCCTCCGTCGCCGCGGTGGTGGCCGGCCATTCGGCCATCGCT
Source organism: Xanthomonas sp. D-109 (assembly GCF_017746095.1). NCBI lineage: Bacteria > Pseudomonadati > Pseudomonadota > Gammaproteobacteria > Lysobacterales > Lysobacteraceae > Xanthomonas > Xanthomonas sp. D-109. The sequence continues at coordinate 23,811 of NZ_JAGHWV010000020.1, forward strand.
GCAACGTCGCATGCCACGCAGGCATCCCAGACGAACGCGCAGGCCATCGCCGACGCGATCGGCACCGAATGGCAGCCGCTGACCGCGTGAGGAACCACGTAGGGAAATGAATCAGACAGCGTCGGGAATCGTCTTACGACCAACGACGTATCGAGGAATGTGCCGTCACGCCGATATCACATTCGGGTGACGGCGAAACATGTTGTACAGCAACGCAGTGGTTTTCCTTTCTTCGCTTTTCTGACCGCCACGCCCCCCCCTCCGGTCGCGCACCTGCCGCCGGAGCCTACAGGGACAAGGACCTGGACGTCCCAGGGACACCGTCAACGAAGAGGTCGACATGAATGCCTTTCTGCAACGCTACAACGTCGGACGCCGGCTCGCTGGCGCCTTTGGCCTCCTGATCCTGCTGTCCTGCTTATTGGTAGCCGCAGGCATGCTTTCCATGTCGCGCGCCCAGACCGAGCTGGACCAGATCGTCAAGAAGAACGTCGAGAAGACCCGCATCAGCAATGGGATGCTCGACGCCAACAACAGCATCCTGATCGCGCTTGGCACGCTGGCGATCGTCACCAGCGACGACCTCAACCAGCAGGCGCTGGCCGACATCAAGAAATACCGTCAGCGCTACGCCGACCTGCGCGCCGAACTGGATACCTTCCCTCCATCGGCACAGGGCAAGGTGGTGCGCGCCAAGATCGACGCCGCACGCGAAACCGCACGTAAATTCAATGATCAAGTCATTGCCCTGGCCATCGTCAATCGCAACGACGAAGCGCAGGCGCTGCTGACGCAGCGTTCGCGCCCCGCGACCCAGGCCTGGAACGGATACATTCGCGAGAACCTGGACTTGCAGAACACGCAATTGCAGACCGCCTATGCAGCCGCGACCGAAGCGACCCACGACGGCCGCAGCCTGCTGCTTGCTGGCGGCGTGTTGGTACTGATTGCCAGCAGCCTGCTGGCCTGGACCATCACCCGCAGCCTGACCCAGCCGCTGCAACGCGCTACCGAAGTCGCAGAAGCGATCGCCCGCGGGCAACTGGATAACGAGGTACTCTCCGACGCCCGCGACGAACCGGGCCGGCTGCTGAATGCCATGCACACCATGCAGACGCAATTGCGCAACCTGATCCGGGCGCAGGAAGAAATGTCGCGCCGCCACACCCTCGGCGAGATCAGCTACCGCATGGACGAGACCGCGTTCATGGGCGACTACGCGCGCATGGTGCACGACGCGAACCGGATGGTGGCCGACCACATTGCAGTCAAGATGCAGGCCATCCGCCTGATCGAGCGCTACGCGATCGGCGACCTGGCCGAGGATATGCCGCAACTGCCTGGCGAGAAGGCCGCCATCACCTCGGCGATGGCCGCGGTGAAGGGCAATCTGATGCGCATGAGTGGCGAGATCAACCAGCTCGCCGCCGCCGCCCTGGCCGGCAATTTCGCCGCACGCGGGGACACCGTCTACTTCCAGTACGATTTCCGCGCCATCGTCGAGAGTCTCAACCAACTGATGGCCACCGCCGACGGCAACCTGCAGGCGCTGTCGCAGATGCTGCAGTCGATCGCCGCCGGCGACCTCACCGCGCGCATGCATGGCGACTTCAATGGTGTGTTCGCCAGGATGCGCGATGATGCCAACACCACCGCCGAGCAGTTGGCGGCGATCGTCGGCCGCATCCAGACCGCGGCAGTCAGCATCAACGCTGCAGCCACCGAGATCGCCGCCGGCAACGACGACCTGTCGCGCCGCACCGAGCAGCAGGCCGCCAGCCTGGAAGAAACCGCCGCCTCGATGGAAGAGCTGACCTCCACCGTGAAGCAGAACGCCGAGCACGCGCGCCAGGCCAACCAGTTGGCGGTGGGCGCGGCGGCCGTCGCCTCGCAAGGCGGCAGCGTGGTCGGCCAGGTCGTCGAGACCATGAGCGGCATCGAGGCCTCGTCCAAGAAGATCGCCGACATCATCTCGGTGATCGACGGCATCGCCTTCCAGACCAACATCCTGGCGCTCAACGCCGCGGTGGAAGCGGCCCGTGCCGGCGACCAGGGCCGCGGTTTCGCCGTGGTCGCCAGCGAAGTGCGCACCCTTGCCCAACGCTCGTCGAACGCGGCCAAGGAGATCAAGGGGCTGATCGACGACTCGGTCACGCGCGTGACCGAAGGTTCGGTCCTGGTCGACCAGGCCGGCCGCACGATGAGCGAGATCGTGGCCTCGGTGCAGCGCGTGACCGACATCATGGGCGAGATCTCCGCCGCCTCGCAGGAACAGTCCACCGGCATCGAACAGGTCAACCAGACCGTGGTGCAGATGGACGAGACCACCCAGCAGAACGCGGCGCTGGTGGAAGAGGCCACTGCGGCGGCACGTTCGATGGAGGAGCAGGCCGGTCAGCTCACCAGCACGGTGGCCTTGTTCAAGATCGACAGCATCGGCGGTACCGCCGCTGGCGTGCACCCAGCGCCGACGCGGGGGCCGTCCGTTGCGGCCAACGCACCACGTGTCGCCAAGGCAGCGGCACGTTCGCACACGCAGCCCGCCAAGCGCGCTGCGGTCGCGGTCGGCGGCGACTGGCAGGAGTTCTGAGTCGCACGGTCGCCATGCCGCCGGCATGGCGACCGCTTCGGCGGCAACGCCACACCTGCGCTGTGCACGCCAGGCCCGCCAACACAGGCGAACGGGAGACAGGGCGAAGGCTGTTCTATTCGGCGCCAACGCATGTCGGAGCCGCGTCGGATTTCGCCCTTGCCGACCAACCCAGGTCGGACCGCAGACAGCTTCCTAACCATTTGCCAACACGTCCGTGAGAAATGCTCAATTTCTCACCGGCATGTCGATATTGAGGGTGCGACACGGCATTGCCAGGTCGTGTCGCAATCGCTGGTCGCCAGCGATTGCGCCCCCGGTTCCCCTCTGTCCCCCAAAAGGTCGGCTATGAACGCACTTCTGCAACGCTATAACGTCGGTCGGCGCCTGGGCATGGCGTTCGGCATCCTCATCCTGCTGTCCGGCGTGCTGGTCGCCATGGGCTTGCTGACCATGGCCAGGGCGCATCGCGAACTGGACAGCATCGTCAACGGCAACATGGAAAAGGTGCGCCTCTCCAACGAGATGCTGGATGCCAACACCAACGTGCAGATCGGGCTGTTGTCCATCACCATCGTCGATGGCGATGCGGCCAACCAGAAGATGATCGACATCGTGCAGCGCAACCGGGCGCGCTACAAGGCCGCGCACGATGCACTGTCGGCGATGCCGGCGACCCCGGCCGAACGCCAGGCCATGGCCGCGATCGAGAGTGCGCGGGCGCAGTCGGTGCAGCTCAACAATCAGGTGATGGCGCTGGGCGAGAAGGACCTGAACTCGCAGGCGCAGGCGTTGCTGCTGGGCGATGCCGCGGTGGCGATGGAGCGGCAGCAGGCGGCGATCCGCGCCAATGCCGATCTGCAGCGGCGCTTGAGCCGGGAGGCCTATGCGATCTCCTCGGCAGCGATGGCACGCGGCCGCATCATCCTGATCTCCGGCGGCCTTGCGGTCCTGCTGGTCAGCGGCCTGCTGGGCTGGACGATCACCCGTAGCCTGACCGGACCGCTGGGCCGCGCCACCCGCGCCGCCGAGGCGATCGCCGACGGCCGCCTGGACAACGACGTGAGCACCGACGCGCGCGACGAACCCGGCCGCCTGCTGGTCGCGATGGGCCGCATGCAGACCCAGTTGCAGCGCTTCTCCAGCGAAACCGCGCTGATGATCGAGCTGCATGCCGACAAGGACATCAGCCACCGCATGCCGCAGGACTTCCCGGGCGTGTACGGCGAGCTGAGCAAGGGCATCAACACCATGATGTTCGAACACCTGGACGCCATCGTCGATGCCATCGGCGTGCTCAACGAATACGCCAACGGCGACCTGCGCCGCGACGCGCGCCGCCTGCCCGGCAGTCGTGCCGTGCTGCACGAGTCGATGGATGCGGCCAAGGCCAGCCTGCTGGCGATCAATACCGAGATCAAGCGCCTGGCCGCCGCGGCCGCGGCCGGCGATTTCAGCGCCCGCGGCGATGCCGCGCATTTCCAGCACGACTTCCGGCTGATGGTGCAGGACCTCAACGCGATGATGGAGGTCAGCGACCGCAACCTCGGCAAGCTGTCGGCGCTGCTGCAGTCCATCGCCGCCGGTGACCTGACCGCACGCATGGACGGCGAGTTCCACGGCGTGTTCGCCACCATGCGCGACGACGCCAATGCCACCGCCGACCAGTTGACCGGCATCGTCGGCCGCATCCAGACCGCCGCGGTCAGCATCAATGCCGCCGCCACCGAGATCGCTGCCGGCAACGATGACCTGTCGCGCCGCACCGAGCAGCAGGCCGCCAGCCTGGAAGAGACCGCGGCCTCGATGGAGGAGCTGACCTCCACCGTGAAGCAGAACGCCGAACACGCCCGCCAGGCCAATCAGTTGGCGGTGGGCGCGGCCTCGGTCGCCTCGCAGGGCGGCGCGGTGGTCGGCCAGGTCGTCGAGACCATGAGCGGGATCGAGGCGTCCTCCAAGAAGATTGCCGACATCATCTCGGTGATCGACGGCATCGCCTTCCAGACCAACATCCTGGCGCTCAACGCCGCGGTGGAAGCGGCCCGTGCCGGCGAACAGGGCCGTGGTTTCGCCGTGGTGGCCAGCGAAGTGCGCACCCTGGCGCAGCGTTCGGCCAATGCCGCCAAGGAGATCAAGACGCTGATCGACGACTCGGTCGGCCGTGTCGCCACCGGCTCGGCCCTGGTCGATCAGGCCGGCCGCACCATGAGCGAGATCGTGGCCTCGGTGCAGCGCGTCACCGACATCATGGGCGAGATCTCGGCCGCCTCGCAGGAGCAGTCGGCCGGCATCGAGCAGGTCAACCAGACCGTCACCCAGATGGACGAGACCACCCAGCAGAACGCCGCCCTGGTCGAGGAAGCCACCGCCGCCGCGCGCTCGATGGAAGAGCAGGCCGGCCAGCTCAGCGATGCGGTCGCGCTGTTCAAGATCGACAGTGTCGCCAGCATCGCCCGGCCAGCCGCGGTGCGCGCGGCGCCGGCCAAGCCGGCGGTGCGGGTCGCGAGCAAGGCCGGCACGGCACCGCAACCGGCGGTACGCAGGCCCGTGGTGGCCGCCGCCAGCAATGGCGACGCCTGGCAGGAGTTCTGAGGCCATGGTGGCGAGGGCGCACACGGCCTCGCCACCTCGCGTCTGTCAGCGGCACCCCCAGTCATCCCTGGCCTGATCGGACGCCGGCTGCGTGGACACGCGCAGCCGGCGTTCTGCTGTCCACGCGTCTACGCGCATCGCGCGTCTCCTTCGGCACGTCAGCGCCGACCTGCCTCGTGCGCCCCCGTCACAGCGGCGACAGCCCGCTCTGTCGGCCGCGTGCGAGACCAGCGGCGCGGGCACGCAACGCGCCCATCGGGCGAACGGATCGGGCTAGGACGTTCCTCCCACCCGCAGACCGCCGCCGTTCACGGCATCTCGGCAGGTCGACGCATTCCGGAACCGTGCCGTCATCCGCGGATCGCACAATACCCTGCATCGCAGCTGCATCCGTGCGGCGTGGCGCCCCGTATGTCCGGCCCAGTGTGCCCTCATGCAGGCGCTACGACCCTGATGGCCGTTTAACTCGCTCGGATCACAGATTCAATTTTTGTCTAACGCCGCCGCTAAAGATTTGCCCGATTCGGTCGAGCCCCGGCGATCACGCCGTAGGTTCGCGTTCCAGCCGGGCGAAGCTCGACGACGGTCCGTTCCACCCTGCATTCCCATGGCCTGCGCTCCACCCGAGTGCAGGCCTTCTTTCGCTCTTCCTCCGAGACCCGCGCAATGACGTCGCACTCCGCGAACCACGCCGCTCCGCCCGCCTCCGAACGCCGCTCCCGTTTGCGGATCTGGCACGACCTCCCCATCGCGCGCAAACTCAGCCTGATCGGGGTCCTGGCCCTGATCGGCCTGGTCATTCCGCTGCTGCTGTACACCCGAACGCTCAACGACGGCGTGGAGGTCAGCCGCGCCGAGTTGCGCAGCTATGCGCCACTGCGGCAGATGCTGACGCTGCTGGCGGCCCTGCAGGAAGAGCAGGTCGGCACCGGCGCCGATGCGGCGCAGGCGCGCGAGACCGCGGACCGGGCGCTGGGCGAACTGCAACGGACCGTGCCGGCCCTGCCCGGCTTCGACCGCAGCACGGCGGCGCTGGCGCAGCTGCAGCAGACCTTGCAGACCAGGCGCAACGACTTCGCGGCGGTCGCCGAGAAGGCCGACGACGCGCTGGACGCCCTGCGCGATGACAGCCAGCTGGTCTACACGCCCTACGTGGAGAGCTACCACCTGGTGGTCAGCAGCCTGATCTACGCCCCGGTGACCAGCCAGACCCTGACCCGACTGGACGCGATGCACGATCCGTCCCAGGCGGGCACGGAGACCCCGATCCTGCGCGCCCAGATCGGTGAGTTGGCGCGCGACCAGGCGCGCCTGCGGCATGAACTGAAGAAGGCCCTTGGCCTGCTCGAGCAGCAGGATCCGGCGCTGACGCAGGCGGTGAGCAACGAAGCCGCCGTCGCCGACCGCGCCCTGCCGCAACTGGCGCAGGCCCTGGACAGCGGCGGCGCCGATGCCGACCAGCGTTGGAACGCCGCCCTGCACGGCTGGGACGAGGCCCTGCACGGCCTGAGCGCCACCGCCTTGCAGGCGCTGCAGCGCCAGTCGCAGCGGCATCTGGACGCGTCGCTGCAGGCGATGTGGTCCGCGGCGGCCGGACTCGGCGTGTTGACTCTGCTGATCGCGGCGATCTGTGCGCACACGCTGGTCACGCTGACCCGCAATGTACGTCGCGCTGCCGGTGTCGCCGCCGACATCGCCGAAGGCCGCCTCGACGCCCGCATCGTGGTGCCCAGCCGCGACGAAAGCGGGCGGCTGCTGGCCGACATGCAGCGCATGCAGCAACAACTGCGCGAAGTGCTGGCCGCACAGACCGAGATGGCGCGGCGCCACGACGCCGGCCAGACCAGCTACCGCATGGACGAAAGCAGCTTCCCCGGCGACTACGGGCGCATGGTCCGCGACAGCAACGCCCTGGCCGCCGCGCACATCGCCGTGACCGAGCGCCTGGCGCAGATCATGGGCCGCTACGCCATCGGCGACCTGTCCGAGGACATGGACCGCCTGCCCGGCGAAAAGGCCCGACTCACCGAGACGATGGACACGGTCAAGCACAACCTGACCGCGATGAACACCGAGATCAAGCACCTGGCCGGCGCCGCGGCGGCGGGCGATTTCAGCGTGCGCGGCGACGCCGAACGCTTCCAGTACGACTTCCGGCTGATGGTCGACAGCCTCAACCAGTTGATGGCCACCGCCGACGGCAACCTGCAGGCACTGTCGTCGCTGCTGCAGTCGATCGCCGCCGGCGACCTGACCGCGCGCATGCACGGCCAGTTCCAGGGCGTGTTCGCGACCATGCGCGACGACGCCAACGCCACCACCGAACAACTGGCCGCCATCGTCGCGCGCATCCAGGCCGCCGCGGTCAACATCAACGGCGCCGCCAGCGAGATCGCCACCGGCAACGACGACCTGTCGCGCCGCACCGAGCAGCAGGCCGCCAACCTGGAGGAGACCGCCGCGTCGATGGAGGAACTGACCTCCACCGTCAAGCAGAACGCCGAGCGCGCGCGCGATGCCAACCGCCTTGCCGCCGGCGCGGCCTCGGTGGCGTCGCAGGGCGGCGACGTGGTCGGCCAGGTGGTGCAGACCATGAGCGGCATCGAGACCTCCTCGAAGAAGATCGCCGACATCATCTCGGTGATCGACGGCATCGCCTTCCAGACCAACATCCTGGCGCTCAACGCCGCGGTCGAGGCTGCCCGTGCCGGCGAGCAGGGCCGCGGTTTCGCCGTGGTCGCCAGCGAGGTGCGCACCCTCGCCCAGCGCTCGGCCAACGCCGCCAAGGAGATCAAGGGCCTGATCGACGAGTCGGTCGGCCGCGTCGCCGAAGGCTCGGCACTGGTCGAGCGCGCCGGCACCACCATGCAGGAGATCGTGACCTCGGTGCAGCACGTCACCGACATCATCGGCGAGATCGCCGCGGCCTCGCAGGAGCAATCGTCCGGCATCGAGCAGGTCAACCGCACCGTCACCCAGATGGACGAGAGCACCCAGCAGAACGCCGCACTGGTCGAGGAAGCCACTGCGGCCGCCCGCTCGATGGAGGAACAGGCCGGGCAACTGCGCCAGGCGGTGGCGGTGTTCAAGGTGGACGCGGCGACATCGCCGCTACGCTCGTCGGCGGTGCCGGCCGCGCGCAGGCAGGCACACGCCTTCGCCTGAGTCCACGCGCGCGGTGGCGCAACCAGACGCGCCATCTGTCGTGCCCAGGCCTCGGCTCCCGTCCCATGCCGAGGCCACACCCTACACATCACTCGGCCGTGGACCAGTTCCGCGGCCGAGCGCGTTTCTGGCACTGCGCATCAAGTTTTTCGCGAGATACGTACATCAGCGTCGTTACCACCACGTGAATTGTGATGACTGCCACCTTAAGGAACGATAGGTGCTGTCGATAACGTGAGCAGCCGGTGAGTACCGGCGTAGCGCTGGCTGTTTCCCATGCAGGCACTCTCCGCCACGACGCACCGCTCGCGAGGTTTCGCCCGCGTGCCATTGGGGCTGTTGCTGCTGGTGCTCTGGAGCGTCTGGGCGGCCACCCGGTTGGTGGCACTCGCCACCCCGCCACCGGCCGACAGTGCCGACGCCATCCGCACACGCCTGCTGGCGTTCGCCCCCGCCTCCCTCCCCGCCGGCCAGGCCGTCGCGTTTCGCCTGCGCGTGGCCGGCTGCGCCTGCGCCGCACCTGCGGCCCTCGCGCTGCCGGGCATCCACAGCGTGGACTTGCGCGACCGCCCTGCGCCGCTGGCGCTGCCGTATGCGCTGATCGTGTTCGATGCGCATGCGCGCCTGATCTATGCCGGTCCGGCGCAACTGGCCGGATGCGGCACGTCGATCGCCGCCGCCGCGCTGATCCCACGCTTGCTGGCCAGCGGCGATACCTCACCGCTGATCTCTCCTGCCCAGTGCAGCTGTCCCACCGACTCCAAGGAGCCCCTTGCATGAGCGCCTCGCCTACCCAAGGCCATTTTCTCGTCGGCAACGAGCGCTACGTCTACCTGCAGAAACTGGCGGCGCAGGCCGACCGGCTGTTCGTGGCGGTGTCCGTCGTGGCCACGCTCGCCAGCCTGGCCGCCGCCTGGCACGAGGCCGCGTGGACACCATGGCTGGCGGTCAGCCTGCCGACCCTGGCGGTCGTTGCCCTGCAGGTGAAGCTGCACCCCGGCAGTCTGTTGAGCCGCTGCACCGTGGCGCTGGGCCTGATGGTGCAGGCCGCCGTGCTGATCCAGCAGTCCGGCGGCATGATCGAAGTGCACTTCGGCGTGATCCTGCTGATCGCGCTGCTGCTGTACTACCGCGACTGGCGCCCGATCGTGGTCGCCGCCGCGGCGATCGCCGTGCATCACGTGCTGTTCTTCTGGCTGCAGCACCGCGGCCTGCCGGTGCTGGCGTTCACCGCCGACGCGGGCATCGGCATCCTGGTCATCCATGCGCTGTACGTGGTCGTGGAAACGGCCATCCTGGTGCCGATGGCGGTGCAGATGCGCCGGCAACTGCTGGACGTGGGCCACGATCCGCACGACCTGGCGCAGGCCGCGCGTGCGATGGCCCAACAGCAGCCGCTGTCGGCGGCGATCCGCGCGCTGGACCTGCCGGAAGGCTCCATCGCCCATACCCTGGTGGCGGCCAACGCACAGTTGCTGCGCAGCCGCGAGCAGGACAGCGAGGCGCAGCGCGAGACCCTGCGCATCCGCACCGCGCTGGACGACGTCACCACCAACGTGATGATCGCCGACGCCGAGCGCCGCATCGTCTACGTCAACCGGCCGCTGCTGCAGATGCTGACTGATGTGCAGGACGACCTGCGCCGCGACCTGCCGCAGTTCGATGCCAGCGACCTGCTGGGCAAGACCATCGACGTGTTCCATCGCCATCCCGAGCACCAGGCGCGCATGCTCGCCGAGCTGAAGGGCACCCACCGCGCGCAGATCCGCGTCGGCGGCCACACCATGCGGCTGATCGTCAATCCGGTCACCGACGCGACCGGCAACCGCCTGGGCTTCGTGGTGGAATGGGCCGACCGCACCGAGGAAGTGGCGGTGGAAGAGGAGATCGCCGGCATCGTGCGCGGCGCGGTCGCCGGCGACCTCGGCGGGCGCATCCGCCTGGACGACAAGCACGGCTTCCTGCTGCAGCTGGGCGAACAGATCAACGCCATGCTCGCCGCCGGCGCGGCCGGCCTGGGCCACATCCAGCAGATGCTGCGCGCGCTGGCCCAGGGCGATCTGTCGCGGCGCATCGATGCCGACCTGCAGGGCGTGTACGCGAACATGAAGGACGACGCCAACGCCACCGCCGCGCAACTGTCGGCGATCGTGCGGCAGATCCAGGGCGCCTCGGATGCGATCAACACCGCCGCCGGCGAGATCGCCGCCGGCAACGAGGACCTGTCGCGCCGCACCGAGCAGCAGGCCGCCAGCCTGGAGGAAACCGCCGCGTCGATGGAAGAGCTGACCTCCACCGTCAAGCAGAACGCCGAGCATGCGCACCAGGCCAACCAGTTGGCGGTGGGTGCGGCGGCCGTCGCCTCGCAAGGCGGCAGCGTGGTCGGCCAGGTGGTCACCACCATGAGCGGCATCGAGACCTCCTCGAAGAAGATCGCCGACATCATCTCGGTCATCGACGGCATCGCGTTCCAGACCAATATCCTCGCGCTCAACGCCGCGGTGGAAGCCGCACGTGCCGGCGAACAGGGCCGCGGCTTCGCCGTCGTGGCCAGCGAGGTGCGGGTGCTGGCGCAGCGCTCGGCCGGCGCCGCCAAGGAGATCAAGGGCCTGATCGACGACTCGGTGACCCGCGTGGCCGAAGGCTCGGCCCTGGTCGACCAGGCCGGCAAGACCATGCAGGAGATCGTGAGCTCGGTGCAGCGCGTCACCGACATCATGCGCGAGATCGCCTCGGCCTCGCAGGAGCAGTCGGCCGGCATCGAGCAGGTCAACCAGACCGTCGCGCAGATGGACGAGGCGACCCAGCAGAACGCCGCACTGGTCGAGGAAGCCAGCGCCAGCGCCCGCTCGATGGAACAGGAGGCCGGCGCACTGGCGCAGGCCGTGGCATCCTTCACCCTGGAGCAGCGCCCGCCGCTGGGCGCCAGTGCCACAGTCGGCAACGTGCGTCCGGTCTACAAAAACGCCGTGCTCAGCCGATAGCATGCGTGGGGCGGGCCGACGCGCGCCGCCTCACCCACCACCAGTACGCATTGTCCACCATGGCCGAAGGCATCCCCAGCGACTCCCCTGTCCCGTCTTCGCCGGAAGAAGAAGTGGAGGACGACCGTTTCCTGCTGACCAAGCCAAGGCAGATCCGCCAGTTGCTACAGTCGCTGATCCAGCAGCGTTCGCAGGTCAGCGCCCATGTGGGCGGCCGCGACCAGGCCTTCTCGACCGCGCTGCTGGACCTGGACGAGGACAGCCTGTTGCTGGACTTGAGCGTCAACGAAGCCTCCAACCGCGCCGCCGAGCAGGCCGACTACCTGCTGTGCTTCGCCCAGCTGGACAAGGTGCGGGTGCGTTTCCGCATCGAATCCCCGCAGCGCACCGACGACGACGGCCAGCCGGGCTTCCGCGCCCCGCTGCCGGAATCGCTGTACTACCTGCAGCGGCGCGAGCATTTCCGCCTGGAAACCCCGATCACCGACTCGCCGCTGTGCGTGCTGCGTTTCGAGGACGATGAAGGCAAGGTGGAACTGAAGCTGCGCGTGGTGGACATCAGCGGCGGCGGCCTGGCCGTGGCCCTGGTGCAGGGCCAGCCCATGCCGCAGCTGCAGCAGAGTTACCCCAACTGCGTGCTGCAGTTGCCCGATGCCGATGCCATCCGCCTGACCCTGCAGGTCTGCAACATGTATGTCTCCAAGCTGGCCAACGGCCAGGACACGCTGCGCGTGGGCATGCGCTTCCAGGACCTGCCGCGCGGCGCCGACGCGGCGATCCAGCGCTACGTGTTCCGCATCGAACGCCAGCGCAGCGCCCGCAAGAGCGGCGTGCTTTCCTGAACGCCGGCAGCGGCACCCCGCTCCAGGCCTAAAGTTCGTCGCCACCGCGCCGATCTAGCATCAGAGTCGCGCTTTCCCCTTACGCCACCACCCGCAATCCCGTGCGCACCAGGAGCACACGATGAACGACAAGACCAGCTCCACCTCCGACGCCACTGGCGGCGAATTCCTCAGCTTCACCCTCGGCGAAGAACACTACGGCGTGGATATCCTCAAGGTGCAGGAAATCCGCGGCTACGATTCGGTCACCCGGGTCCCGGACGCCCCCGAGTACATCAAGGGCGTGATCAACCTGCGCGGTACCATCGTGCCGGTGATCGACCTGCGCCTGAAGCTGCGCCTGAAGGAAGCCCGTTACGACGCCTTCACCGTGATGATCGTGCTCAACGTCGAGAACCGCGTGGTCGGCATCGTGGTCGACAGCGTCTCCGACGTGATCCCGCTGAACCAGGAGCAGATCCGTCCGACCCCCGAATTCGGCGCCGCGGTCGACACCCGCTTCATCTCGGGCATCGGCACCCAGGACGACAAGATGTTGATCCTGCTGGATATCGAGACCCTGCTCGACAGCGCCGAGTTCGGCCAGCAGCACGCCCACGTCGACGAAGCCGCCTGACGCGGCCTGCGCCGCCGGGCTGTAGACGAAACCCGCCGCCCGGCGGGTTTTTTATTGAAATGCGAACTGTTTATCACTTGTGAGAATCAAGTTAACCGGTTTCAGGCCGATAGCTGAAGAGTGGCCGGCATCACACGGCCCTCACTTCATCCCCCCGCCCTCAAGGAGTCGTTCCATGAAACCGAGCTTTCCCATGCTGCTGGTCCTGCTGCTCGCCGCCAGCCCCAGCACCTTCGCCCAGTCCCAGCAGATGATCCCGCCGGAGATGGCCACCCGGTTCGTCGGCAAGGACGGCATGGTCTGCGGCAAGGTCGAGAAAGCCAAGTACGCGCAGAATTCCGAGGGCGAGCCGACCTTCCTGTACATGGGCGGCATGTTCCCGCGCCACACCTTCTCCGCCCGCATCGCCGGCGCCGACCGCAGCAAGTTCGGCTTCCCGCCGGAAACCCTGGAAGGCAAGGACGTGTGCGTGATCGGCAAGATCGAGCGGGACAGCTCGCGCGCCGAAATCCAGGTCAGCGCGCCGTCCAGCCTGAAGCTGGCCACCATCAAGTAAGCCCCGGCGCCGCCGTGCTGGACCCGTGCACGCGGTCCGGCGCGGCGGCGTTTGCCGTTCTTGCCCTTGTCGCCCCCTCCGAATTACGGGAAACGCGCTCATGCAGTGGATTAAAGATCTCAAGGTGATGCCCAAACTGATGCTGGCGTTCGGCGTCGTGCTGGCGTTGATGCTCATCCAGGGCGTGGCCGCCTATCGCGGTCTGCACTCGCTCAATGGCGTGGCCAGCAACGTGTCGGCGCAGGTCGTGCCGAGCGTGCGCACCGGCGGCGAAATGCGCGGCATCCTCGGCGAGTACCGCAACGCGGCCTACCAGAGCCTGATCCGCAGCAGCGACGCGCTGAAGAAGGAATCGGCCGCGCGCAAGGTCGCGCTGAAGAAGCAGATGGACCAGATCCTGGCCAAGTATCCGCCAAAGATCGGCAGCCCGCAGGAAAAGACCATCTACGAGCGTCTGGTCGCCGACTGGAAGAAGGCCAGCGCCTCCTACCAGTCCGTCGACGAGATGCTGCAGCTCGACCTGCACGACGACGCCATCGACACCTTCACCGGCGAGACCCGCACCCTGCACAACAAGGTGGTGGACGACGTCGTCGCCCTGATCGCCGAGAACGACCGCCAGGCCAAGGCCGCGGCCGATGCCGCCAGCGGCACCTACAGCAAGGCCTCCGCGACCCTGTTGATCTGCCTGCTGATCGGCCTCGGCGCAGCGATCGGCCTGGCCGTCCTGTTCGGGCGGATGCTGGCCAACAGCGTGCGCGATGCGGTCAAGGTGGCCAGCGACGTGGCCGGCGGCAAGCTGGACGGACATATCGACGCCAACGGCAAGGACGAAATCGGCGAACTGATGCAGGCGCTCAAGCGCATGCAGCAGGACCTGCGTGGGCGCATCGAGCGCGACGCCGCGGTGGCTGCCGAGAACCTGCGCATCCGCACCGCGCTGGACAATTCCTCGACCGGCATGTTCATCGTCGACCTGGACTACAACATCGTCTACGCCAACCCCTCGATGCAGGGCCTGACCGACAAGTACGCCGAGCAGATCCACTCGGTGGCGCCGGCCTTCGATTCGAGCCTGCCGCTGGTCGGCTCGCCGGTGACGGTGCTGGAGTACGGCAACCAGCACGATCCCAAGACCCTGTCGGAGCTGGAAAAGAAGGGTGTGATGGAACGCGAGATGGCCTACGTCGACGCGCGCATCGCCCAGACCATCACCGCCATCCGCGACCAGCACGGCACCCACATCGGTTTCGTGTGCGAATCGCGCGACCGCACCCTGGAAGCGCAGGTCGAGCAGGAAGTGGCCAAGATCGTGCGCGAGGCCGCCGCCGGCGACCTCAGCGGGCGCGTCGGCCTGGACGGCAAGCACGGCTTCTTCCTGCAACTGGCGCAGCAGCTCAATGGCCTGCTGCAGGCCAATGGCGACAGCATCGGCGAAGTGTCCAAGCTGCTGACCTCGCTGTCGCAGGGCGACCTCACCGCGCGCATGCACGGCGACTTCAAGGGCGTGTTCGCGACCATGCGCGACGACGCCAATGCCACCGCCGAGCAACTGGCGGCCATCGTCGGTCGCATCCAGCAGGCGGCCAACGCGATCAATGCCGCGGCCGGCGAGATCGCCGCCGGCAACGACGACCTGTCGCGCCGCACCGAGCAGCAGGCCGCCAACCTCGAAGAGACCGCGGCCTCGATGGAGGAACTGACCTCCACCGTCAAGCAGAACGCCGAGCACGCGCGCCAGGCCAACCAGTTGGCCGCGGGTGCGGCCTCGGTGGCCTCGCAGGGCGGCGACGTGGTCGGCCGGGTGGTCGAGACCATGAGCGGGATCGAAGCGTCATCGAAGAAGATCGGCGACATCATCTCGGTCATCGACGGCATCGCCTTCCAGACCAACATCCTGGCGCTCAACGCGGCGGTCGAAGCCGCGCGTGCCGGCGAACAGGGCCGTGGCTTCGCCGTGGTCGCCAGCGAAGTGCGCACCCTCGCCCAGCGCTCGGCCAACGCCGCCAAGGAGATCAAGGGCCTGATCGACGCGTCGGTCGGCCAGGTGGCCAATGGCTCGACCCTGGTGCGCCAGGCCGGCCAGACCATGACCGAGATCGTCGCCTCGGTGCAGCGCGTCACCGACATCATGGGCGAGATCGCCGCCGCCTCGCAGGAGCAGTCGGCCGGCATCGAACAGGTCAACCAGACTGTCACCCAGATGGACGAGACCACCCAGCAGAACGCCGCCCTGGTCGAAGAAGCCACCGCCGCCGCCCGCTCGATGGAAGAGCAGGCCGGCCAGCTGACCGAAGCCGTGTCGATCTTCCGTGTCGAGCAGTCGGCACAGGCCGTGGCGTCGCACGCCCCGCACTTGGTGGCCGCGCCGAAGCCGGCACCGGTGGCGAAGAAGCCGGCGGCCGTCGCTCCCGCCAAACCCGCCGTGCGCGCCCGCAAGGCCGAACCGGCGCTGGCCGATTCGGACTGGCAGGAATTCTGAGGCCTGCCCAGCCTGTCGCAGCGTTTCCCATCCCCGGCCTTCGCGCCGGGGATTTTTTTTGTGGCCGCGTCGACGCGAGGATTGTCTACATCGCGCCGCACGGCGCACTCAACTTCTTCCCTGCCGCGGCCGTTAAAGCCTAGTGAACACCTTCAAGGACCACGTCCATGTCGTCTCGCTCACTGCTCACCCGTCTCTCGGATCTGCCGCTGCGCCGCAAGTTCCTGTGGCAGACCGTGTTGCTGGGTGCCGGCATCGTCCTGCTGGCGGTGATCGCCGCGCGGATGCAGTACCTGGACATCCGCAATACCCGCGAGCAGGCGCTGAAGGGCCAGATCGAACTGGCGCTGGGCGTGGTACGCGCCTATGCCGCGGAAGTGGACAAGGGCAGCATGCCGCTGGAGGAAGCGCAACGCACCGCCCTGCGCACGCTGGAGTCGATGCGCGCCCGCGACGGCGTGGATTACTTCTACGTGCACGACATGCACCCGACCATGCTGATGCACCCCACCCGCAAGGACCTGATCGGCAAGGACATCGGCCAGGTGCTCAGCGCCGACGGCAAGCCGGTGTTCCGCGAGTTCGTGAAGGTGGCCGAGGCCGGCGGCGGCTACGTCGACTACCTGTGGCCCAAGCCCGGCAACGACAAGCCGGTGGAGAAGGTCTCCTACAACGCGCCGTTCGCGCCCTGGCACTGGGTGATCGGCACCGGCGTCTACATGGACGACGTGCAGGGGCAGGCCTTGATCTTCACCGGCGTCATGACCCTGGCCGGCGGCATCCTGGTGCTGCTCACCTTCGGCATCAACTGGCTGATCGGCAGCTCGGTGCTGCGCCCGGTGGCGCGCAGCCTGGAAGCGATCCGCGCGGTGTCGCGTGGCGACCTCAGCGTGCGCATCGACAATCCCGGCCGCGACGAGACCGGCCAGATGCTGGGCGCCACCGGCGAGATGATCCGGATGCTGGAGCGCTTCTCCAACGAGACCGCACAGATGGCGGTGCTGCACGCCGACAAGGACATGTCCCACCGCATGCCGGAGGATTTTCCCGGCGTGTACGGTGACCTGGCCGCGAGCATCAACCGCATGATGTTCGAGCACCTGGACGCCATCGTCGACGCCATCGCCGTCCTCAACGAATACGCCAACGGCGACCTGCGCCGCGACGCCCGTCGCCTGCCCGGCAGCCGCGCGGTGCTGCACGAGTCGATGGACGCGGCCAAGGCCAGCCTGCTGGCGATCAACACCGAGATCAAGCGCCTGGCCGCCGCCGCCGCCGCCGGCGACTTCAGCGTGCGCGGCGACGCGGCGCGCTTCCAGCACGACTTCCGGCTGATGGTGCAGGACCTCAACGCGATGATGGAGGTCAGCGACCGCAACCTGGGCAAGCTGTCCACGCTGCTGCAGTCCATCGCCGCCGGCGACCTGAGCGCGCGCATGCACGGCGAATTCCACGGGGTGTTCGCGCGGATGCGCGAGGATGCCAACACCACCGCCGACCAGCTCGCCGACATCGTCGGCCGCATCCAGGCCGCGGCGCGCAGCATCCACGGCGCCACCACGGAACTGGCCACCGGCAACGAGGACCTGTCGCGCCGCACCGAACAGCAGGCCGCCAACCTCGAAGAGACCGCCGCGTCGATGGAGGAGCTGACCTCCACGGTCAAGCAGAACGCCGAGCACGCGCGGCAGGCCAACCAACTGGCGGTCGGCGCGGCCTCGGTGGCCTCGCAGGGCGGCGACGTGGTCGGCCGGGTGGTCGAGACCATGAGCGGCATCGAGGCCTCGTCGAAGAAGATCGCCGACATCATCAGCGTCATCGACGGCATCGCCTTCCAGACCAACATCCTGGCGCTCAACGCCGCCGTGGAAGCGGCACGCGCCGGCGAACAGGGCCGCGGCTTCGCCGTGGTCGCCACCGAAGTACGGACGCTGGCGCAGCGCTCGGCCAACGCCGCCAAGGAAATCAAGACGCTGATCGACGAGTCGGTCGGTCGCGTCAGCGAGGGCTCGGCCCTGGTCGACCAGGCCGGCCGCACCATGAGCGAGATCGTGACCTCGGTGCAGCGCGTGACCGACATCATCGGCGAGATCGCAGCGGCCTCGCGGGAGCAGTCGATGGGCATCGAGCAGGTCAGCAGCACCGTGGCGCAGATGGACCAGGCGATCCAGCAGAACGTCGCCGTGGTCGAGGAAGCCGGCGCCTCGGCACGGGCGCTGGAAGAGCAAGGCCGCCGGCTCGGCGAGGCGGCGGCGGTGTTCCGGCTGGACGCGGCGCCGGCCGGTGCGGACGGCGGCGCGGGCACCGCGCCCCGGGCAACGGCACGCACCGCCGCGCGGCAGGCGCCGTTGCGGCTGGTCCGCACGGCCGGCCCGACCGTCGAGGCCGATTGAGCGCCAATACCGCTGCGATAGGAACAATCACGCGACGCGCGAGGATTCGCCCCCTGGCGCGGTTCAAGCAATCGCCGCACGAGTCGATAACAGGATCACGCTCCGTGATCCGCGCATGACATCGCCGGGTCACGACCGCGACCGTTCAGGGAGCACGTGATGCCTAGCCTTCGCCGTCCACCATCGTCCAGCCTCCCATGGCGATGCCGCGTCGCCGCACGCACGCGCAGGCCCGGCACCGGCCGGCGTTTGCCCGCCGGTGCCGCCACCGGCGCGGCGCACCCGCTCTCCGCTGCGCGCCCCCACCAAAGACCTTGGAGCCGCCTGCGCGCGGTCCGGGATCGACTCCGCCGCGCCTGCCCCCTGTCGCCGCCCTCGCCTTGCCTCGTCCTCGCCGGCTGACCCGCCGGTTGCCCCGTCCTTTTCAATCCGCTGCTGCACATGGAATGCCCATGAACGTCCTCGCGCACCTGAAAATCCGCGACAAGCTGATCGTCGCCTTCGCCGTGACCACGCTGCTGACCTTGGTGCTGGGGGCCCTCACCTACTCGCGCACCAATCTCTCGATCGCCGAGTTCAGGCGCATCCAGCACGACTGGGTACCGGCGACCCAGGCCATGGCCGAGGTACGCGCGCAGCTCGGCGAATTCCGCACCTACGAACTGGCGCAGTTGGCGCGCGCGGACGATCCCAAGGCCCAGGCCGACTACTTCAAGCGCATGCAGAAGGTGCGCACCGAGGTGGCGAAGAACCAGCAGGTCATCGCGGCGATGATGCGCGATGCCAAGCAGGTGCAGATGTACGCCGGCGTGCAGGAAACCCTGAAGGCCTATCTGCAGGCCAACACCGAGATGGGCGCCGCGCTGCGCGCCGGCGACGTGGCCGGCGCGCAAACGATCTCCGACACCCGGTCGCGGGCGCTGCGCCGGACCCTGTTCGATCGCATCGTGGCGCTCACCGAGTACAACGTCGCCGAACTGAATCGGGAAATGGACCGCGCCGACAGCCAGTTGTCCAACACCAAGACGCTGATCCTGACGCTGCTGGGGCTGGCCGTGCTGTTCGCCGGCGTCACCGCCTGGCTGATCGCGCGCGGCATGGCGCGCCAGCTGCACGCGGCCAAGCGCCTGTCGCAGGCGGTAGCGCGCGGTGAACTGGACGGCGCCACCTATCCGCACGGCAAGGACGAGATCGGCGAGCTGATGGACGACATGCTGATCATGCGCTCGCGCATCCACACGGTGATCCGCGCGCAGGAAGAGATGGCACGCCAGCACGCGAACGGCACCATCAGCTACCGCATGGACGAGAACGCCTTTCCGGGCGAGTACGGGCAGATGGTCAAGGGCACCAACGACCTGGTGGCCTCGCACATCGCGGTGAAGATGCGCCTGCTGGACATCATCAAGCGCTACGCGATCGGCGACCTGTCCGAGGACATGGACCGCCTGCCCGGCGAAAAGGCCGTGCTCACCGACACCATGGACATGGCCAAGCAGAACCTGACCGCGATGAGCGAGCAGATCAAGCAGCTGGCGGAGGCGGCGGCGGCCGGTGCGTTCGGCACGCGCGGCGACTCCGAGCGGTTCCAGTACGGCTTCCGGACGATGGTGCAGGACCTCAACGCGATGATGGAGGTCAGCGACCGCAACCTGGGCGAGCTGTCGACGCTGCTGCAGGCCATCGCCGCCGGCGACCTCACCGCGCGCATGCACGGCGAGTACCACGGCGTGTTCGGGCGCATGCGCGACGACGCCAATGCCACCGCTGCGCAGTTGGCGGCCATCGTCGGCCGCATCCAGGCCGCCGCCGCCAACATCAATGTCGCCTCCACTGAGATCGCCAGCGGCAACGGCGACCTGTCGCGCCGCACCGAGCAGCAGGCCGCCAGCCTGGAGCGCACCGCCGCCTCGATGGAGGAACTGACCTCCACCGTGAAGCAGAACGCCGAGTACGCGCGCCAGGCCAACCAGCTCGCCGCCGGCGCGGCCGCAGTCGCCTCGCAGGGCGGCGACGTGGTCGGCCAGGTGGTCACCACCATGAACGGGATCGAGGCCTCGTCGAAGAAGATCGCCGACATCATCGGCGTCATCGACGGCATCGCCTTCCAGACCAACATCCTGGCGCTCAACGCGGCGGTGGAAGCCGCCCGTGCCGGCGAACAGGGCCGCGGCTTCGCCGTGGTCGCCACCGAAGTGCGGACGCTGGCGCAGCGCTCGGCCAACGCCGCCAAGGAGATCAAGGGCCTGATCGACGAGTCGGTCGGCCGCGTCGCCGAAGGCTCGGTCCTGGTCGACCAGGCCGGCCGCACCATGCAGGAGATCGTGACCTCGGTGCAGCGCGTCACCGACATCATGAGCGAGATCGCCGCTGCCTCGCAGGAGCAGTCCGCCGGCATCGAGCAGGTCAACCAGACCGTGGTGCAGATGGACGAGAGCACCCAGCAGAACGCCGCGCTGGTCGAGGAAGCCACCGCCGCGGCACGCTCGATGGAGGACCAGGCCGGCCAGCTGGGCGCGGCCATCGCCGCCTTCAAGCTGGACACCTACCACGGCGTCGCCGCCAATGCGCCGACCGCGCCGACCGCGCCGACCACCCCGGCCCCCGTCCGCACCGGAACCCGGGCGACGGCGCGGCCGCGCCCGGCCGTCGCGGCCGCCGCGGCCAGCGAGGCGCAGTGGCAGGAGTTCTGAGCAGGCAAGCCACCGCCGGCGGCCGTCCCTGACCGCCGGCTGTCAATTTCGGCCGCGCCCGGCCGATAACCCGATTGACCGACCATCGCTGCGCATCATGGCCATCCAGACTCCCGCTTCGCCCTCCTCCGGCTCCGACAATCGCGACTTCGACTTCAGCGACCGCGATTTCAAGCGGGTCTGCGACCTCATCTACCAGAAGGCCGGCATCGCCCTGGCCCCGGCCAAGCGCGACATGGTCTATGGCCGGCTGTCGCGGCGCCTGCGCGTGCTGGGCCTGCGCTCGTTCCGCGACTACCTGGACTGGCTGGAGCGCGACGGCGGCGACGAATGGGAGGCGTTCACCAACGCCCTGACCACCAACCTGACCTCGTTCTTCCGCGAGCCGCACCATTTCGAGCGGCTGCGCGAGGAACTGCAGAAGCATTCCGGCGCCGCCCCGCTGAAGATCTGGTCCTGCGCCTCGTCCACCGGCGAGGAGCCCTACTCGCTGGCGATCACCGCCTGCGAGGCGTTCGGCACGCTGACCCCGCCGGTGCGGATCCTGGCCACCGACGTCGACACCCAGGTGCTGGCCACCGCCTCGCGCGGCGTGTACGCGCTGGAACGCGTCGCCAGCCTCGACCCCGCCCTCAAGCGCAAGTACTTCCAGCGCGGCAGCGGCGCCAACGAAGGCCAGTGCCGGGTGCTGCCGGCGCTGCGCGACCTGCTCGAGTTCCGCCAGCTCAACCTGCTGGAGCCGCGCTACGACGTGGCCGGCCCGTACCTGGCGCTGTTCTGCCGCAACGTGATGATCTACTTCGACAAGCCGACCCAGCGCGGCATCCTGTCGCGGCTGATTCCGCACCTGGACGAGGATGGCATGCTCTACACCGGCCATTCGGAAAACTATCTGCATGCGGCCGACCTGATCCAGCCCTGCGGCCGCACGTTGTACCGCCGGGCGCAAAAGGATCGCACATGAGCCCCGCCGCCATGGCCGTAGACCAGGTGATGCGCTATCACGATACGCGCTTCCAGACGACGGCGGCCAAGCTGCTGCCGACCCAGTACCTGGTGGTGGACGACGACACCGCGCTGACCACGATCCTGGGGTCGTGCGTGGCCGCCTGCATCCGCGACCCGCTGCTGAAGATCGGCGGCATGAACCACTTCATGCTGCCCGACGGCCAGAGCGGCGACGGCGCGCCGGCGCGCTACGGCAGCTATGCGATGGAAGTGCTGATCAACGACCTGCTCAAGCGCGGCGCCGCTCGCAACCGCCTGGAAGCCAAGGTGTTCGGCGGCGGCAACGTGCTCAAGGGGTTCACCAACAACCCGGTCGGCACGCGCAATGCCGACTTCGTGCTGAACTACCTCAAGGCCGAGCAGATCCCGGTGGTGGCCGAAGACCTGCGCGGCATCCATCCGCGCAAGATCTGGTTCTTCCCCGCCACCGGCCGCGTGGTCGTGCAGCGCCTGCCGCACGCGCACGAGGAGGCCGAAATCGCCGCGGCCGAGTCGGCGGTGCGTGCCCGTCTCACCAAAGCCCCCGTCACCGGCGCCGTGGAGTTGTTCGAATGAGCCTGGAAGCCCCTTGCCGCGTGCTGATCGTCGACGACTCCGCGGTCGTGCGGCAGATCCTCACCGAAATCCTGTCCGGCGCCCCCGGCATCGAAGTGGTCGGCTCGGCCGCCGACCCGCTGCTGGCGCGCGAGAAGATCAAGCGCCTGAACCCGGACGTGATCACCCTGGACGTGGAAATGCCGCGCATGGATGGCCTGGCGTTCCTGGAAAACCTGATGCGGCTGCGGCCCACGCCGGTGGTGATGATCTCCTCGCTCACCGAGCGCGGCGCCGACACCACGCTGCAGGCGCTGTCGCTGGGCGCGGTCGATTTCGTCTCCAAGCCCAAGCTCGACGTGGCCCGCGGGCTGGAGGGCTACGCCGAAGAGATCGTCACCAAGGTCAAGAACGCGGCCAAGGCCAAGGTCCGCGCGCTGGACCGGCCGGCCGCGCCGAAACCGGCCGGCGCCACCGCCACGCCCGCCGCGGTGTCCTCGCTGAAGTTCCGCACCACCGACCGGCTGATCGCCATCGGCGCGTCCGCCGGCGGCACCGAGGCGCTGCGCGTGGTCCTGGAAGGCATGCCGGCCGACGCCCCGGCGGTGGTGATGACCCAGCACCTGCCGGCCGGCTTCAGCACCGCCTTCGCCGATCGCCTCAACCGGCACTCGGCGATGGCCGTGCGCGAGGCCACCGAGGGCGAAGCGATCCTGCCCGGCCACGCCTACCTGCCACCGGGCGGCAAGCACCTGCAGGTGATCCGCGACGGCGCGCGCTGGCGCTGCAAGATCGACGACGGCCCGCCGGTCAACCGGCACAAGCCGGCAGTGGACGTGCTGTTCCAGTCGGTGGCGCGCAATGCCGGCGCCAACGCCATCGGCGCGATCCTGACCGGCATGGGCGACGACGGCGCGCGCGGCCTGCTGGAAATGCTGCAGGCCGGCGCCAGCACCCTGGTCCAGGACGAGGCCACCAGTGTGGTCTGGGGCATGCCCGGCACCGCCTTCCGCATGGGCGCGGCGCAGGAAGTGTTGCCGCTGGACAAGATCGCCGAGCGGCTGATCGCGCTGTCCGTGCAGGCCCGCTGAGACCATGCCGGGCCGCCGCCTCGTCACGTCGAGCGCGCCCAACGACGCCAGCGTGGAAGCGGCGCGGGTCGCATCGGCCCGATCCGAGCTGGATCTGCTGCTGTGCCTGCAATACGCGCCCGAAGGCGTGCTGATCGTCGATCCGCAGGGGCGCGTGGTCGCCTTCAACCACACCGCCGAAGCGCTGTGGAACCGTCCGCGCGCACAGGTGCTGGGGCGTCCGCTGGGCGAGCTGGCCGATGCCCAGGTGCGCGACGACTTCCTCGCGCATTGCCTGCACGACAGCGGCAGCGGCAGCTACGAACTGCTGACGCACGACTACGAGGGCGCGGCGCGCTGGCTGGCGGTGAGCGCAGCGCGGGCCCCGCAGCACTACAGCCAGCTGCAGGTGCTGTTCGTCCGCGACATCAGCGCCCAGCGCGCCCGCGATGCCAGGATGCGGCTGCTGTCGCTGGCGCTGGACTCCAGCGACGCCGCCATCGTCGTCTGCGATCCGCAGTTGAACATCCGCTACGTCAACGCCGGCTTCAGCCAGGTGTTCGGCTATGCGGAGAGCGAAGTGCTGGGGCATCTGCCGAGCAACGTATTGGCCGGCCCCGGTACCGACCTGCAGACTGTGCAGCACACCCGCGAGCGCGTGCGCGCCGGTTTCGGCCACCAGACCGACATCCTCGCCTACCGCAAGGACGGCACCCCGCTGTGGGCCACCCTGGTCGCCACCCCCATCGCCGGCGAGGACGGCAGCCAGCAGCACTACATCCTCTCGTTCACCGACATCACCCAGAGCAAGATGCACGAGGTGCTGCACAAGAACGTGCTGGAGGCGCTGGTCCGCGAACAGCCCTTGGTCGAGGTCGCCACGCTGATCTGCAAGGAGGTCGAGCGCATCGCGCCACAGCTGATGGCCGCGATCGTCAGCGTCGACGGTAGCGGCCGCCTGCAGCCGCTGGCGGCGCCGAGCATGCCGGTGCGGTTCGGCGAGACCATGAGCAACATGCGCGCGGGACCGCGTGCCGGCGCGCTCGGCACCTCGATCTGGCGCGGCAAGCAGGTGCTGGTGCTCGACCCGCGCACCGACCCGCTGTTCGCCGACTACATGGGGCTGGTGGACCATGTGCAGTTGGGCACCTGCGTGGCCACCCCGATCAAGTCCAGCAGCGGCCGCGTCCTCGGCAGCTTCGCGCTGTGCTACCGGCAGGTGCGCGAGCCGCTGGCCTGGCACCTGCGCCTGATCGAACTGTGCGTGCACCTGTGCGCGCTGGCGCTGGAACGCGAGCAGACCAGGGCGCGCGTCCATCAACTCGCCTTCTACGACTCGCTCACCGGCCTGCCCAACCGGGTGATGTTCAGCGCCCGTGCCGAGCAGGCGCTGGCCGCCGCCGAGCACCAGGGCACGCCGGTGGCGATCCTGTTCGTGGACATCGACCGCTTCAAGCGCGTCAACGAAACCCAGGGCCATGCCGCCGGCGACGGCCTGCTGCGCGACATCGCCCGGCGCATCTGCGACACCCTGGGCGTGACCGACCTGGTCGGCCGTCAGGCCGGCGACGAATTCGTGCTGATGCTGCCGCACTGCAGCGCCGAGCACGCCGCCGGCGTCGCCGAACGCCTGCTGCTGGCGCTGGCCGAACCGGTGGTGGTGGGCCAGATGACCCTGCATCCCAGCGCCAGCATCGGCGTGGCGATGTTCCCCGAGGACGGCACCGACATCGAAACCCTGCTGCGCCATGCCGACCTGGCCATGTTCCGGGCCAAGCACGAGGGCGGTCACAGCGTGCGCTACTTCAGTTCCGACATGAACCGCATGGCGCAGGAACGCGTGGCGATGGAGACCGCGCTGCGCGAGGCCCTGCATCGCGACAGGCTGCAACTGCACTATCAGCCGCAACTGGACAGCCAGGCGCCGCATGCGCTGTACGGCGTGGAAGCGCTGCTGCGCTGGGACCATCCCAACCTCGGTGCGATCTCGCCGGCGCGGTTCGTGCCGATGGCCGAGGAATGCGGCCTGATCGACGAACTCGGCCACTGGGTGCTGCGCGAGGCCTGCCGGCAGATGGCCGACTGGCGCCTGCGCGGCGTCCCGGTACCGCGCGTGGCGGTGAACCTGTCGGCCAACAATTTCGCCGATCCGCAGCTGCCGGCGCGGGTGGAGGGCCTGCTCGCCGCCTCCGGCCTGCAACCGGCCGACCTGGCCCTGGAGATGACCGAGAGCGTGATGCTCTCCAACCCCAACGCGGTGCTGGCCAACCTGCGCCAGTTGCAGGCCAGCGGCGTGCTGCTGTCGCTGGACGACTTCGGTACCGGCTATTCCAGCCTCAGCCATCTGCACCAGTTGCCGGTCAACGAACTGAAGCTGGACATGAGCTTCGTCAGCGACCTGGAGCACTGCCAGACCTCGCGGACCCTGACCACCTCGGTGCTGCGCATCGGCGAGACCCTGGGCCTGCATACCGTTGCCGAGGGCGTGGAAACCGAAGCGCAACGCGCGTTCCTGGCGCGGCTGGGCTGCCGCGTGCTGCAGGGCTTCCTGTTCGCGCCGGCGCTGCCGGCCGCGGCGCTGGAACACTGGCTGCAGGGGCATGCGCCCGCGCCGCCGGCGTAAGCGTAGCCCCGGCGCGGCCAACCTGTTGCGCATCGCAACGCTGGCAACACCCACGAAAAAGCCCGGCACTGCCGGGCTTCTTCGTTGCGACGGTGCCGCATGCGCGGCACCTCGCGTCAGTGCATCGCCGAGGCGATCAGGCCGCGACCGTGGCGGCCACGTCCTGGTAGTCCTGGATCTGATCGAAGTTCATGTAGCGATAGATCTGCTCGCCACTGGTCTTGATCACGCCCACGTCGGCCATGTACTCGTCCTTGGTCGGGATCCGGCCCAGGCGCGAGCAGATCGCCGCCAGTTCCGCCGAGCCCAGGTACACGTTGGTGTTGCGGCCCAGGCGGTTGGGGAAGTTGCGGGTGGAGGTCGAGAACACGGTGGCGCCCTCGCGCGCCTGCGCCTGGTTGCCCATGCACAGCGAGCAGCCCGGCATTTCCATGCGCGCACCGGCGGCGCCGAAGGTGCCGTAGTGGCCTTCCTTGGTCAGCTCCGAGGCGTCCATCTTGGTCGGCGGCGCGACCCACAGACGGGTCGGGATGTCGCGCTTGCCTTCCAGCAGCTTGGCCGCGGCGCGGAAGTGGCCGATGTTGGTCATGCACGAGCCGATGAACACTTCGTCGATCGCCGCGCCGGCCACGTCGGACAGGGTCTTCACGTCGTCCGGGTCGTTGGGGCAGGCCACGATCGGCTCGTGGATGTCGGCCAGGTCGATCTCGATCACCGCCGCGTACTCGGCGTCGGCATCGGGCTCGAGCAGCTGCGGGTCGGCCAGCCACTCCTCCATCTTCTTGATCCGCCGCGCCAGCGAACGCGCGTCGGCATAGCCTTCGGCGATCATCCACTTCAGCAGGGTGATGTTGCTGGTCAGGTACTCGACGATCGGTTCCTTGTTCAGGCGCACCGTGCAGCCGGCGGCCGACCGCTCGGCGGAGGCGTCGGACAGTTCGAACGCCTGCTCCACCTTCAGTTCCGGCAGGCCTTCGATCTCCAGGATGCGGCCGGAGAAGATGTTCTTCTTGCCCTGCTTGGCCACGGTCAGCAGGCCCTGCTTGATCGCGTACAGCGGGATCGCGTTGACCAGGTCGCGCAGGGTCACGCCCGGCTGCATCTGCCCCTTGAAGCGCACCAGCACGCTCTCGGGCATGTCCAGCGGCATGACGCCGGTGGCGGCGGCGAAGGCCACCAGGCCGGAACCGGCCGGGAACGAGATGCCGATCGGGAAGCGGGTGTGCGAGTCGCCGCCGGTGCCGACGGTGTCGGGCAGCAGCATGCGGTTGAGCCAGCTGTGGATCACGCCGTCGCCCGGGCGCAGCGACACGCCGCCGCGGGTGGAGATGAACTCCGGCAGGGTGTGATGGGTCTTGACGTCCACCGGCTTCGGATACGCCGCGGTGTGGCAGAACGACTGCATCACCAGGTCGGCGGAGAAGCCCAGGCAGGCCAGGTCCTTCAGCTCGTCGCGGGTCATCGGGCCGGTGGTGTCCTGCGAGCCGACCGAGGTCATCTTCGGCTCGCAGTAGGTGCCCGGGCGCATGCCCTGGCCTTCCGGCAGCCCGCAGGCGCGGCCGACCATCTTCTGCGCCAGCGAGAAGCCCTTGCCGGTATCCGGCGGGTCCATCGGCAGGCGGAACAGAGTCGAGGCCGGCAGGCCCAGGAACTCGCGCGCCTTGGCGGTGAGGCCGCGGCCAACGATCAGCGGGATGCGGCCGCCGGCGCGCACTTCGTCGAACAGCACGTCCGACTTCATCGCGAACTCGGCGATCACCTGCCCGTTCTTCAGCGCCTTGCCTTCGTACGGACGCAGCTCGACCACGTCGCCGTGCTCCATCTGCGACACGTCCAGCTCGATCGGCAAGGCGCCAGCGTCTTCCATGGTGTTGTAGAAGATCGGCGCGATCTTCGAACCCAGGCACACGCCGCCGAAGCGCTTGTTGGGGATGTACGGGATGTCCTCGCCGGTCCACCACAGCACCGAGTTGGTCGCCGACTTGCGCGAGGAACCGGTGCCGACCACGTCGCCGACGTAGGCGACCAGGTGGCCCTTGGCCTTGAGGTCGGCGATGGCCTGGATCGGGCCGCGCTTGCCGTCTTCTTCCGGCTCGAACGGCGCGCCGTCGCGCTTGTTCTTCAGCATCGCCAGCGCGTGCAGCGGGATGTCCGGGCGGGTGGTGGCGTCCGGCGCCGGCGACAGGTCGTCGGTGTTGGTCTCGCCCGGCACCTTGAACACGGTGATGGTCAGGCTCTGCGGCACTTCCGGCTTGCTGGTGAACCACTCGGCCTCGGCCCAGCTCTGCAGCACGGCCTTGGCGTGCGCGTTGCCGGCCTCGGCCTTCTCCTGTACGTCGTGGAAGGCGTCGAAGATCAGCAGCGTGTGCTTGAGGCCCTCGGCGGCGACCGCGCCCAGCTCGGCGTTGTCCAGCAGTTCGACCAGCGGATGGATGTTGTAGCCGCCGAGCATGGTGCCCAGCAGTTCGGTGGCGCGGGTGGGCGAGATCAGCGGGGTGGTCTCGCTGCCGAAGGCGACCGCGGCCAGGTACGAGGCCTTGACCTTGGCGGCGTCGTCGACGCCGGCCGGCACGCCGTGGCTGAGCAGTTCGACCAGGAACTGCTCTTCGCCGGCCGGCGGATTCTTCAGCAGTTCGATGACCTGCGCGGTCTGCTGCGCGCTCAGCGGCAGCGGCGGGATTCCGAGCGCGGCGCGCTCTGCAACGTGGTGGCGGTAGGCTTCCAACATGCGGGTTCTCCGGAAAAAAACGGTGGGGATGAGCGGTAGCGGTTGCGCGGCGTCAGCCGGCGGGCTTGGGCACGATGATCTTCAGACCCTTGAAGTAATCGCGGAAAAAACCGTCGTCGCGGGTGATCAGGCCATCGCATTGCAGCAGCGCATGCGCCCCGATCAGGAAATCGGCCACCACCCGCTCGCGCTTGCCGCCGCGGGCGCGGAAGCGGCGCTGCATCTCGCCGGCGCGCAAGGCCGACTTGGCCTCCAGCGCGCTGAAGCGGATGCTCATGTCCTCCAGCACCGACAAGGCCTCGGCGCCGTCGCGCAGCGCGCTGCAGACTTCGGCCAGGACGATGTCGCAGACCACCACCGGGCCGGTGCTCAGGCACTGGCGCAGGCAGGCTTCGGCGGCGTCGGCCTGCGGGCCGTCGGCCAGCAGATCCACCAGCACGGAGGAGTCGATGGCGATCATGCGCCGGCGTCGGGTTCGGGCTCGAACGGATCGCCCGGGGCGCGGCCGCGGATCGCGCGCATCGCCTCGTCGGTGCTGGCGAAGCCGTCGAGCTTGAAGCGGCCACGGGCGCGCGAGATGGCATCGTCCACGCTCTTGCGCAGGATGATCCGGCCGCCGTCCAGTTCCACTTTCAGGATGGTGCCCTTGCTCAGGCCCAGCGCATCGCGCACGGCCTTGGGAAGGGTGATCTGACCGCGTTCGGCGACAGTGGCTTCCATCGGTGTAGGCCCGGTTCGGTATGCACGGATTATACATACCCAAGTGGTCATACCGCCAGCGACGGACGTGGTGCGGCACAGCGCCTGGTCCGCTGGCGGGCGCCGTGCCGCCGGTGCGGAACGACCTGGCGCCGGCCGCCCTGCCCTCGCTCAGCGGCTCAGAACGCCACCTGCAGGCGGGTATTGAAGGTGGTGCCCTGGTCCCGGCCCTGCACCGTGCCGCTGCGGTTGTCGGTCTGCCAGCGGATCACGTCGAGCATCAGCCGGCTGACATCGTTGAGGTACCAGTTGGTCCCCAGCGTCCAGGCGTTGCCGCGGCCGCCGCCCGGCAGTTCGGCGTAGTCCACGTCCTCGTAGCGCAGCTTCAGTTCCCAGGCGCCGGCGCCGCCGGCGGTGACCGGGTCGGCGACCTTGACCCGGCCCCAGGTCCCGGTCTTGCCGGCATACGCGGGCAGCGCGCCGGACAGGAACCAGCCAGCCGATACCGCCCAGGCCTGGTGATCGAGATCGTAGCCGCCGGCCGCGCCACGCCCGCGCAGGTTGCGCGTGCCCCACTCGCCGCTGGCCCAGGCCGGGCCGAAGACGCCGGCCAGTTCCGCTCCGTAAGCATCGCTGCGCTGCGCGCCCAGCAGCGTTCCCGGGGCGATGCGGACCTGGTCGTTGAAGTGCCCGGCGATCGCCGAGCTGCGCAGCACACCGCTGGCGCCGGCGGCGATCTCCTCGTGGAAGGCCCAGGCGCCCAGGTGCACGGTTGCGGCCTTGCCGACCAGCGGATTCCAGTGCGCGCGCGCCGCCCAGGTCAGGCTGTCGTTGTCGTCGCCGGCGTTGTTGAGGTCGTTGCCCGCCACCGACAGGCTGGCGTGCCAGTCGCGCCCGTAGATGCGCTCGGTCAGGCCGACGCCGAACAGGCCGCGCTGCGGCAGGACCAGCGTGCCCACCACGTTGCGGTCCTGGAACGGGGTGTTGGAGGTGCTGCTGGCGCCGTCGATGCCGCGATCGTTCAGGCGATTGCCCACGCTCAGCTCGGCCGGCAGGCCGAACAGGCGATGGTCGACGCTGGCGTACACCGATTTCCAGGCGACGGCATTGTCGGCGAAGTCGCCTTCCACCACCCAGCCGAGCTGGCCGTAGCGGCCTTCGGCGCCGAGCCGCACCGAGCGGATCTCGGTGCCGGACAGGTTGCGCTGGCTGGCGGCGGAACCGTCGGTGCTGGAGGCATCGACGAACAGGCGGCCGCGCGGACGGAACACCACGTTGCCGTCGGCGCTGGCGAACTCCGGGGCGCCCTTCGACCAAGACACCTTCGGCGCCTTGGCCTGCGCCGATTCGAGCGCGGCGACGCGGCCTTCCAGCGCTGGCGCGGTGGTGGCGGGCGCGGTGGTGGCTGGCACCGGACTCGGCGCGGCGGGGGCCTGCAGCGCGTCGAGCCGCGCCTGCAACTGCTGGATCTGCTGCGCCTGCTGGCGCACCAGCGCGGTCAGTTCGGTCTGGCTCAACGTGGCTGGCGCGGCCGGCACGGTTTGCGCAGCGGCCTCGTTGGCGCCGCCGAGCAGCAGGCCGAGCGCGAGCGTCAGCGCTGCGCGGGGCAGCACGGGATGGGGATGCATGGATGGGTCTCTCCGGCCAGCCGGGCGCCTGGCCTGGCGCTGGCCCGTTGCGATGGTGCGGGGGAATGCGATGCGCGCGACAGGCGCGCCACCGGCCGGGCCGGCGGCGCGCGGCCGCGGTCAGCTGGTGGCCTGGTTCTGCGCGTTGGGGCGCCAGGTGATCAGGCGGTTCTCGATCACGTCCAGCAGCGCATCGATGAGCAGCACGAAGGCGGCCAGGATGATGATGCCGGCGAACACGCCCACGGCATTGAAGTTGCCCTCGGCCTGCGCGATCAGGTAGCCCAGGCCGGCGGAGGCGCCCAGGTACTCGCCGATGATCGCGCCGACCACGGCAAAGCCCACCGAGGTGCGCAACGACGACAGGATCCAGCTCGCCGCCGCCGGGAAGTACACGTGGCGCAGCAGGTCGCGACGGTTGGCGCCGAGGATGCGCGCATTGGCCAGCACCACCGGATTGACCTCGCGCACGCCCTGCATGGCGTTGAAGAACGTGGTGAAGAACACCAGGGTCACCGCCAGCGCCACCTTCGACCACAGGCCCAGGCCCAGCCACAGCACGAAGATCGGCGCCAGCACCACGCGCGGGATCGCGTTGAAGCCCTTGATGAAGGGATCCAGGATCCGCGCCGAGCGCCTGCTCAGGCCCAGCCATACGCCGCCGGCCACACCCAGCGCGGTGCCGATGACGTAGCCGAGCGCGGTCTCGGTCAGGGTGATGTAGACGTGCTGGTAGAACCCGGTGTCGGACAGCCAGGTCCAGGCCTGCTGCACGATCGCCGTCGGCGCCGGGAAGAAGAACGGGTCGATCAGGCCCAGGGCGATGCCGCCCTCCCAGCCGCCGAACACGGCCACGACCAGCGCGAGCTGGATGAGTTTGTCAGTCTTGGCGTGCATAGCTCTTCTCCACTTCGCCGCGCAGGCAGGCCCAGATGTCGCGGTACAGGTCGGTGAAACGCGTGTCGAGCTTGATCTCGGCGACATTGCGCGGGCGCGGCAGGTCCACGTCGAAACTGCGCACCACGCGGCTGGCGGGGCCGGAGGACAGCACCACCACGCGGTCGCCCAGCGCGATCGCTTCCTCCAGGTCGTGGGTGATCAGGATCACCGAGCGGCGTTGCTCCTGCCACAGCCGCAGCAGTTCGTTCTGCATCAGGTGGCGGGTGTGGATGTCCAGCGCCGAGAACGGCTCGTCCATCAGGATCACCTTCGGCTCCACGATCAGCGCCTGCGCCATCTGCACGCGCTTGCGCTGGCCGCCGGAGAGCTGGTGCGGATAACGGTGCTCGAACCCGGCCAGGCCGACCTTGGCCAGCCAGGCATTGGCGCGCTGCTTGCGCTCGGCATCCGCCACGCCGCGGAAACGCAGGCCCAGCTCCACGTTCTGGAAGGCGGTCTTCCACGGCAGCAGCGCGTCCTGCTGGAACAGATAGCCGACCGCCTCCTGCACACCGGCGACCGGGCGGCCGTCGATGACGACCTGGCCGGCGGACGGCGACAGCAGGCCGGCCACCGAGTTGAGGATGGTGCTCTTGCCGCAGCCGGTGGGGCCGACGATGGCCAGGAACTCGCCATCGGCGACCTGGATGTCCACGTCGCGCACGGCGGTGAAATCGCCGAAGGACATGGTGACGTTGTTGATCGCGACCATCGTCTGCGCCGGATCGAGGTGCGGCGCGCCGTTGAGGCGCTGCACGGTAGCGTTGCGTGCCATGGTTCCTCCGCTCACGGTTGGGCCGCCTTCGCCGCACCGCTGGCGCGATCCACGAAGGCGTTGGTGTAGGTCTTGGTCAGGTCGATGTCCGCGCGCGCCACGTCCTTGTTGAATTCGCGCAGCACGGTCAACGGCGTTTCCAGGTCGGCGGCGACGAAGCGTCCGTCGCGGGTGAAGATCGCACGGGCGTTCTCCACCGCACGCGCATAGGTGGCGCGGTCGCCGGAGACATAGGCATCGGGCAAGGCCGCGACGATCTCCTCGGCGGAGTGGTCGGCGATGAAGCGCAGCGCCATCTGCTCGGCACGCACGATCTTCTCCGCATCCTGCGGCCGCTTTTCCAGGAAGCTGCGGTTGGCGTACATCACCGAGGTCGGGTACAGCCCGCCATAGACCTGGCGTGCGCCGGCATCGCTGCGCGCGTCGATCAGGATCCTGCCGATCTTGCGCTCGCTGATCAGGGTCGCCGCCGGGTCGTAGTTGACCAGCAGGTCGATCTTGCCCTGCTCCAGCGCCGCCACCGCGGCCGCACCGGAGCCCACGCCGATCAACGACACCGCGCTCTCGGCAATGCCGTTGCGCGAGAGGTAATGGCGCACGAAGAAGTCGGACGAGGAGCCCGGCGCGGTGATGCCGACCTTCAGGCCCCGGATGGTCTGCGGCCTGGCCGGATCGAAGGCGGTGTCGTTGCGCCCGGCCAGCACCAGCCCGGAATTGCGCGAGAGCAGCACGAAGGCGACCACGTCCTTGCGCTTGGACTGCATCTGGATGGTGTGGTCGTAGAAACCCACCGCCACGTCGGTGGAGTTGGCCACCAAGGCCTGCAGCACCTTGGAGCCGCCCTGGGCGAAGTTCTCGGTCTTGACCTTGACCCCGACCTGGTCGAAGTAGCCGTTGGCGTCGGCGATGAAGAACGGCAGGTTGTTTAGATTGTAGGACCCGACGCTGATGCGCACGGGGGTGGCGTCGGCGCTCGCCGCATCGCCGCCGCCCTTGCCGCAGGCGGTGAGAAGCAGCAGGCCGGCCGCGGCGAGCGCCGCGGTGAAGAACGTTCTGGACAACATCGATCCCTCCCAGGATTGAAGCGTGTGCGTTGTCGGTCGCGGACGCCGTGCGTGCATGCAGGCGCCCGGCCGGTTCGGGTCATGTCATGCCGCGGAGATCCATTGGCGGGCCTCGGTGGACACGGGCGAGGTCGCGAAGACCCGCCCTTCGAACAGCCGGCGGGCGGTGCGCACCACGCTGGCGACGATCGGCGCATCGGCCGCGGTGCGGCTCAATCCCACCTCCAGGGCGCCGCTCGGATGTTCCAGGACGACGTGGCGCGGCAGCGCCGCATCGCCGACGAAGGCATTGGCCAGGGTACCCGGCGTGGCCACCGCGGTGGCGATGCCGACCGCGCCGGTGATGGCCAGCGCGGTGTGGCACTGCTGCGGCATGAAATAGCGCACCTGCAGGTCGCCGCCGTGCTGCGGCGCCGACAGCAGCACCGGCTTGGGAATCACCTTGCTGCCGGCGTCGGCGATGCCCATGCGCGCGCCGGCCAGGATCCGCAGCGCCTCCAGCCGCGCCAGCAGCGCGGCGTCGGCATTCAGCTCGGCAGGCGAGGCGTCGCCGCGCACGCCGAGATCGGCGGCGCGCAGCAGCATCATCGGCATGGCGCAATCCACCAGACTCGTCGCGACGCCGTCGATGGTGTCCTGCGCCTGGCCGCTCGGCAACAGCTTGCCGGTGCGTGCGCCGGCCGCGTCCAGGAACGACAGCCAGATCGGCGCGGCCGCGCCGGGCGCGCCGGCGATGCGCGTCTCGCCACGGTACACCACCCGGCCATGCGGCGTTTCCACCGTGGCCACGATCAGCTTGCCGGTGTTGACGTTGTGGATGCGCACCTGGGTGCGCGGATGCTGCGCCTGCACCAGGCCGCGCTCGATCGCGTACGGCGCCACCGCCGCCAGCATGTTGCCGCAGTTGGGCGAGGTGTCCACCACCTGCTGCTCGACCCGCACCTGCGCGAACAGATAGTCCACGTCCGCGTCGGCGCGGCTGGAGCGGTCGACGATGGCGACCTTGCTGGTCAGCGCGTTGCCGCCGCCGATGCCGTCGATCTGCAGCGGATGGCCGGCGCCCATCACCTCCAGCAGCAGGCGGTCGCGGCGGGCGGGATCGGCCGGCAGGTCCGGCGCGAAGAAGAACGGCCCCTTGGAGGTGCCGCCGCGCATGAGCACGCAGGGAATGCCGAGCAGATCGTTGGACATGGTGTAGATTGATGCGTCCTGAAGATGAATGTCTTCGTCTGATTCGATACTGGCATGACCCCAATTGATCTGTTAATTGCTAATTTTCCAATGATTGATTACCTATGAGCATCAATTGCGAAATCCTCGACCTGCGCGCGTTCCTGCTGGTGGCCGAGACGCGCAGCTTCCACCGCGCGGCCGAGGCGCTGCACATGTCGCAACCGGCGCTGAGCCGGCGCATCCAGAAGCTGGAACAGGCGGTGGGGTCGCCATTGCTGGAGCGCACCACCCGCAGCGTGGCCACCACCGCCATCGGCGAGAACCTGCTGCCGCTGGTGCGGCGCATGATCGAGGAGTTCGACGGCTCGCTGTTCTCGGTGCGCGGCCACGACGATGCGCGCGGCGCCACCGTCACCATCGCCTGCCTGCCGACCGCCGCGTTCTACTTCCTGCCCAGCGTGATGGCGCGCTTCCGCGAGGCGCATCCGCATGTGCGCTTCCGCATTCTCGACATCCCGGCCACCGAGGGCCTGCAGGCGGTGGAACGCGGCGAGGTCGAGTTCGGCATCAACTTCATGGGCGCCAACGATCCCAACCTGGATTTCGACGTGCTCGCCGAAGACCCGTTCGTGCTGGCCTGCCGCCGCGACCATCCGCTCGCGAAGAAACGCCGGATCGAATGGGCCGACCTCGCCCAGCACCAACTGATCACCGTGCATCGCACCAGCGGCAACCGCACCCTGCTCGACGGGGCACTGGCGCGCGAGAACCTGAAGCTCAGCTGGCACTACGAAGTGACCCACCTGTCCACCTCGCTGGGCATGGTCGAGGCCGGCATCGGCGTGTCGGTGCTGCCGAAGATGGCCACGCCCGACGGCGAGCATCCGATCCTGGTGACGCGGCCGATCGGCAATCCGGTGGTCTCGCGCACCATCGGCATCGTGCGCCGGCGCAGCGCGCTGCTCTCGCCCAGCGCCGAACGTTTCCTGCAGATGCTGATGAGCCGCTGGCGCGGCAAGCCGTGACACGGGCGCTACATCTGAACGTGTAAGCTTCGGCCCGACGCCTTGGGCCGCCGCGCCTTCCGGCCGCGTCGCGACGCGACGCAATGCCGGCAACGCAATGGCCCGGCACTCGCAAGCAGGCTCGTCACAGCGGGCCACTGCAAGCCACCCGCAATCAGGAGTTCCCCAGCATGAACGACTCGTTCTCCACCCGCAGCCAACTGCACGTCGGCGGCAAGACCTACGGTTACTTCAGCCTGCCCAAGCTCGGCGAGCGCTTCGACATCTCGCGCCTGCCCTACTCGCTGAAGATCCTGCTGGAGAATCTGCTGCGCCACGAGGACGGCGGCGCGACCGTCGGCAAGGAGCACATCGAAGCGGTGGCGCAATGGCAGCCGACCGCCGAGCCGGACACCGAAATCGCGTTCATGCCGGCACGTGTGGTGCTGCAGGACTTCACCGGCGTGCCGTGCGTGGTCGACCTGGCGGCGATGCGCGACGCGGTGGTCAAGCTCGGCGGACGGCCCGAGCAGATCAACCCGCTGATTCCCTCGGAACTGGTGATCGACCACTCGGTGCAGGTGGACGTGTTCGGCAAGCCCGACGCGCTGGACCTCAACGGCAAGATCGAGTTCCAGCGCAACAAGGAACGCTACGGTTTCCTGCGCTGGGGCCAGAAGGCCTTCGACAACTTCAAGGTGGTGCCGCCGAACACCGGCATCGTGCACCAGGTCAACCTGGAGCACCTGGCGCGGGTGGTGATGACCGGCGAACGCGACGGCGAGGCGCTGGCCTATCCGGACACCGTGTTCGGCACCGACAGCCACACCACCATGATCAACGGCATCGGCGTGCTCGGCTGGGGCGTGGGCGGCATCGAGGCCGAAGCGGCGATGCTCGGCCAGCCCTCGTCGATGCTGATCCCGCAGGTGGTGGGCTTCAAGCTCACCGGCAAGCTGCCCGAGGGCGCCACCGCCACCGACCTGGTGCTGACGGTGACGCAGATGCTGCGCAAGCACGGCGTTGTCGGCAAGTTCGTCGAGTTCTTCGGCGACGGCCTGCAGCACCTGCCGCTGGCCGACCGCGCCACCATCGGCAACATGGCGCCGGAGTACGGCGCCACCTGCGGCATCTTCCCGATCGACGCCGAATCGCTGACCTACCTGCGCCTGTCCGGCCGCAGCGAGGAGCAGATCGCGCTGGTCGAGGCCTACGCCAAGGCGCAGGGCCTGTGGCACGACGCCGACAGCGCGCACGCCAGCTACAGCGCGACGCTGGAACTGGACATGGGCGAGGTCAAGCCGTCGCTGGCCGGCCCCAAGCGCCCGCAGGACCGCGTGCTGCTGGAAGACATGCAGCACAACTTCCGCGACAGCCTGGTGCCGTTCGCCGACGCGCGCAGCAAGCGCCACAGCGATGCGAAACAGGAAGACCGGCTCAAGAACGAAGGCGGCGGCGGCACCGCGGTCGGTGCCCAGGCGGCACAGGCGCAGGAGGCCGAGGCCAGCGGCGCCGGCTGGCGCCTGCGCGACGGCGCGGTGGTGATCGCGGCGATCACCTCCTGCACCAACACCTCCAACCCGGCGGTGATGCTCGGCGCCGGCCTGCTCGCGCGCAACGCCGTGGCCAAGGGCCTGAAGGCGCAGCCGTGGGTCAAGACCTCGCTCGGGCCGGGCTCGCTGGTCGTCACCGACTACCTGAAGAAGGCCGGGGTGATGGACGACCTGGAACAGCTCGGCTTCTACGTGGTGGGCTATGGCTGCACCACCTGCATCGGCAACTCCGGCCCGCTGCCGGAGGACGTGTCCGCGGCGATCGCCCAGGACGACCTGGTGGTGGCCTCGGTGCTGTCGGGCAACCGCAACTTCGAAGGCCGCGTGCATCCGGAAGTGAAGATGAACTACCTGGCCTCGCCGCCGCTGGTGGTCGCCTACGCCATCGCCGGCACCACCGACATCGACCTGACCCGCGACCCGCTTGGCACCGGCAGCGACGGCCAGCCGGTGTACCTGCGCGACATCTGGCCGAGCAACAAGGAGATCGGCGACACCATCGCCGCCACGGTCGGCCCGGAGATGTTCAAGCAGAACTACGCCGACGTGTTCAAGGGCGACAGCCGCTGGGCCGCCATCGCCTCGCCCGACGGCGAGCTGTACGCCTGGGACGGCGCCTCCACCTACATCAAGAACCCGCCCTACTTCGACGGCATGACCATGCAGGTAGGCCGCATCGAGGACGTGCACGGCGCGCGCGTGCTGGGCCTGTTCGGCGACTCGATCACCACCGACCACATTTCCCCGGCCGGCAACATCAAGAAGGATTCGCCGGCGGGCCGCTTCCTGCAGGAGCGCGGCGTGCAGCCGGCCGACTTCAACAGCTACGGCAGCCGCCGCGGCAACGACGACGTCATGGTCCGCGGCACCTTCGC
This sequence comes from Xanthomonas sp. D-109, assembly GCF_017746095.1. Lineage (NCBI taxonomy): Bacteria > Pseudomonadati > Pseudomonadota > Gammaproteobacteria > Lysobacterales > Lysobacteraceae > Xanthomonas > Xanthomonas sp. D-109. The sequence goes on from NZ_JAGHWV010000020.1 coordinate 62,397, forward strand.
CAACATCCGCATCAAGAACCTGATGTTTGGCGGCGAGGAAGGCGGCAACACCCTGTATTACCCGGCCGGCGGCGGCCAGCCGGAAAAGCTGGCGATCTACGACGCGGCGATGAAGTACAAGGCCGACGGCGTGCCGCTGGTGGTGATCGGCGGGAAGGAATACGGCACCGGCTCCTCGCGCGACTGGGCGGCCAAGGGCACCAACCTGCTCGGGGTCAAGGCGGTGATCGCCGAGAGCTTCGAGCGCATCCACCGCTCCAACCTGGTCGGCATGGGCGTGCTGCCGCTGCAGTTCCTGGGCGGCCAGAACGCGCAGAGCCTGGGCCTGGACGGCTCAGAGGTGTTCGAGATCACCGGCCTGCAGGACGGCGCCAGCAAGCGCGCCAAGGTCGTCGCTAGCAAGGCCGACGGCAGCACGCAGACCTTCGAGGTGGCGGTGATGCTGCTGACCCCGAAGGAGGTGGAGTATTTCCGCCACGGCGGCCTGCTGCAGTACGTGCTGCGTCAGTTGGCTGCACGCTGACCGACCCCACGGTTTCCGGCAGCGGAAACCCGGCCCCCGCGCCAGCGCGGGGGCGCTGCGCCGGCGCGCGAACCCGTGGTTCGCAAGCGCGCCGGCTCGCACCCCGACCAGTTCTGGTGTTCGGCGGCGACGTCGCGGCCCAAGCGTCAGCGTCTTGTACTGCGCAGCACTGCCGGCAGCGCAGTGGCCATATCCAACTATCAACCCGCAAGCGCAACTGCTGTTGCTGTTGCATTTGCTCCTGCTCTTTCGGGTTCCCTTCCGAAGCGGCGGCCATCGCGGGGAAACACCCGAAGGGCGGCGTACATGGATGTACGCCGTCCGCGGCAGGGGCAGGATGCCCCTTCCGCGGATCCCCGTGATGGACGCGGACCCGGAGCGCGCAGCGCGGAGGGCGCGAAGGCAGGGCGCGCTTTCTTTTGGTTACCTTTTCTTTGCGCGAGCAAAGAAAAGTAACTCGCCCGCAAGGGCGAAAGCTTTTGCCTGGCATTGCCCGGCAAGCGCACCAAAGCGCCAGCACTCGCCGCAGCATTTCAAGCGCTCGGCGTGCAGCGCACAACACCAAGAAAATCAACGACTCCCCGCCACAACCACCCTGCCCCTGTTCGCCTTTTCCCTACGGAACGGTATGCTGCCGTTGCCGGTTCTGGCGGATACTGTCCGTTGTGAGCCAATCAACACGTTTCCTGGAGGGGGAATATGAGTCTGGATCGTCCGTGGTTGCAGAGTTATCCGGCCGGCGTTGGCGCCGACATCGATGTCGAGGAATACCGCTCCGTCGCCGCCGTCTTCGAAAGCTCCGTGGCCAAGTTCGGCGACCGCCCCGCCTACAGCAACTTCGGCAAGACCCTGACCTACCGCGAGGCCGGCGAACTGGCCCGGCAATTCGCCGGCTACCTGCTGGGCGAACTGCAGCTCAAGAAGGGCGACCGCGTCGCCCTGATGATGCCCAACTGCCTGCAGTACCCCATCGCCACCTTCGGCGTGCTGCTGGCCGGCATGACCGTGGTCAACGTCAATCCGCTGTACACCCCGCGCGAACTGCGCCACCAGCTCATCGACTCCGGCGCCAGCGCACTGGTGGTGATCGACAACTTCGGCACCACCGTGCAGGAGGTGCTCGGCGACACACCGGTCAAGCAGGTCATCACCACCGGCCTGGGCGACATGCTCGGCTTCCCCAAGGGCCCGCTGGTCAACTTCGTCCTGAAGTACGTTAAGAAGCTGGTCCCGGACTACGACATCCCCAATGCGATCCGTTTCCGCGACGCGCTGACCCTCGGCCGCCTGCACACGCTGCCGCCGATCGACATCGCGCCGGACGACATCGCCTTCCTGCAGTACACCGGCGGCACCACCGGCGTGGCCAAGGGCGCCATGCTGACCCACCGCAACCTGGTCGCCAACATGCTGCAGGCCGGCGCCTGGATCTCGGCGACCGGCAAGCTGGAGGAAGGCAAGGAAGTCATCATCACCGCGTTGCCGCTGTACCACATCTTCGCGCTGACCGCGAACGGGCTGGTCTTCATGAAGCTCGGCGGACTCAACCACCTGATCAGCAATCCGCGCGACATGCCCGGCTTCGTCAAGGAACTGCAGAAGACCCGCTTCACCGCCTTCACCGGCGTCAACACCCTGTTCAACGGCCTGCTCAACACCCCCGGCTTTGACAAGGTGGATTTCTCCTCGCTGAAGTTCACCCTCGGCGGCGGCATGGCGGTGCAACGCGCGGTGGCCGAGCGCTGGAAGCAGGTCACCGGGGTCACCCTGGTCGAGGCCTACGGCCTCACCGAGACCTCGCCGGCGGCCTGCATCAACCCGCTGACCCTGACCGAATACAACGGCGCGATCGGCCTGCCGATCCCGTCCACCGACGCCTGCGTCAAGGACGACCAGGGCCAGATCCTCGCCCATGGCGAGGTCGGCGAACTGTGCATCCGCGGGCCGCAGGTGATGAAGGGCTACTGGCGCCGGCCGGAGGAAACCGCCAGCGCCATCGACGCCGACGGCTGGCTGCACACCGGCGACATGGCGCGAATGGATCCGCAGGGCTTCTTCTATATCGTCGACCGCAAGAAGGACATGATCCTGGTGTCCGGTTTCAACGTGTATCCGAACGAGGTCGAGGACGTCATCGCAATGATGCCGGGCGTGCTGGAAGTGGCCGCGGTCGGCGTGCCGGACGAGAAATCCGGCGAGGCGGTCAAGGTGGTCATCGTGAAGAAGGACCCCAACCTGACCGCCGAGGAGGTGAAGGCCCACGCCCGCGCCAATCTCACCGGCTACAAGCATCCGCGCATCGTCGAGTTCCGCAAGGAGCTGCCCAAGACCAACGTCGGCAAGATCCTGCGGCGCGAACTGCGCGACGCGCCGCCGCCTCAGTAAACGGGTCCGGCGGGCGCCAACGCGGCGCCCGTGCGGGCGCTGGCAGGGCGGGTTCCGGCCGAGGCACCCGGGTGTAGCATCCGCCGGGTGGAAACGCACTCGCCCGCTGCGCCACGCCATCTCCGCGGGCGTCTTTCCGAGAGCCCGCCATGAGCACGATCGACCCGCTGCCCCGTACCCGCGCCTACTCCAGCATCCGCATCGATGCCGACGGCGACGACGATAGCCACTGGCTGTACATGCATGCAGGCGGTGCCGCGAAGCAGCGGCCCTGCTTCCATCCCACCTTGATGCGCGAGATGCACAGCTACCTCGCCGCGATCAGCCAGCCCGGCATCCTGGCCTCGGCGCGGCTGGGCAGCCTGGTGCTGGCGTCCGATGGCAGCGCGTTCAACCTGGGCGGGGACCTGGAACTGTTCGGCCATTACATCCGCCGCCGCGATCGTGCCGGCCTGATGGCCTACGCGACGAGCTGCATCGATGGCGTCCACCGCTTCCATACAGGGCTCGGCGGCAATTTCCGCACCATCGCCCTGCTGCAGGGCGACGCGCTCGGAGGCGGCCTGGAGATGGCGCTGTCTTGCCATCTGATCGTGGCCGAGGAAGACGTCGGCATGGGCCTGCCGGAAATCATGTTCGGCCTGTTTCCCGGCATGGGCGCGTATTCGTTCCTCAGCCGTCGCATCGCGCCGCATGCCGCGGAGAAGCTCATCCTGGGAGGCCACGTCTTCAGCAGCCAGGAAATGCATGCCATGGGCATCGTCGACGTGCTGGTCCCCAAGGGCCAGGGCAAGGAGGCGGTGCGCGACCTGATCCAGCAACAACGACGGGCGCCGCTGGCGCATCTGGCGATGAACGCGATGCGCAACGTGGTGCAGCCGGTCAGCCGCGAGGAATTGCTGACGGTGACCGAAATCTGGGTGGACGCCGCGCTGGCCCTGGGCGAGAAGTCGCTGCGGACGATGGATCGGCTGGTGCGGGCCCAGGTCCGGCGCGCGCAATCCGGCGTCGTTGCCGCCTGAGCGGCATGCCGCCGGCAGCGAGGAGGGATGACCCGGCCTCGCGCCGGGCGTTCCTCAGCGCAGTTCGCCGTCCTGCACGGCGCTCTGCCGGGCGCGCAACTCCAGGGCTTCGCGGCCTTCGGTCAGGCTGGCGTTGAGCGCCATCAAGCGCTGGCGCCACTCGCTGCGCACCTGCCATTCCGGCATCTGCATCAGCTCGCCGCCAAGGCTGGCGAGCCGTATCAGGCCGAGGTTGCTGGCGACGCCCTTGATCGCGTGCGCGTGTTCGCGCAGGCGCTCCCAATGCTCGGCTTCGCCGGCGATCTGCATGCCGCCGAGGCAGCCCTCGGCATCGTTGAGGCATTGCGAGATGAACTCGCGCTCGAAGCCATCGCCCATGCCGAGCCCGGCGAGTTCGTCCAGGACCGACGAATCCAGCACCCCTTCGCTCGACACCGGCATCTGCCGCACGGTCGTGTCGTTGCCGACGCGCAGGCGCCCTTCCATCGCGATGTCCGAGAGCGTGTCCAGCAGGCGGTTGGCCACCACCGGCTTGGCCAGGAAGGTCCTGGCGCCGGCCTGTTCGCAGCGCTGGATCGATTCGGGAGTCACATCGGCGCTGAGCACCACCACCGGCGTCCGCGGTCCGCCGGCCTGCATCACCCGCAACTGCCGCAGCATGTCCAGGCCGCTCATGCCGGGCATGTGCAGGTCGACGATCACCGCGTCGAATTCGGTCTCGGCCAGCGCGTCGAGCACCGCTTCCGCGCCGTCGACGCAGATGACACGATGGCCGGCTTTCTGCAGCATCCGCTGCAGCACCATGCGGTTGGCAGCGTGATCGTCGGCGACCAGGATGCGCATGCCGCGCACCCGCGCGCGGTGGCGCAGGAATGGATCGGAGAAGGCGATGACGTTGCCGCTGGTATCGAACTCCTCGGCCGCCGCCGGTACGCTGGCCTGCTGCGCACCGAGGTCCGCCGACGCCGGCACCGCCGCGGCCACGAACGGCAGTTCGAACCAGAAATGGCTGCCGCGCGGCGCATTCTCCTGGTAGCCGATGCTGCCCCCCATCGCCTCGACCAGGCCCTTGGCGATCGTGGTGCCGAGGCCGCTGCCTTCGTAGCGGCGCGACAGGCCGACGTCGGCCTGCTCGAACGCCTCGAACAGGCGCGGCCGCATGTCCGGCGTCACGCCGATGCCGGTATCGACGATGTCGAAACTCAGGCGCGTCGGCTGCCCCTGCTCGTTCTTGTGCAGGCGTACGCGGATGTCGACCCGGCCGGTCTCGGTGAACTTGATGGCATTGCCGGCCAGGTTCAGCAGCACCTGGCGCAGATGGCCCGGGTCGCCGGAGAGGTAGTCCGGCACGTCCGGGGCGACATCCACCTGGTAGGTCAGCAGCTTGGCGCGTGCCTGCGGTTGCAGGATCAGGCTGATCCCTTCCAGGGTTTCGCGCAGCGAGAAATCGCGCTTGTCGAGCCGCAGCTTGCCGGCCTCGATCGCGGAAATGTCCAGCACTTCCTCGACCAGCGACAGCAGGCTGCGCGCGGACGCCTGGATGGTGTTGACGCACTCGCGCTGCTCGGCGTCCAGGCGCGTGGTCGCCAGCACCTCGGTCATGCCGGACAGGCCGTTCAACGGGGTGCGGAACTCGTGGCTCATGTTGGCCAGGAAACGGCTCTTGGCCTCGCTGGCGCGGCGCGCCTCGGCGGTGGTGCTGGTCAATTGCCGCAACAGTCCCGACAGGTACAGCGGGATGGCGGCCAGGCCGACCAGCAGGCCGATGCCCAGGCCGCGATTGGCGATCCAGTAGTCGCTGGTCATCAGCGTGATGCTGAAACTGGCCACCGCCATGGCCACGGCCAGGTACAGATAGCGGTTGCCGTAGCGCAGGCCGTTGCCGATGGTGACCCACATGATGACCACGTAGATGCAGGCCATCGGCTCGCCGATCGCGCTCATCGCCATCGACATCAGCCCGTAGTCGGCCACCATGCCGATGATCCGGCGCACGTCCGAGCGCTGCGGCCGGAGCACGATCCAGGTCATCAGGGCCAGGGCCACCGCCTGCGAGATCAGGGTCAGGCCGATAACGTAGGCGCGCTGCCGCGGGGCGATGTCCCAGCCCTGCGAGAACGACAGTTCGTAAGCCAGGATCAGCGCGACCATGCAGATGCGGACGAACGCCTGGCCGTGCTCGGTGTCCTTGCGCTCCGCGAACCGTTGCCGCACCCACCCGATCGCCGAGATCATGTCAGACTCCTGGTCGCGCCGAGGCGGTGGAGAATTTCTCGCAGATCACCTGCAACTGCTCGCGGCCGCGGAACAGCGCGTCCACGCAACGTGGGTCGAACAGGCGGCCGCGCTGGGCGTAGAGGTAGGCCAGGGTCGCATCCATGGTCCAGGCTTCCTTGTAGGGCCGCGGCGAGATCAGCGCGTCGAACACGTCGGCGACCGCCACGATCCGCGCTTCCAGCGGAATCGCCTCGCCGACCAGGCCGTCCGGGTAGCCGCTGCCGTCGTAGCGCTCGTGGTGGCGCAGGGCGATCAGCGCGCCGACCTGGATGAAGCGGTTCTGGCTGCCGCTGAGCAGTTCGTAGCCGATGCGCGGGTGCATGCGCATCACCGCCATCTCGTCCTCGCTGAGCTTGCCCGGCTTGAGCAGCACCGCGTCAGGAATGGCGATCTTGCCCATGTCGTGCAGGCTCGCCGCCATCTCGATGACCCGCACCTCGTCCTCGGACAGGCCCAGTTGCTCGGCGATCAGCCCGGCCACGTGCGCCATCCGCTCCAGGTAGGCGCTGGTGCCGACGTCGCGGTACTCGATGGCCCGGGCCAGCCGCGACAGGGTCTCGCGCTCGCGTTCCTCGACCTCGCGCATGCTGGCCAGCAGGCGCTGCTCCAGCGACATCGCGCGCTGCTTGATGTTCTCGCTCTGCAACCGCAGCTGCAGCAGGTTGTGACAGCGCGCGCGCAGTTCGCGCGGGCGGATCGGCTTGACCAGGAAATCGATCACCCCCGCCTCCAGGGCGGCCTGGCGGATCGGCTCGTCGCCGACCACGGTGATCAGGATGATCGGGATGTCGCGGTGCTTGGGCAGCCGGCGCAGGCGCCGCGCGAACTCCAGTCCGTCCATGCCCGGCATGCGGTAGTCGAGCAACAGCAGATCGACCTTGCCCGCCTCGCACCAGGCCAGCGCGGCCTGCGAGTCGCCGAAGTCGCGTACGGTCAGTTCCGGGGCGATGTCCTCGATGACATGCCGCAGCATCGTGCGCGCGGAGGTCTGATCGTCGACGATGACGATGTTCAAACGATTGTCGCTTCCGTCCGCCCAGTGGAGACGGTCCCCGTTCGAGGACGCGCCGGAGAGGCTCATGCTGGCATCATGCATCTGCAATCCTCCGCCCGTCGCATCTGCGCGGGCTGCTGAGACGACAACGGGAACGCACCGGCGCGGGGTCACCCGGCGCGTCCACCTCACTTCCTTTTGCGTGCAACGCCTAGTGCAAGAACCGCACCACCTCGTCCGCGGCTAGGTTAAGCCTCCGGACGCATATACGGAAACAGCAGCACGTCACGGATTGAGCTGCTGCCGGTGAGCAACATTACCAGCCGGTCGATGCCGATGCCCAGGCCGCCGGTCGGCGGCAGCCCCACTTCCAGCGCCCGGATGTAGTCGGCGTCGAAATGCATGGCCTCGTCGTCGCCCCCCTCCTTCGCCGCCACCTGGGCCTGGAACCGCGCCGCCTGGTCCTCCGGGTCGTTGAGCTCGGAGAAGCCGTTGGCGATTTCCTTGCCGTTGATGAACAGCTCGAAGCGGTCGGTGTAGCCCGGCTCGGTGTCGCTGGAACGGGCCAGCGGCGACACCTCGACCGGGTGGTCGGTGATGAAGGTGGGCTGGATCAGGGTGTGCTCGACCGTGGCCTCGAAGATCTCCAGCAGCAGCTTGCCCCAGCCGTAGGACGGCTTGGTGCGGATCTTGAGCCGCTCGCAGTGGCGCAGCAGGGCCTCGCGATCGGTGCAGTCGGCGGCGCTGATCTCCGGGTTGTGGTGGCGCACCGCCTCGTCCATGCGCCAACGACGGAACGCAGGCGCCAGGTCGATGTCGGCGCCGTCCCAGTGGACCTGGGTGGTGCCCAGCACCTCGCGGGCGACGTCGCGGATGACGTTCTCGGTCAGGTCCATCACCTCGTGGTACGTGGCGTAGGCCTCGTACAGCTCCATCATGGTGAATTCCGGATTGTGCCGGGTGCTGACGCCTTCGTTGCGGAAATTGCGGTTGATTTCGTAGACCCGTTCCAGGCCGCCGACCACCAGGCGCTTCAGGTACAGCTCCGGGGCCACCCGCAGGTACAGGTCCAGGTCCAGGGCGTTGTGGTGGGTGGTGAACGGCTTGGCGGTGGCGCCGCCGGGGATGTAGTGCATCATCGGCGTCTCCACTTCCAGGAAGCGGCGCGCGTCCAGCCAGGCGCGCATGGCGCGGATGATCTTGGAGCGCTTGACGAACACTTCGCGCGCCTCCGGCGACACGATCAGGTCCACATAGCGCTGGCGGTAGCGCTGTTCCACGTCCGACAGGCCGTGCCACTTGTCCGGCAGCGGCCGCAGCGCCTTGGTCAGCAGGCGCAGCCCGGTGGCCTTGATCGACAGCTCGCCGGTCTTGGTGCGGGTCAGCCCGCCTTCCACGCCGATGATGTCGCCGATGTCCCAGCCCTTGAAGGCGTCGTAGGCCTCGCCCAGGGCGTTGGCCTGCAGGAACAGCTGGATGCGCCCGGACTCGTCCTGCAGCTGCACGAAGCTGGCCTTGCCCATCACCCGCTTGGCCAGCAGGCGCCCGGCCAGGCGCAGGCTGCGGCCCTGGGCCTCCAGCGCCTCGGCGGTCCAGCGCTCGGTGTCGGCGAACTCGGCCTGCAGATCGCCGGCGAAGTCGCTGCGGCGGAAATCGTTCGGATAGGCCACGCCCTGCGCGCGCAGCGCGGCGAGTTTGGCGCGCCGTTCGGCGATGAGGCTGTTCTCGTCGACGGGAAGGGACGGCGCGGGGGTCTGCTCGGTCATGGGATGGGGGATGCGTGAGGAAGGGAAAGAATGCACCAGCCGACGCGGCCGTGTGCCGCCGCACGGCCTCCGTCGCCAGGACGGAGGCCGCCGGTTCAGGCGTCGCTGCGTTTCGCGCCGGCTTCCAGGCCGGACTTGAGGCTGGCCTCGACGAACTCGTCCAGGTCGCCATCGAGCACCTTCTGGGTGTCCGAGCGCTCCACGCCGGTGCGCAGGTCCTTGATCCGGCTCTGGTCGAGCACATAGTTGCGGATCTGGCTGCCCCAGCCGATGTCGGACTTGGTCGCCTCCACCGCATCGCGCTCGGCGTTGCGTTTCTGGATCTCCAACTCGTACAGCTTGGCGGCCAGCATCTTCATCGCGTTGTCGCGGTTCTGGTGCTGGCTGCGCCCGGTCTGGCAGGCCACCACGATGCCGGTGGGCACGTGGGTGATGCGCACCGCCGACTCGGTCTTGTTGACGTGCTGGCCGCCGGCGCCGGAGGACCGGTACACGTCGGTCTTCAGGTCGGCCGGATTGATGTCGATGTCGATGTTGTCGTCCACTTCCGGCGACACGAACACCGAGGTGAAGCTGGTATGGCGGCGGTTGTCCGAGTCGAACGGCGACTTGCGCACCAGCCGGTGCACGCCGGTCTCGGTCTTCAGCCAGCCATAGGCGAAGTCGCCCTCCACGCGCAGCGTGGCCGACTTGATCCCGGCCACTTCGCCGCCGGAGACTTCCATCAGCTCGGTCTTCCAGCCGCGCGACTCGCACCAGCGCAGGTACATGCGCAGCAGGATCTCGGCCCAGTCCTGGGCCTCGGTGCCGCCGGCGCCGGCCTGGATGTCGACGAAGGCGTTGCTGGCGTCCATCTGCCCGGAGAACATGCGCTGGAATTCCAGCTTCTCCACCTGCGCCTGGAAGCGGTCGACGTCGGCCAGCACCGCCTGCGCGGTGGCCTCGTCGTTCTCGCTTTCGGCCAGTTCCAGGAATTCCAGCGACTCGTTCAGGCCATCGAGCACGCTGGCGATGCCGCCGACGGTCTTCTCCAGGCTGGCGCGTTCGCGGCCCAGGCCCTGGGCGCGTTCGGGGTCGTTCCAGACGTCGGGGCTTTCCAGCTCCCGGGTGACTTCCTCTAGACGCTCCTTCTTGGCGTCGTAGTCAAAGAAACCCCCGTAGCGACAGCACCCGATCGGACAGATCGGCGATGCGGTGGCGAATCGGATTGAGTTCGATCATTGCGGCGTTTCCGGCAGACAAGAGCGCGATTCTAGCAATTCCGGCCGCCGCGCCACAGCGCCCCCCGCCTACTCGACGGGGGCGGCCTCGCCCTCCCCGGCCGCCACCCGCAGCCCGGCGCGGTAGCGGCGGCTGCACGGGACCTGGCTGCCGTCGCGCAGATGCACGCGCGCCTCGCCCGCCTCCAGCGGCTCGATCGAGACCACGCTGGCCAGGTTGACGATGTAGCTGCGGTGGATGCGCACGAACCGCGCCGGATCCAGCCGCGCCTCGATCGCGGCCATGGTGCTGCGCAGCGGGTAGTCGTGCCCGCGCACGCGCAGGTTGACGTAGTTGCCCGAGGCTTGCAGCCACTCGATGTCGGCGGCGGCGACCAGGAAGTCGCGGCCCAGCTTGCGCACCAGGAAGCGCTCCGGCCGTTCCAGCGAGCCCACCGGCGGGCCGGCGTCGGGCGCGCCGAGCAGCGCCGCCTCGCCCTGCCAGCGCCGCAACAGGAACCGGTACATCTCCACGCACAGCGCGATCGAGGCCAGGCTGCGCACGTCCTTCAGATACTCGTAGGCCAGGCCCTGCGGCCACGGGCCGAAATCGTAGTGCTGGCCCTGCAGGCGGTAGACCAGGCTGCGCAGGGCCACCATCCCCACCACATGCAATACCGACAGCGCCACGCTGCCCAGCAGGTAGCCCGGCAGCCGGCGCCGCCAGGTGTCCCAGTGCAGCGGGTAGCGCCGGGTCAGCAGCACCACCAGCGGCACGATCAGCAGGAACATCAGCTGGCTGGACCACTCCCAGACCACCGGCTCCCAGGCGGCGAAGTGCAACCCGGTGGTGCGGATGTCGATCAGTACCGTGATGCTGTTGGCGGTGGCGTTGATCAGGGTGAGTGCCACCCAGAAGCCGATCTCGAAACTGCGGCGCCAGGGCTGGAAACGGGAATAGGCGCTGGCGCCGGAGCGGGCTGACATCGGCAAAGTGTAGCGCGCCGGCATGACCGCACCGGCGCGCCTTGGGCGGATCAGCGCACCTCGAACTCGCCGACCAGCACCGTCTCCTTGCGCTCTGTCAGGCGCAGCGTCACCTGCTGGTCGCGCTGCGCGGCCGTGCCCCAGCCCGTGCTCAGTTGCAGGTGCAAGGTGGTGGCACCGGTGACCAGCGGCTGGCGCTCGCCGAAGAAGTTCGCTTCCACCTTGTACTTGCCGGGCTTGGCGGTGCGCAGCGAGAACTCCTCCGGCCCGTAGCCGCCGGTGAAGTCCGGCGACAGCTGGCCGCCCTGGTAGGTCGCGCGGTTGCCGTAGTAGCAGCGCTCGCCATTGGGGTCGGTCACCCACAGGTCCATGTCGCTGTTGTCGCTGTCCCAGTTCAGCACCACGCGCAGGTCCAGCGGCAGGTTGCGCAGCAGCCGTGGATCGACGAAGCCGGTGTCCAGCGGCCGCGGCGCCCGCGCCACGATCGCGTTCAGTTCGTTGAGCGCGATCATGCTCACCCCGTCGAAGCGCGTGTCCCAGTCGCGCACCACCACTTGGTACAACTGCGCGATCGCCGCCTGCGCGTTGCCGCGCGCGGCATAGGCGAGGCCCAGGTCGCGGAAACTCTGCGGCTCCTCCTCGCCCAGCCGCAGCACCTGCTCGAACACCGGCACCGCCAGATCGGCGCGACCGGCCTGCAGCAGCCGGTAGCCGAGCACACGCAGCACGTGGCGATTTTCCAGTTGCAGCTCAGCCAGGTTGGACAGCACCCGCAGCGCCAGGTCGCGCTGGCCACGCGCGAACAGCACGTCGGCCACGTCCAGGTAGAACGCGACGCTGTCGGCGTGTGCGGCGCGTTCGCTCAAATACAACGGATACACCGCGTCCGCCGCGGCCGCACGCAGGCGCCGCGCATACGGCGAATCCGGCTGCCAGGGCTGCAGGGCCAGGGAGATGGTGGCCGCAGACGCCACGCGCTCGCGCGCCGCCGCCGACGCGGCAGCGTCGCCGGGCGTAGCGGACGAACCGCCGACGATATTCAGTTCCAGCGGCGCGGATGCAGGTGCGGCCGCGGGCATCGGCGCAGGTGCTGCAAGGGCAATGGGCGGCGGCGCACCGGACGTGGCCTGCATCCGCTGGTCGGCGTCTTCAGCAACGACGATGGCCGTTGGCGGCGCATCCTTGGGAAAGCGCCGCTGCCACCAGGCGATGCGTTGCGCGAACGCCTCGGCGATCTCGTCGATGCGTCGCTCGCGCGTCTGGCCTTGCATCTTCTGCTGCCGCGCCTGCGCAGCCGCCACCGCCGCGCGCAGCGCCGGGGGTGCCGGGATTCCGTAGCGGACGTAGTCGTCGACGTTCTCCAGCACAAGCAGCGAGGTGTCGGCGCTGACCAGGCCGAAGCGTGTGGCCAGTGCCTGGCGGCGCGCGGACGCACCCAGCGGATCGGCAGACAGGCTGCGCAGCATGGCGCGCGCCCATGCGCCCGGGATCAGGTCGCCGGGAACGTCATCCGCCGCGCGCAGCGGCAGGTGCAGGTGCCGCGTGCTGGCGGCCGTGGCGATCTCCAGGTGCAGGCTCGCATCGGACCCGAGCAGGCGTCCGGCGACGCGCATGTAGCCATCGTCGGCGTCGCGCGCGTCGGCGACCAGATCGGCGACCTGGGTGCCGTCCATCGCGACCAGTTCGCCGCCACGCTGCAACAAGCGTTCGCTGGCAGCCTGGACGCCCTGCAGTCCGTCCAGCGCGATCGCGCGTCCGCCGCGTGCCTCCGCGATCGCCGCCAGGCGCGCGGCATCGGCGTGCACACCGGCCGAGTCGATCGCATACAGACGCTGTGTCGGCGCCAGCGTCGGCATGGCCTGCGCGCCGTAATTGCCCAGGCCATCGCTGAACAGCAGATACTCCTGCACGTGGGGCGCCGCTTGCCAGGCCCCCAGCGCGCTGGCGCCGTCGGGCTGCTCGGCCTGCAAAGCCGCCTTCAGGGCGCTCCAGTCGCCATTGCGCACGTGGAACCTGCGCGACGCCGAGGCGCGGTCGCGCAACACGATCAGATCGACCTGGGCCGTGCCGACCGCGGCGAAATAGCGCTGCAGCAAGGCCAGTTCGGCGGGGATGTCGCGCTGCCGCGCCGATCCGGACGCATCCCACAGCAGGCCGATGCGCTGCGGCAGCGGACGCGGGCCATGCAGGTCGGCGATCGGCACCAGCGCCTGGAAGTAGCGCCGGCCATCGTGGATACCGGTCGCCACGCGCGGTGTGGCGCCCGCGCGCAGCGACAGCACCAGCTCCGGCGGCAACTGCGACGGACTGCCGGACCAGGACGCGGCGTAGCCGCCGTCCGCTGTCGGCAGCAGACGCATGCCGGACGCCACCACGGCACGCTCGGCGGGCGCGGCCTGCGTGCTCAGCGCTACCTGCAGCGACCGCGCGCCGGCCGCATACGCCAATGGCAAGCGCCACTGCCAGCCGGCGGCGGTGCGCTGTAGCGATTCGCGATAGACCAGGCGTACATGGCGGCTGCCGTGCGCCGGCAGCGGGTAGACGCGCAGCCGGAACTGGTTGCCGGCGGTCTGCTCGAGCAGGCCCGGATCCACGCCGCGCCGCTCAACCGCCTCGAACACCTGGCGCCCGCGCGCCTTGGGCACCGGCACCGCGTCGCGCATCTGCCCTTCGATGTCCAGGGCGAAACCGCTGAGCTGCTGCCCCTCGCGCAGCGGGAACGTCAGTTGCCCTTCCAGCACGCGCGCGTTGGGATTGAAGAACTCCAGTTCGACCGTGGTCTCGGCCAGGCCGGCGGCGGCCTGCGCACGCACTGTCGCCGAGCGCAGCTCGACCGGTCGTTCGCCGGCGTCGGTGTGCAGCAACGGCGCCACCAATTGCCGCTGCGGCGCGGACTGCGCCCCGGCCGGGACCGCGGCGAGTAGCGACAACGAAAGCAACAACACGCAAACATTCCTGCGCATGGTGGACGGCATGGATCGCTCCTTGATGGGACGGTACGGCTTGAACGTCCGCCGTGGCGCGATGGGGTTGCTTGTGTACATCCAGACCTCAGGCGACGCGCAGCCCCTCTCCCATCGGGAGAGGGGTTGGGGTGAGGGTCCGGCACAGGGCGCGGTGCTTCGGCGATGCGAGGCTGCGCCCCGTACCCTCATCCGCCCCTGCGGGGCACCTTCTCCCGGAGGGAGAAGGGAGACGCCAAAGCTCCTCTCCCCCTGGGAGAGGGGTTGGGGTGAGGGTGCGGCACAGGGCGCGGTGCTTCGGCGATGCGAGGCTGCGCCCGTACCCTCATCCGCCCCTGCGGGGCACCTTCTCCCGGGTGGGAGAAGGAACAGCGAAGCCCCTCTCCCTCCGGGAGAGGGGTTGGGGTGAGGGTGCGGCGCAAGGCGCGGCGCTTTGGCGATGCGAGGCTGCGCCCGTACCCTCATCCGGCCCTTCGGGCCACCTTCTCCCGGTGGGAGAAGGGAAAAGCCAAAGCCCCTCTCCCATCGGGAGAGGGGTTGGGGTGAGGGTGCGGCACAGGGCGCGGTGCTTCGGCGATGCGAGGCTGCGCCCGTACCCTCATCCGCCCCTGCGGGGCACCTTCTCCCGGGAGGAGAAGGGAAAAGCCAAAGCCCCTCTCCCTGCGGGAGAGGGGTTGGGGTGAGGGTGCGGCACCACCCGCAGCGTCAGACCGCCAACTGCTCAGCCATCCAACGGCACACAGTGCTCCACCACCAATTGCACCGCATCGCCACCGCGGTAGTCGTCGGCGACAAGGCGATAGGCGATGTGCACGCGGCGGCCGGGTTCGCGGCCGTGCCAGCCGTTGAAGTGGATCGCGTTCAAGGGCGCGGCGCGGCCAGGACAGCGCAAGCTCAGCTTGAGGTGGCGCTCCTTCAGCACGCGCCACTGCAGCACCTCGAATTCGCCATCGAACAGCGGCTCGGGGAAGCCCTGCCCCCATGGCCCGCCCTGGCGCAGCGCCTCGGCATGGCGGTGGTCGAGCTCGTGCGGCTCCAGCACACCGTCGCTGAGCAGTTCGGCCTGCAGCAGTTCCGCGTCCAGGCTCGCCAGCGCATGCGCACGGAACACCTGTTCGAACTCGGCCAGCGCGTCCTGCGGCAGGCTCAGGCCCGCGGCCATGGCGTGGCCGCCGAACTTCTCCATCAGGCCCGGCCGCTGCGCCTCCACCGCCGCCATCGCGTCGCGGATGTGGAAGCCGGGAATCGAGCGCGCCGAGCCGCGCAACTGGGTGCTGCCCGGCTCGGCCGGGGCGAAGGCAATCACCGGCCGGTGCAGGCGGTCCTTCATCTTCGAGGCGACCAGGCCGATCACGCCGGGATGCCACTGCGCATCGAACAGGCACACCGCCACCGGCGGCTGCTCGGGTGCGGCCAGCAGCGCCTTGGCCACCACCGCCTCGGCCTCGTCGGTCATCTGTTGCTGCACCGCGCGGCGCTCGGCGTTGATTTCTTCCAACGTCGCGGCGATCGCGCGCGCCTGCTGCGGGTCCTCGCACAACAGCAGTTCGATGCCCAGGGCCATGTCCTCGAGCCGGCCGGCGGCGTTGAGCCGCGGGGCAAGGGCGAAGCCGATGTCGCTGGCGCTGAGCCGTGCCGGGTCGCGGCCGCTGGCCTCGATCAGGGCGCGCAGGCCGATGCAGCCCTCGCCGCGCTGCAGGCGGCGCAGGCCGGCCGAGACCAGCGCGCGGTTGTTCGGATCCAGCGGCACCAGATCGGCGACGGTGCCGACCGCGACCAGATCCAGCAGCACGCCCAAGTCCGGCGGCGCGGCGGCGAACGCACCGTGCGCGCGCAGGTGCCGGCGCAGCGCCAGCAGCACGTAGAAGATCACGCCGACGCCGGCCAGCATCTTGCTCGGGAAGGCGTCGCCGGCCAGGTTCGGATCGACGATGGCATCGGCCGGCGGCAAGGCCGGACCCGGCAGGTGGTGGTCGGTGACCAGCACCTGCCAGCCCAGCACCTTGGCCGCGGCGACGCCGGCATGGCAGGCGATGCCGTGGTCCACCGTCACCAGCAGGTCCGGCTGCAACGGCGCCAGTTCGGCGACCAGCGCCGGCGACAGCCCGTAGCCATGGACCATGCGGTTGGGCACCGCGTGCAGCACCTGCGCGGCGCCGAGCAGGCGCAGCCCGCGTACCGCCACCGCGCAGGCGGTGGCGCCGTCGCAATCGAAATCGCCGACCACCAGGATGCGCTTGCCCGCTGCGATGGCTTCAGCCAGCAATTCCACCGCGGCGTCGATGCCGCTCAGCGCATCCGGCGGCAGCAACTGCGCCAACTTGGGCTGCGCCAGGCCACTGTCGTGCGCGCCGCGCGCGGCGTAGATGCGCCGCAGCAGCGGCAACGTCGCCTCGTGCCACGGGCCGGCCGCGGCCGCCGCGGGCCGCCGCACGATGCGCGCGCTGGAACTCATGCGTCCAGGCGCGACAGCGGCCGCCGCCACAGGCGCCAGCGTTGCGCGGGGGCGATGCGGAAACAGGTGCCGTCCTCGAAATCCAGTTGCAGCTGCTGCAGTTCGCCATCGCGCAGCGCCTGCAGCAGCGGCTGTACCACCTCGCCGACGAACTGCTCGGGCGCACGCAGCTGGCGCAGGTCGACCAGCGCATCGACCCGCGGCGCCTGTGCGTCGGCGACGCCGGCGGCCTGGGCGAGCGCGCGCAACAGCGGATCGCGGCTGCGCACCTGCGCATGCGCGGTGCCGACCGTGGCCGGCAGGCGGCCGCCGCCCCAGAACCACAGCGAATTGATCGCCGGCTGCCCGCGGGCGACGCGTTCGCGGTTCCACGGATGCTGGTGCAGCACGATCTGCGCCTCGGTCAGCAACGCACGCCAGCGGCGCGCGTCCTCGCCCTGCGGCAGGTGATCGAACAGGTCCGCGCCGAGCACCTGCGCCGGCGCCGCGAACACCGGCAGCACGCTGTCGGCTGGCAGGCGCAGGTACCAGCGAGTCGGATCGGGCGCGTCCAGGGTCAGCCCGCTCTCGGCGAACAGCGCCTGCACCGCCGGCAACAACGCGTCAAGGTCCACCGCGTCGAGCGGCAGCATGTCGCCATGCGCCATCAGCCGCGCGCCCTGCATGTCCGGCACGACGTAGGCGGGATCGGCGCGCAGCCACAGGCCATCGCCGGCATCGCCGGCGTCCAGTTGCCGGGTCAACGCCGCCGCCGGCAGCGATGCTTCCGCCAACGCGAAATGGCGGCGCAACTGCGCCTCGCCGCCCGGCGCGGCCTGCGTGCGGTCGGCGCGGCCGAACGCGCGCGCCACCTCGCCGGCCAGCACAGCGCCGGCCAGGCGGACCCGCTCCGGCAACAGCAAGGTGGCAACCGCCATCGGATCAGCCGACGTAGGCGACGCTGACGATCTCGTACTCGCGGCGACCGGCGGGGGCGTCGATGCTGACGCTGTCGCCTTCCATCTTGCCGATCAGCGCGCGCGCCAGCGGCGAGGAGATCGCGATCAGGCCAAGCTTGATGTCCGCTTCCAGGTCGCCGACCAACTGGTAGCGCTTCTCCTCGTCGGTCTCGACGTCGGCCAGGGTCACGGTGGCGCCGAACACCACCTTGCTGCCGACCGCCAGCTTGCTGACGTCGATGACCTCGGCGTGCGACAGCTCGCTTTCCAACTGCTTGATGCGGCCTTCGATGAAGCCCTGCTGCTCGCGCGCGGCGTGATACTCGGCGTTTTCCTTGAGATCGCCATGCGCACGCGCCTCGGCGATCGCGGTGATGACCTCGGGACGCTTGACCGACTTCAGGTGATCCAGTTCCTCGCGCAACCGCTGCGCGCCTTGCATGGTGATCGGGGCTCTCACGCTTCCAGCTCCTTGTGCAGTTCCTGCAGCGCCCAGACCGGACCGGTGCCGCGGAATTCCAGTGAATGCACCAGCGCACGCGCGCCGGCGACCGTGGTCGAATAGGTGACGCGATGCTGCAGGGCTTCGCGACGGATCGAGAACGAGTCGGAGATCGCCGCCCGGCCCTCGGTGGTGTTGACGATATACACGATTTCGCCGTTCTTGATCAGATCGACGATGTGCGGGCGGCCTTCGGCGACCTTGTTTACCTGCTCGCACTGCAGGCCGTGCTGCTGCAGCCAGGCGCAGGTGCCGCGGGTGGCGACCAGGGTGTAGCCGCGCTCGACCAGCGCCTGCGCCACCGGCAGCACGCGCTGCTTGTCCGGATCGCGCACCGACACGAAGGCCTTGCCCAGCGGCGGCGCCTTGATGCCGCCGGCTTCCTGCGCACGCGCGAACGCCGCGCCGAAGCTGCGGCCCACGCCCATCACCTCGCCGGTGGAACGCATCTCCGGGCCGAGGATCGGATCGACGCCCTGGAACTTGGCGAACGGGAAGATCGCCTCCTTCACCGAGTAGTAGTCGGGCACGATCTCCTTCAGCGCGCCCTGCTCGGCCAGGGTCTTGCCGGCCATGCAGCGCGCGGCGATCTTGGCCAGCGGCACGCCGATCGCCTTGGACACGAACGGCACCGTGCGCGAGGCGCGGGGGTTCACTTCCAGCAGGTAGACGATGTCGTCGCCGGCATCGTTGACCTGCACCGCGAACTGGGTGTTCATCAGCCCGACCACGTTCAGCGCCTTGGCCAGTTCGACCACCTGGCGGCGCAGCTCGGTCTGGGTGGCCGGCGACAGCGAGTACGGCGGCAGCGAGCAGGACGAATCGCCCGAATGCACGCCGGCTTCCTCGATGTGCTCCATCACGCCGCCGATCAGCACCTGGCCGCTATGGTCGGCGATGATGTCCACGTCCACTTCCACCGCGTTGTCGAGGAAGCGGTCCAGAAGCACCGGCGAATCGTTGGAGACCTTGACCGCATCGCGCACGTAGCGCGCCAGGTCGGATTCGCCGTAGACGATTTCCATGGCGCGGCCGCCGAGCACGTAGCTCGGGCGCACCACCAGCGGGTAGCCGATCTCGCGCGCCAGCACCAGCGCTTCCTCGGCGTTGCGGGCGATGCGGTTCGGCGGCTGCTTCAGGCCCAGCTTGTCGACCAGCTGCTGGAAGCGCTCGCGGTCCTCGGCCAGGTCGATCGAGTCCGGCGAGGTGCCGATCACCGGCACGCCGTTGGCTTCCAGCGCGCGCGCCAGCTTCAGCGGGGTCTGCCCGCCGTACTGCACGATCACGCCCTTGGGCTGCTCCAGCTCGACGATCTCCAGCACGTCTTCCAGGGTCAGCGGTTCGAAGTACAGGCGATCGGAGGTGTCGTAGTCGGTGGACACGGTCTCCGGATTGCAGTTGACCATGATGGTCTCGTAGCCGTCCTCGCGCAGCGCCAGCGCCGCGTGCACGCAGCAGTAGTCGAACTCGATGCCCTGGCCGATGCGGTTGGGACCGCCGCCGAGGATCATGATCTTGTCGCGGTCGCTCGGTGCGGCCTCGCACTCGTCCTCGTAGGTCGAGTACAGGTAGGCGGTGCTGGTGGCGAACTCGGCCGCGCACGAGTCCACCCGCTTGTACACCGGGCGCACCTTGTGCGCGCGGCGCAGTGCGCGCACCGCCGCCTCGTTGGTGCCGGTCAGCTGCGCCAGGCGCGCATCCGAGAAACCGGCGCGCTTGAGCGTGCGCAGGCGCTTGGCGTCCAGCGCGCCGAGGCCGTCGGCGGCCAGTTGCGCTTCCTGCGCGATCAGGTCTTCCATCTGGTCGAGGAACCAGGGATCGATGAACGACAGCGCGTGCACCTGCTCCACGCTCATGCCGGCGCGGAAGGCGTCGGCGACGTAGAACAGCCGCTCCGGGCCGGGCGCCTTCAGCTCGCGCTTGAGCGTGGCCAGGTCGTCTTCGCTGCTCAGGTCCAGCCCGGTCGGGTCCAGCCCGATCTTGCCGGTCTCCAGGCCGCGCAGCGCCTTCTGCAGCGATTCGGAGAAGGTGCGGCCCATCGCCATCACCTCGCCCACCGACTTCATCTGCGTGGTCAGGCGCGCGTCGGCCTGCGGGAACTTCTCGAAGGCGAAGCGCGGGATCTTGGTGACCACGTAGTCGATCGACGGCTCGAACGAGGCCGGGGTCAGCCCGCCGGTGATCTCGTTCTTCAGTTCGTCCAGGGTGTAGCCCACCGCCAGCTTGGCCGCGACCTTGGCGATCGGGAAGCCGGTGGCCTTGGAGGCCAGCGCCGAGGAGCGCGACACGCGCGGGTTCATCTCGATCACCACCACGCGGCCGGTCTGCGCATTGATGCCGAACTGCACGTTGGAGCCGCCGGTGTCCACGCCGATCTTGCGCAGCACCGCCATCGAAGCATCGCGCAGGCGCTGGTATTCCTTGTCGGTCAGGGTCTGCGCCGGGGCCACGGTGATCGAGTCGCCGGTGTGCACGCCCATCGGGTCCAGGTTCTCGATCGAGCAGACGATGATGCAGTTGTCCGCGGTGTCGCGGACCACTTCCATCTCGAACTCCTTCCAGCCCAGCACCGACTCCTCGACCAGCACTTCGCTGGTCGGCGACAGTTCCAGGCCGCGGCCGACGATCTCGATCAGCTCTTCGCGGTTGTAGGCGATGCCGCCGCCGCTGCCGCCGAGGGTGAAGCTGGGGCGGATGATGGTCGGGTAGCCGACCGTGGCCTGGATCTCCAGCGCCTCTTCCAGGGTGTGCGCCACCGCCGCCTTCGGGCATTCCAGGCCGATCTCGCCCATCGCCACGCGGAACAGCTCGCGGTCTTCGGCCATGCGGATGGCCTCGCGCTTGGCGCCGATCAGTTCGACGCCGTACTTCTCCAGCACGCCGTGGTCGGCCAGGTCCAGCGCGCAGTTCAGCGCGGTCTGCCCGCCCATGGTCGGCAGCAGCGCATCGGGTTTTTCCTTGGCGATGATCTTCTCGACCGTCTGCCAGTTGATCGGCTCGATGTACACGGCGTCGGCCATGTTCGGGTCGGTCATGATCGTGGCCGGGTTGCTGTTGACCAGCACCACGCGGTAGCCCTCGTCGCGCAGCGCCTTGCACGCCTGCGCGCCGGAGTAGTCGAACTCGCAGGCCTGGCCGATGACGATCGGGCCGGCGCCGATGATGAGGATGGTTTGGAGGTCGGTGCGCTTGGGCATGGGGGATTCTCAGTAGAGGCGGTCCTGCCACGCCGCAGGGGCGCGCCAGGTGATCTGATCGGGCAAACGCGCATCGATCGCGCCATGGTCGACCGCGGCGCGAACCTCGCGCTGCATCGCGGCCCAACTGCTGGCGGTGGCGCCGATGCGCGCGCCGATCCGGTTGTTGTGGGCGTCCATCGCCCGGCTGGCGTTGCCGTGGCCGTCGCGCTCCATGACCGCCGTGACCCAGTCCACGCAGCGTGGCGACAGGGTGTAGGCGACCACGGCGCTGGCCAGGCTGTGGCGGTACGCATCGGCAGGGCCGTCGCGCCCGCCCGGCAGGCCGGCGCTGAGCCATTGCGGATACACCGCGCCCAGCACGAAGGCCGGATACGCGGCCAGCACCAGCAACGCCGTGGCCGGCCACCGCCAGCGGCGGGTCGGCGACGGCATGGCCGGCGCGGCGACCATCAGGCGGCGGCCGCCATCAGCGCTGTGAAGCGATCGAACAGCGGCGCCACGTCGCGCGGGCCCGGCGAGGCTTCCGGATGGCCCTGGAAGCTGAAGGCCGGCGCGTCGGTGAGCGCGATGCCCTGGTTGCTGCCGTCGAACAGCGAGCGATGGGTGACGCGCACGTTGGCCGGCAGCGTCGCCTCGTCCACCGCGAAACCATGGTTCTGCGAGGTGATCATCACCCGGCCGCTGTCCAGGTCCTGCACCGGGTGGTTGGCGCCGTGGTGGCCGTGGCCCATCTTCAGGGTCTGCGCGCCGGCGGCCAGCGCCAGCAGCTGGTGGCCCAGGCAGATGCCGAAGGTGGGGATCTTGCGCGCCAGCAGTTCCTTGATCGCGGCGATCGCGTAGTCGCACGGCGCCGGGTCGCCGGGGCCGTTGGACAGGAACACGCCGTGCGGGTTCATCGCCAGCACCTCGGCGACCGGCGTCTGCGCCGGCACCACGGTCACCTCGCAGCCGCGCTCGGCGAGCATGCGCAGGATGTTGAGCTTGACCCCGTAGTCGTAGGCAACGACCTTGAACCTGGGCTCGGCCGTCACGAAGGTGTTGCTGTCCAGGTCGAGCTGGCCGTCGCGCCAGGGATAGGCCTTGTCGGTGGAGACCACCTTGGCCAGGTCCATGCCCTTGAGCCCCGGGAACTTGCGCGCCGCGTCCAGCGCGGTGTCCACGTTCACCTCGCCGGCCATCAACGCGCCGTTTTGCGAGCCCTTCTCGCGCAGAATGCGGGTCAGCTTGCGGGTGTCGATGCCGGCGATGGCGACCACGCCGCGCTGGATCAGCCAGTCCGGCAGCGCCACCTGGTTGCGCCAGTTGCTGGGGCGGCGCGGCACGTCGCGCACGATCAGGCCGGCCGACCAGACCTGGGCGGCCTCGTCGTCCTGGTCGGTGCAGCCGGTGTTGCCGATATGCGGATAGGTCAGCGTGACCAGTTGGCGGGCGTAGGAGGGATCGGTGAGGATCTCCTGGTAGCCGGTCATGGCGGTGTTGAACACCACTTCGCCGACGGACAGGCCGGCAGCGCCTACGGATTCGCCCTCGAACACGGTGCCGTCTTCAAGGACAAGGATTGCGGGTTGAGTCACGGGGTTCGCCTTGGGGAGAGAGGAACCCTGCCCCACCAACTTGCAGGCTGCAAGAAACCGCGAACTCGGCGCTTCTCCGGGTCCGTGGCGATGGGTAACAGGCGAGCGAGAATTGTACCGGCGCGGGGCGGTCCGCGCCAGCCGTTTGGGTGAAGTGCCTGTTCAGCCGAGCAGATCGCGCAGCCGGTAGGCCCCGGGCGCACGCCCCGGCAGGCGCGCGGCGGCATGCAGCGCGCCGCGGGCGAAGATGTCGCGGTTGCTGGCGCGGTGCACCAGTTCGACCCGCTCGCCGAGCCCGGCGAACTGCACCAGATGCTCGCCGACGATGTCGCCGGCGCGCAGGCTGGCGTAGCGCGGGGTCGCGCCGCCGTGCGCGGCCGCCTCGCCCAGAGTGAGCGCGGTGCCGGACGGCGCGTCCTGCTTGTGCACGTGATGCGATTCGACGATGTCGCAGTCCCAGCCCGGCAGCGCCGCGGCGGCGCGCTCGACCAGATCGTGCAGCACCGCCACGCCCAGGCTGAAGTTCGACGCCCAGATCAAGGGAATGCGCTCGGCGGCGGCGGCCAGCGCCTGCCGCTGCGCGTCTTCCAGCCCGGTGGTGCCGGACACCAGCGCCGCGCCCCGCGCCGTGCACAAGGCCAGCACCGGGTCGAAGCCCTGCGGCAGGCTGAAATCGATGGCCACGTCGAAGGCCGGCACGCCGCCCAGTTCGGCCGCGGCGAAGTACGGCACGCCGTCGATCACCCGCTGCGCCGGCGCGCGCCGCACCACCGCGGCCACCACCTGCAGCGCCGGGTCCTGCGCGGCCAGCCGCAACAACGCCTGGCCCATCCGGCCCGACGCACCATGGATCAACACACGCAGCGGAGAAGTCGTCATCGGCAAAGGCTAGCGGTTTGCGCGCGGGTGCGACAGAGGGCGTGTGCGCCGGAGACGCATGCGCCCGACGAAATGCCAGCGACGTTCGACGTCGCGCGTGCGCTGCTTCGGAGGTGATGCGGCTTCACTCATCGCGGCTGAAGCCGCTTGTGTCAAATAAGGGTCTATCGTTGCAGGTGAGAGCGGAGTGCGGCAGGCCGTTTAGCCGCAGTGCCAGCAAGCACGAGTAGGAGTCAGCGCCGC